>JBGUKV010000159.1:0-6638 GCA_045114655.1 Candidatus Allocopromorpha sp. | reverse complement strand
ACGGCGATCTATCTGGACATGAATGAGCATCTGGAAGACGTGAGCGCCGCGGAAAAGGAACGGGATAAGATCCGGTCAAGGATCAGGAAACTGGAAAAGGTTGTGGCGAACCGGGCGGATCCGCAGTACGAACAGGCCAAAGCGGAGCTGGAAGATCTTCCGAAAGATCTTGAGGTTCTGAACGAAGCAATCGCCAAAGGCCACAACTATATCTTCATCGGAAAGGTCGGGCTGTTCGTACCGGTGATATCCGGGAAGGGCGGTGGCCTGCTGATGAGAGAGAAAGACGGAAAGTATTATGCGGTCGGCGGAAGCACGGGCTACCGGTGGATGGAAGCGGAGACGATACACGACCATCTGGAAGAGCTGGTGGATATTTCCTACTTCACGGAGATGAGCACGGAGGCCATCCAGGCCATCGAGGTGTACGGAGACTTCAATGACTTTGTGGATATTTCCGGATGCTCGAACTGTGGGCTGCCATGGCAGCATGAGCCGACCTGCGGAGAAACAAGCTATGAGAACTGTCTGGACTGCCCGCACTGGCGGATCCGGCTGGATCAGGAGAACTATGAAGAGATGTTCGCCTGTGACAAGATGTGAAAGGAGATTCGAACATGAGAGTTAATGACAATGAGATTCTGGAGCACGTGTTGATCGGACGCGGCTCCTACCGTAACTTCGGGGGAGTGAAGACCACCTATAACAAGACCGGGGAGCGCAAATTCTCGGTCTTCCTCCCGCCGGAGGTAGCCGAGTACCTGGAAGGCGTCGGCTGGTACATTAAGCACAAGCCGCCGTACCGCGAAGGCGATGATCCGCAGAACCAGCTGGATATCGCGGTCAGCTATGACACAAAGGGCGGAAAGTTCCAGCCGCCGGTGATTCGGCTGACCAGCTGGGACGGAAAGGAGACCTTCCTGACCGAGGAAACCGCTGGCATCCTTGACTCCACGGATATTGAGGACGCCACCGTCGAGATCCGGCCGTACAACTATGACGTTGACGGCAAGACCGGATGCAAGGCATATCTGAAGGAAATGACTGTCGTGGCCCGGAAACCGCGCCGCGCGCTGAACGCCAGAATGGACCGGGACGACGATGACGAGGAGGAATTCTGATGATTATTCGTGTGTGCAGTATCTGCGGAAAGAAGATTCCGGAACCGGGAAGGCCTGTGCGTCTTGAAACCAGAAAGCGTATGCTGGAAGGAATGCGGGATGGATATTTTGATGTCCATTATAATCAGGCCGTTGTGGATGAGCATGATGATGTGATTCACTTCGGCTATTGTGAGGGATTCTGTCTGTGCAACGAATGTCAGCAGATAGCCAATCAAGCCATCTGGAAGGCATTCGAGCCGATCCTGAAGAACCGGAAGAAGAGTGTCAGCGTCTCCATGAGCAAGTTCCCTCCGGAACCGAGAGTCGAAGGACTCAGCTGTGATTACTGTGAGGGTACTCCGTTCTGATGGTTGAGCTCTATCCTCACCAGAAGGAAGCCGTGCGGAAGATGCACGACGGGTGTGTGCTGGTGGGCGGTGTAGGCACCGGCGAGAGCAGGACGGCGCTGGCATATTATGAGGCGGCGGTCTGGGCTGATGGCTCAGGCCCTCCTCTTTATATTATTACGACAGCCAGGAAACGGGACACCCGAGACTGGGAGAAGGAAGCGGAACCCTTTCCGTTTGAGCCGACAGCCGTGGACAGCTGGAACAATATACAGAAGTATATCTTAGTAAGCGACAGCTTCTTTATATTTGATGAGCAACGGCTGGTGGGTACCGGAAAATGGGCCAAAGCGTTCCGGAAGATCGCCAGGCTGAACCAGTGGATATTGCTTAGCGCCACTCCCGGCGACTGCTGGATGGACTACGCCAACGTATTCATCGCCAACGGATTCTACAGGAACCTGACGGATTTCCGACAGCAGCATGTGATCTACAGCCGATTCAGCAAGTATCCGAAAATCGAGAAATATGTGAACACCGGACGACTGGTCCGGGAGAGACGGGAGATCGTGGTTAATATGCCTTTCGTCAAGAAGACGGTGCCTCACGACGAATGGATCGCGGCTCCCTTTGACAAAGAACTGGTAAAACTTATAATCAGTACCAGATGGGACCCGTACAAGGATATTCCGATACAGGACGCAGGTGGTCTTTGCTACGTTCTGAGAAGAGCGGTCAACAGTGACGAAAGGAGGATCGGGATTGTAAAAGAGCTGCTGGCCGAGCACCCGAAGGCAGTGATATTCTACAATTTCAACTACGAACTTGATATGCTCAAACAAATGGCGGAAGAGGAGAGTATTGTCTGCGCGGAGTGGAATGGGCATCAGCATCAGCCGATACCCGATGGCGGAGCATGGGTTTATTTGGTGCAGTACGCGGCAGGCGCCGAAGGATGGAACTGCACACAGACCAATACCATGATATTCTATAGTTTGAACTACAGCTACAAGTGTATGACCCAGAGTGCCGGAAGGATCGACAGATTGAACACGCCGTTCACAGATCTGTACTATTACCACCTGTATTCCCGAGGCGGGATCGATTTGGCCATCAGACATGCAATTCGCGAGAAAAAGAACTTCAACGAGAGCCTGTATGCAAGTAAAATCAAGGGTTAGCGGCTTCGCGAAAATAACATGCCCTCTAATAGAGAGGAATAGAAGGTTTGCCTTCATCAGCAACATTCTTCCTCTCTTTTTGTCGTTCAGTCAAGAGAGGAGGTACTCATATTCTTGAACGCAATTTCCAGGCGCGGCTGATAAAGCGGATCCATAAGGAGATGCCTGACGCCGTGGTGCTGAAGACCGATCCGGGTTACATCCAGGGCTTCCCTGATTTATTGATATTGAGGGGCAAGCGCTGGGCGGCGGTCGAAGCCAAGAGAGAGGAGCATGCGCCGCATCGGCCCAATCAGGACTACTGGGTTCAGAAACTGAATCGGATGTCCTATGCGCGGTTCATATATCCTGAAAACGAGGAGGAGATCTTACATGGTATTCGAGAGGTACTCGGAGTTAGAGGGACAGCATGCCTTCCTCAGCCCGAGCCAACCGCACTGGCTTCGGTACACAGACGAGAAGCTGGTTGAGCGGTTTATCAATGCACAGGCGGTCCAGCGCGGAACAGAACTGCATGAGTTCGCGCATAAAGCCATTGTGTTGAATCGTATGCTACCCAGGAACAAGGACACTGTGAACATGTTCGTCAACGACGCAATCGGATTCAAGATGACCAGCGAGCAGCCGCTGTATCATAACGGCTTCTGCTTTGGCACAGCTGACGCGATTGAGTACAGGCGTAATATTCTTCGGATTCATGATCTGAAGACAGGCGAGACGGAAGGCAAGATGGATCAGCTGAAGATTTACGCGGCATTGTTCTGCTTAAATTATCAGGCGCTTGTCCGGAAAGCTCGCAAAGAGGGTCTGAGTGATATTGATATTGCTGAGAAGTATGACCTCAAGGTAACGGAACTGCATTTCGATCCAAGGCAGATGAACAGCATCGAACTGCGTATCTATCAGTATGGAGAGATCCGGACTGAGCAGGCCGATCCTGAGGAAATCGCGGCAATCATGGATATTATCGTTCACGACACGGATGTCTTAAGAAAAGTGAATACGGAGGAATAAGCCATGGACAGGGAATGGGACGACAATGATATTTTAATGGATGACGTTTTCGAGGCCGAACAGGAGTTCCTGGAACATGTGGGACGCAGCGTGCTTGACGGCGCGCCGATCGGCTCAGGAAGATATCGGTACGGAAGCGGCGACTCCGCTTATCAGCATGTCAAGAACTTTCAGACGACTGTGCGGTCGCTGAGAAAGAAGGGCATGACGGATAATGAGATCGCCAAGCACCTGCAGATGAATTCTTCCGAGTTCCGGTCGAAGATCTCACAGAACAAGGAACAGGTCAAGGCTTATGAAGTCTCCATGGCCAAAAAGCTGAAAGCAAAAGGCATGAGCAACGTTGCGATCGCCATGCGGCTCTACAAGGATCCGAAAAAAGAGAGCACCGTGCGCAACCTTTTGAAAGAAGGCAATCATCGGCGTGATAAGATATTCGAAAGCACTGAGAACGCACTGAAAGAGGAGCTGGAAAAGCACCGCATGCTGGACGTCGGACCTGGAATTGAGCTGAACCTTGGTGTGTCCGAGACGAGGCTGAAGAACGTTCTGACCCAGATGGAAAAAGAAGGATATGTAGTGCATCGCAAGTTTGCCGTCGATCAGTACGGTAAAGCGACCAACCAGAAGACCACTATCAAGGTTCTGACAAAGGAAGACGTGACAACGAAGGAAGTCTACGATCATATGGATGAGATCGTGCCTGCCGGCATGGATCACTTCAGCGATGATGGTGGATATTCGTATAAGGAGCGGAAGCCTCCGGAATCTGTTTCCAGCGACCGTGTGTTTGTGCGGTATGCGGAAGATGGTGGTGCTGATAAGGATGGCGTAATCGAACTTCGGCGCGGCGTGCCTGATATTTCATTGGGCAACGCCAATTATGCCCAGGTTCGGATCGGTGTGGACGATACGCATTATATTAAAGGCATGGCGATGTATTCTGACAACATTCCGCCTGGTTATGATATTGTCGTGAACAGCAACCGCCATGTCGGAACGCCGCTGAAAGATAATCCCGATCCCAATGGCAAAACCGTTTTAAAGAAGATGAAAGACGATCCCGCCAATCCGTTTGGTGCCAATATTCAGCCTGATGAGAAATTGATATTGGGCAGGAACAGGGAATGGACAGACGCTGATGGTGTGGTTCATGAATCCTGTGTGCGGATCGTAAATGAAGAAGGTAAATGGAATGACTGGAGCAAGAACATCTCGGCTCAGATGCTTTCCAAGCAGCCTCCTGCGCTGGCGAAGCGTCAGCTCGACCTGACCTATGCTGCAAAGCGGGAACAGCTCAATGATATTCTGGCTCTGACTAATCCTACGGTTAAAAAAAAACTCCTTATGGACTTCGCGGACGGCTGCGATTCGGACGCTGTGCATCTGAAAGCTTATGGATTTCCTGGCCAGGCTGGTAAAGTGATATTACCGATCACCGATATGCCGGCTAATCAGATATATGCTCCGAGCTACCCGAACGGAAGCGAAGTCGTGCTGATAAGATATCCTCATGCGAGTATTACCGAGATCCCGAGCCTGACGGTGAACAATAACCATCCGACGGCAAAGAAGACGCTCGGTCAGGCGATAGACGCGGTCGGTATCAGCCCAAAAACGGCACAGCAGCTTAGCGGCGCTGACTTTGATGGCGATACGGTCTACGTGATTCCCAATCCGCATGGCGATATTCGGCACAAGAAGCAGTACGAAGATCTGAAAGACTTTGACACAAAGGAACAGTATCCTGGATATCCTGGAATGAAGGTCATTTCTCATGCACATCAACAGAAGCAGATGGGTGTTGTCACAAATCTGATTACAGATATGACAATCGCCGGCGCTACTGATAAAGAGCTGGTCCGCGCTATCAAACATTCAATGGTCATCATTGATAGTGAGAAGCATAAGCTGGACTGGAAACGCTCTGAGCAGGAGAATGATATTCGCGGGTTGATTGAGAAGTACCAGGTCAAGGCTGACGGTTCAGTCGGCGGCGCTTCTACATTGATATCCCGAGCGAAGTCCAAGACCTACATCAACCAGAGACGGTATAAGGGAATCGATCCCGTTACTGGCGAAAAGATATACGAGGAAACTGGAAAGAAGAACTGGCAAGGCAAGGTGGTTCAGGAAACGTCTACGCAGATGGCAGACACTAACGATGCTCGTACATTGATATCTAAGCATAACTCACAGATCGAAAGGATCTATGCGAAGTATGCTAATCAAATGAAAGAGCTGGCGTTGGAAGCCCGTCGTGAGTATTCGAAGACTCCGAATCTGAAGTATGATCCTGAAGCGAGAAAGATATATTCTAAGGAAGTAGATTCTCTGAACACCAAATTGATAATTGCCAAGAAGAATGCGCCGCTCGAACGTCAAGCATTGATATTGGCGAACGTCGCCGTGAAGCAGTATATTTATGATAACCCCCAGTTGAAAAACGATCATGGTGCTTTGAAGAAACTCAAAGGTCGCACGCTCAATGAGAAACGCCAAGTAACAGGCGCAGTCAAGCAGCGGGTGAAGTTCACCGATCGTGAGTGGGCAGCTGTTCAGGCAGGCGCCGTGCATGATTCATTCCTCAAAGATCTGTTGAGAAATGCCGATTCAAAACAGGTCAAGCAACTGTCTATGCCTCATCAGAAGCAAACCATCAGCCCGGCCAGAAGGAACCGCATCGAACAGATGTTGGATCTTGGCTACACTCAAGCTGATATTGCCAATATGATGGATATTTCAATGAGCACAGTCCAAGACGTCGCGAAAGAATCGAGGTGAATGGCGAATGGATGCTGTTAAAGAAGCATTGCTGACTACAATCGACAACGAATGGGATCCATTCGATAACTTTGCCGAATGGTACTCCCGTGACCTGGAACTTGCGAGACAGCAGAATCGTCGTCCGTGCTGTGGATATTTAGCAATTATTGCTGCCTGCAGCGACGATGTGAGTGAGAATGAGTTCAATCAGATCATGAATGATGCAA
>JBGUKV010000158.1:0-3539 GCA_045114655.1 Candidatus Allocopromorpha sp. | reverse complement strand
TCGAACACAGCCAAACCGAAGGGCATCTTCACGAGGGCGCAGAAATAGCCCTCTTTCGCAAAGCCCTGCATCAGCGGCGCATAGGCTGTATACTCGACCTTACCGCCCGGATAGAAAATGATTCCCGTATCCGAAGCGTTACTGCCAAATGCATCTGAAGCTTGGCTGCCGGCGGCCGGCCGGTCACACTTGACTGTCTGGCTGCGGGCAGACGGCGCGAATTCGATCCAGCCTTCCGCCATGGTGACGCGTACGCTGGAGGAGGATTTCATCGCCTTTTCCGCATCAGCGTCTGCATCGTAATCATCTGAAATATAATATGCGAGCGCACCAAAAGCAGCGAGCTCGAACACACCGAGCGCGATGATCAGCCCCACCAGGACTTTGAACGTTTTGCTGCGTTTTTTCTTGTTGTTGTTTTTACTGCTTCCTGACGTAACCATATGAGGATTATAATGCAGAACCCGCCTCTTGACAAACACGAACAAATGTTCTTATAATAGAGGCGAAGGGGAGGGAGCACGAGATGAAGTTGTTAGCGAAGCCGATCGATACGATGGTGGTGTTTCGGGCGAACACGAAGATCCCGCGACCATATAAATTCAAAATCGAAGAGAACGGCGAACTGGTTACGGTCTTTGTCGACCAGATCATCGACGCGACAAAGACCAAGGTCTGCGGGGCCGAAAACATTCTGTATCTCTGTCAGAGTACGATAAACGGGAGAGAAAAACGGTTCGAGCTGAAGTACTACTGCTCCAGCTGCGAGTGGCAGCTATATAAAATGTAAGGTCGTTTTGCATTCTTTTGTTTGTGAATATGCCTGCGTCATAGTAAAATATAAGCCGTGGAAAGGAAGGAATCACATATGCGCACAAACGAAGAGCGAATCAATGCAATGCATGCGCGGGCATCGGAACTGAATAAGCAAAGGCGCGCGCGGCGAGTGAGAATCATGCAGGCGGCAGGTGCGGCGGTTTCTTTCGCTGCTACTATCGTGCTGGCGGTATGCATCCCCCGGTTTGCGGATTTCGAGACAGATCCGGCGGGCAGCCCTATCGGGCAGACCGGAACGGCAGGGACCATGAACGCCAGCATTTTCGGCAACAGTGCTGCATTAGGGTATGTTGTGATTGCATTGATTGCGTTCCTGCTTGGCGTGACGTTGACCATATTCTGCTTCCGGCTCCGGGAATGGCAGAAACATAAAGACGAACAGGAAACGTAGAACGAAGAGGTTCTGCAATGATCGAGACCATCGAAAACGCCATACAGCTGACAGTGACAGGATTGTGTTCAGCCAGTGCGCTGTATCATGCGGTGCGGTCAAAAGAGCGCGCCTGGATTTTGCTTGGCCTGTTTGCAGGCGTTTTTTTTCTCGGAGATCTTTACTGGCAACTGTTCCTGATCTTTTATGACAAGACACCGCCGGCTTTTTATATTTCGGAATTCAGCTGGTACACATCGTACCTGTTTCTGCTCCTTTTGCTGATCTATATCAACGTGGAGAATACGGAGGACTGGAAGTTCCGCCTGCGGCCAAAGTATCTGTGCATCCCGGTATTCACGGTGGGGATGTGCATATTCTACATGCATTGGGGCGACTACGTCGGCAATATTATTGTTGCGACTTTGATGACTGGTCTGATCTGGCATGCGGTTTACGGCCTGCAAATAGTGCGCGGTCAGGGAGACAAAGGCAAAAACCGCCGTATGCTGTACATTGTGACGCTGGTGTTCTGCGCGGCGGAGTACGGCATATGGACATCCTCATGTTTCTGGATGGGGGATACCATCATGAACATCTACTTCTGGTTTGATTTCCTGCTTTCCATTACGTTCATGCTGTTTCTTCCGGCGCTTAGAAAGGCGGTGAGCAGATGAATTATATAGAGAACATCTATATTTGTCTGGCTGCGCCGCTTCTGATCGCGGTCCTGTGTATGCGGGGCAGAGGCAAGGCAATGAACATGTTTGTCCTTGCGGGAATGACAGTATGCCTGCTGTCTTCTTATATCAATACGTTTATCGCAACAGTGTGGGGCGTGGGAGCGCTGACGGCGTCTGTGGAAATCGCGCCGATGACAGAGGAAATCATGAAATTCCTGCCGATCCTGTTCTATCTTCTGGTGTTTGAACCGGGGAAGGAAGAACTCACAGGCGGAATCATTATGACCGCCGTAGGGTTCGCGACCTTTGAGAATGCTTGTTATCTGGCAAGCAACGGTGCTGCCGAGGTCCTGCATCTGCTGATCCGGGGATTCGGTACCGGTGCGATGCATGTGGTCTGCGGATTCCTGATTGCCGTTGGTTTCCTGTATCTTTGGGACCGGACTTGGCTGCGGCTGGCGGGAACCGTCGGGCTCATTGCCATTGCGATCACCTACCACGGCATATACAATATTCTGGTTTCACAGACCGGGACTGCAGCGATGATCGGATATCTGATCCCGTTGCTGACGGTCGTGGTGGTGCTGCTTCTAAGGGGAAATCCGCGCCGAACCGATTTCGACTCACCGGACAATCAATGACCGGTTTCGCGGGAAAATGACCCTGAAAAATAGCAAATATCTACTGTTTTCACGGCATAAACGACGGATTTTTCTATATGAACTGATATCGAATCGACTTATCGGTCGATTGAACCGAATGTGGTTCGAAAAGTGGCAAAATACACTGACAGGAAACGCATTTGTACGAGGCAAGGGTGAGTTTGCCAAGGGTCCACAGCAAAATTACGGGTATATAGAGGAAATGGCACGGGAATTGCTTTTCTATTAAAGCAGAAAAGCTTTCAAGCAATAAAGCGGTGGCGCAGAGAAGATGATGTCGGGGGAAAAGCAAAATGACAGAGTACCAAAACGACAGCGAACTATACAATAATTATCTCGCAGGAGATGCCGGAGCCTACGATCAGCTGATGATCCGCCACGGCGACAGTCTGACATTCTATCTGTACGGCTATCTGCACGACTGGCACACGGCGGAGGACCTGATGATCGAAGCCTTTGCCAGACTCATGGTCAAGAGACCGAAAATCGGTGAAGGATGTTTCAAGGCATACCTGTTCAAGACAGGACGCAATCTCGCTTATAGATACCACACCAGAAAAACCCGCATCACAGAGTTCTCCTTCGATGACTATTATGAAGACACTGAAGGCCGGGAAATGGTAGAGGAAATGGTGATGGACGGGGAACGTCTGCAGGTTCTCCGGACATGCCTCGATCGAATCGATCCTCAGCTGCGGGAAGCCCTTTGGCTGGTGTATTCCGAAGGACTGACGTATGCGGAAGCCGCTTCTGTCATGGGCGTGAACGCGAAGCGTGTGGATCACCTGCTCAGCAGAGGCAAGAAGCAGATGCGGGAAGAACTGAAAAAAGAAGGCGTTCTGGGAGCGTACGCGTGAACCAATATCAGTTCGGAATATTTCAAAAAATATTTCGAGAAAAGGTGACTTGCCAAGGTAAGTTCCGGTTTGCCAAAGTAAATACAGTGGAAAGACAAAAGAGAAGGGAGAAATAAGGAGAAGGACAGAG
>JBGUKV010000157.1:0-4302 GCA_045114655.1 Candidatus Allocopromorpha sp. | reverse complement strand
TGCTTCCACCTCGTCGAGAATGCAGAACGGCGTCGGCTTGGCCTGCAGGACCGCGAACATGAGGGCGATGGCAGTCAGCGTCTTCTCACCGCCCGAGAGCAGATTGATGTTCTGCAGTTTCTTGCCCGGCGGCTGGGCGACGATGTCGATGCTTGCTTCAAGCGGGTTGTTTTCGTCCGAAAGCCGCAGCTCTGCATGTCCCCCGCCGAACAGTACCTGGAACTGCTTCTCGAAGTTCACGACGATCTGGTCGAAGCTCTCGCGGAATCTTTTCTTGATGGTTTTGTCCATCTCCGTGATGATGCCGTTCAAATCATCCATGGCCTTCTGAACGTCCGCCCGCTCGCTGGTCAGGAATTCATACCGCTCGCTGACCTGTTTGTATTCTTCAATGGCGCCGACGTTCACCTCTCCCAGCTCACGCAGGCGTCCCTTGATCTGCCGGTTCTCTTTGACGGCTCTGGACATTACGAAATCTTCGGATTTGAATTCCATTGCCTGGATATAGGAGACTTCAAAGTCCTCCCACAGTTTTTCCTTATAGGTTTCGAGCTGTGTGTCCTGCTTCGCCTTGCGCACATCCAGATCGTATTTCTGGTCTTGGAAGGTCTGGATCTTCCCCGACAGCTCGTCCTTGTCCTTGTTGAGTTCGGCAAGCCGCGCGGTCAGGGCGGATTTCTCATCTGTTACCGTCTGCAGATGTTCCTCCGCGGAGGCTTTTTCTCCTTCCAGCTCCGCAATCATCTCATCGATGTTCATGTGTCCTTCCGTGATCTGGCTTCGTTCTTCTTCCAGCAGTTCCAGACGCAGCTTTCTCGTTTCCAGATCGGATTTGATCTCCGCGATGGAATCGTTGATCCGGTCTGCGATGTCATCCGCATGGGCTTTTTTCTCGCCGCAGGTGTTGACGAGGATCCTCGCTGTTGTGATCTCCTCGCTGATTCCTCTTGCTTCTGTTTTTTTATCTTCGTACTGACGGTTTTTTTCCTCGCAAGCTGCCTCGGCATCCCGGACAGCTGCTTCCTTCGCAGCGATATCCGCGTTGACCCGGTCGATCGCCGCCGCGTTGTTTTCCTGCTCCTGCCGGATGCTTTGCAGCTCTTTGTCCACCTTGCCGGCGCTGCTCTTCATATCTTCCAGGGCGCCCTCGGCGATTCGGATCGCGTTCTCCTTCAGCATCAGAGAGCTTTCGATACTGCGCTGGTTCTCATTGAGGCTTTTGATTTCCTCTTCATAGCCTTTGATTTCGACCTGCAGATCGTCCAGTTCATCGCTGTATTCTTCCTGTTTCTCAGTGCCTTCTTTGATTTCTTTATCCAGCCTTGCCATCTCGGCTCTTCTGTCCAGAATGTTGGCTGTCTTGTGCTTGAATCTGCCTCCGGTGATCGCGCCGCGGGCGTTGATGATCTCCCCTTCCATGGTCACGGTCAGGATGTCGCGTTCCTGTTTCGAAATATTGACTGCGCTCTCCAGATCGCGGACGATCACGACTCTGCCCAGCAGATAGCTGATGATATTCTCATACTTTTTATCATAGGAAATGCATTCCGGCGCAAAACCTACAAATCCGGGCTGATCCTTCAGAGATGGGTCAGGCTTTTCTCTTCCTCTGATGGACTTCCGCGGCAGGAAGGTCATTCTTCCGGCTTTGTTCTCCTTCAGCGACCGGATCGCTCTGCGCGCGCTCGTATCATCCTCGCAGACAATGTTCTGCAGAGACTGCCCGAGGGCCGTTTCCACTGCCGTTTCGTAACCAGCCGGCACCTGGATGAGCTCCGCGACAACGCCGTGGATCCCGGACATGCCGGCCTTCATGACGTGTTTGACGGCGTTGGAATACCCTTCGTAATTGCTTTCCATCTCTTCGATGGTCTTGAGTCTTGCCGACATTCTGCCGAGGGACAGTCTGAGATCCTCTGCCGAACGGGACAGGCGCCGTTCTTCTTCCATGGCTTTCTCATAGGCGGCGGCAGTCTCTTCGATTTCCGTAAGGATCGTTTCCGCCTGCTCTGCCAGTTCGTCCCGTTCCTTCTGCGCTCTCTGCAGTTCTTCTTTGGCTTGTTTCTCTGTATCTTCCCCAGCGTCCCGTTCACTCTGCAGAGCCTCTTCCCTTCTCTGCAGGGTGTCGCTGATCAGCTGCATGCTTCCGATCTCGGATCTGCAGGCAGTGATTTCAGCGTTCAGGCGGAAGATTTCATTTCTGGCAGCATCGGCTTCTTCACCGTACCGGCTCAAATCATCTGCGACTGCATTGTAGCGTTCGATGATCCCGTTGAGCGCTTCCTCTGCTTCCGCAGCCTGCCGGTCCGCTTCCTCCTTCTGCTGCATGAAGGAAACTGCGTTGGCTTCTTCTCTTTCTTTTTTCTCTTCGAGTGCTTTTATTTCTTCGGTGATCCTGGCGGTATTATCCTCGATAGCAGACATTTTCTCTTTGTCGACGTCGGACTTGTTCACTGCCATATTCAGTTTGTCGATGGCGCGGATCAATGCTTCACGGGCATCCACGGATATGTTTTCCAACGTTTCATTCTTGCTGCCCGCTTCGCTTATTTCCTCTTCGATCCGCTCCTTTTCAGTCTTGAGCCGCTGCAGATTGAAGACGATGTTGCGCAGGTCCTCCTCCATGGACTCGTTTTTTCTTTCGAGGCCCTCCACGTTCTTGAGGATGATGTTGATCTCAAGGGATTTGTTCCGGTCTCTCAGTTCCAGGTATTCCTGTGCCTTTTCGCTTTCTTCCCGAAGCCCGTCGATCCTTCCTTCGATTTCCCCGATGATATCCTGAACGCGGTCCATATTCTGGGTCGTGGACGCCAGCTTTCTCTCTGCTTCCGCCTTTCTGGTACGGTAAGCCACAACACCGGCTGCTTCCTCGAAGATTTCCCGGCGCGACTCGGTATTGTTGCTGATGATTTCCGCAATCTTTCCCTGACCGATCAGCGAGTAACCGTCTACGCCAATACCGGTATCCATGATGAGCTCACGGATATCCCTCAGCCTGCACTGGTTTCCGTTGATATAGTATTCGCTCTCTCCGGAGCGGAACATTCTTCTGGTAATGGCGACTTCCTTGTAGTCGATTGGCAGTGTGCCGTCGCTGTTATCGATGTACAGCGTGACCTCCGCCATGCCGCGGGACTTCCTGCTGTCCGTTCCGTTGAAGATGACTTCTTCCATCTTACCGCCGCGCAGCATCTTCGGACTCTGCTCGCCCAGTACCCATCTGATCGCGTCGCTGATGTTGCTTTTGCCGCTGCCGTTCGGGCCGACGATTCCGGTAAGTCCCTCGTTGAATTCAATTGTTATGGGTTCCGCAAATGACTTGAACCCGTGCATCTCGATTTTCTTAAATAGCATGTTGTCTCCTTGAAAGCGCAGCCCTTGCAGCGTTCTGCTGGGCCTGCTTTTTACTCTTCCCTTCCCCCTCGGCAGCCTGCCTGCCGGCTACGATCAGTTTGACCGTAAACACCTTATCATGGTCCGGGCCGCTCTGGCCTGCGTCCACGTACTGTATATCTCCCGCCGAAAGACCTTCTGCCTGCAAAAGCTCCTGCAGCGCGGTTTTATAGTCTTTGGTCACTGCCCTGCCTTCTCTGACTTCCTGCAGTCCGTCCGCCAGAAAACCAAGCACGACATCTTTCGCCGCATCATACCCTCCGTCCAGGAACACAGCGCCGATCAGCGCCTCCACTGCATCCGATAAAATCGAAGGTCTGCTGCGGCCGCCGGACTTTTCTTCACCTGCGCTGAGCCGGAGGTGCTCTCCGATTCCCCGCTTCATGGCGACTTCAAAAAGAAATTTCTCACAGACGAGGCTTGCCCTTGTTCTTGAGAGAAATCCTTCTTCTCTGCCGGGAAACATCCTGTACAATTCTTCGCCTGCAATTGCGTCGAGCATAGCGTCACCGAGAAACTCCATTCTCTCGTTGTACTCCGCGCTGTTTTTTTCTCTGGCATAGGAACTGTGAGTCAGAGCCGTTTCCAGCAGTTTCTTATCCTTGAATTGATATCCGATTTTTTCTTCAATGCTTTTCATACAGGAATCAGTCTTCTTCTATATATTCGGCCACATCGAGCATCTCCTGTTTGATGATGTCGACGACGTTCTCTTCCGCATAAGGCATCCCCCTGAGAATGGCGCTCTTGACAGCACGCGCTGTCGACGAGCCGTGCATCTTGATGACAGGACCTGATACGCCCAGCACCGGCGCGCCGCCGTATTCCTCGTAGTCGAATTCATCCTTGAGCCCGCTGAGTTTCGATTTGATCAGCGCGCCGCCCACCATTGCCTTGACGTTGCTCTTC
>JBGUKV010000156.1:0-14877 GCA_045114655.1 Candidatus Allocopromorpha sp. | reverse complement strand
CAGCCCTTTTGTAGTGCATAAAGAACATAAGAGAAACCTGCTAGCAAATTCAAATTAGCACTTGAATTTTGTTAGCAGGTTTTCATTTTAAATTCATTTCATTATAAATATGTTATACTACTGCCATGAGACTGAATAAATACATCGCGTCAGCGGGCGTCTGCTCCCGGAGAAAAGCGGACGAGCTGATCGCCAACGGAAATGTGAAAGTCAACGGCGCCGTCTGCCGGGAGATGGGAACGCAGGTCGAAGAGGGAGATACGGTCTCCGTCAACGGCAAGATCATAGAAGCGGATGCGGCCAAGGTTTACGTGGTCGTCAACAAGCCGCTTGGTTATATTACGTCCATGGATGATGATAAGAACCGCCCGACGGTGGCGGACCTCGTTTCGGACATTCCGGAGCGTCTGTTTCCTGTGGGCCGTTTGGACTACAATACGACCGGCCTTCTGATCATGACTAACGACGGCGATCTCGCCTATGCGCTGACACACCCGAAACACGAGGTCAGCAAAACCTATATCGCCACAGTCGCAGGCGTGGTTTCAAACGTCCGTCTTGCCAAGCTCCGCAAGGGAGTCGACATCGGAGGCTTCGTCACATCGCCGGCTAAGGTGCGCGTCCTGAAACAGAATCCTCGTTCCGCGGTTGTGGAAATCTCCATCCATGAAGGCAAGAACCGCCAGGTCCGCAAAATGTTCGCCGCCGTCGGAAACAAAGTCCAGTCCCTGGAACGCGTCGCCATCGGCGACATCCGCCTCGGCCGGCTCCTGCAGGGCCACTACCGCAAACTCACCCGCGCCGAAATCGAGTACCTCAAGTCCCTGTAAGCATGGAACTGCAGCAGAGTGCGGCGGGTACAGTGAACGTTTTCCGCAGGAGCGGGAAAAGAAACAGCAGAGTGCGACGGGTGCAGTGAACGCCTTCCGCAGGAGCTGGAAGAGGGAACCAACGAGCAGCGACAGACGCGGCGGGTGCGACGAACGATTTCCGCAGGAGCGTTACGAGAGCAGACGAAACGAACATAGACAAAAGCAAAACCCAGAGATTGTCTGAGCCATTAGGCGAGTTTCTCTGGGTTTCTTTTGTCTGTGAGTGAGTCGTTGTGATCGTTCGCGACGAGGACTTAGTGAGTCGTATCCGTCGCGTCTGTCGCAATCGAGTCGCTTATTTTCTCTTCATCTCTTTCGGCGTTACGCAGGTTCCGGAAGCTCTTGCAACGATGATCGGCTCTTCCAGGAAGTCAGCAGCGGAATCGTTGATGTCTTTTCTGGAAACGATGACCTTTCTTGCTTCGAAAGTCATGTGTCTTGAAGTGTTGCCGATCTTGTCGATCTCGCCGTAAGCTTCGATGTAGTCGCCGGCATAAGTCGGAGCCAGGAACTCTACATTATCATAAGCGCAGAACAGACCTTCGTCTCCGTCCAGTTTGATCAGCAGCTCGGTAGCAACATCACCAAAGAGGTGTACCATGTGCGCGCCGTCAACCAGTTCTCCGCCGTAGTGAGCATCCTTTGCAGACATTCTGAGTCTCAGTGTTGAAGTAATTTTTTCCATCTTGAATCTCCTTTTCATATTATTGATCAAAAAGTGTGTACTGATTTTGCACTGCGATTATATATTGCAAAACCAATGCCAAGCGTTTATCATATGAATCAGAGGAAAACGAACCGATTTCGGTTCGGGAGGAAAAGGAAAATGAACACATTTGGAATTGACCGGTCCCTGACGCCGCGCCGTACGTTTACGCCGCTGGCATGGGAACTGGATAACAGCAGCCAGCTGAAAAGCGGCGAAGTCAGGATCGCTTTGGGAAAGGTTCATGTGGAAGGGACCAGTTTCCGGCAGATCTGCCAGGAGGCGGGCAACGATGAGGAACAGATCAAAGAGAAGATCAAGGACATCGTTATCCGCAGGGGGAAACTTCACAACCCGGTCACTGACACGGGCGGGCTCTTCTGCGGAGTCATAGAGGAAATCGACGGCGACTATCCGAACACCAAAGGCTTAAAGCCCGGGGATGAAGTCATCTGCAATTCCTCTCTGGCCGGCATTCCCATGTACATCGATAAGATCACAAGCATCGACAAGGTCTACCCGCAGTTCGACGCGGAGGGATACGCCATCTCGCTGCCCGGCATGCCTATCGTCAAACGGCCTAAGGATATCCCCATCGGCCTTCTTATGTTTACGCTCAACGAATCGGGAACGATCTACAAAGTTTCGAAGGAAGCAAAGAACAAGAAACGGTTCGCGGTGCTTGCAAACAATGTGATTATGGCGGTCATTTACGGGTATACGATCCGGAAAGCGGCGGGGGAGGATGCAGAGATCTTTTGTCTGCTGGACAGGAATACGCCGGTGGCGCTGAAGGGGCCCGGTATAGAGAGGCTCAAGGCAAATGTTTTCACAGACCTTTTCTATGTGAACATGATGCGGCCGGCCGAGTGCCTGCAACAGTTTGACGGAAAACAGCAGGTGGATATGGTCGTGAACTGCGCTGATGTTCCGGGAGCTGAGACCATCAGCGTCGTGGCGGCGAAATCCGGCGGGACGCTGATTTTCGCCAACTTCAACAGCAATTACAACATCGCGCTGTATGTTACTGAGGCCACATCCAAAGACCTGCAGATCAAATGCGCCGACGGTTATCTGGAGCAGTACGATGAATTCGACTTCGAGATCGTCAGGGAACTGGCGCCGTATATTGAGGGCAGTCTGGTGCCGCGGGAAAAGACTGTCCGGGGCGGGCAGCGGTCGGAAGTCGACCGGGAGATCCTGCAGCAGTACACCCAGCATAATCTGGAGGAAGCGGAGGACTTCGTGTCCGTCAGCGCCCGCATGCAGTCTGTGCTCGATGAGATCATGAGCGTATCCAAGTACGACTGCAATGTTCTCATTACCGGTGAGACAGGCGTCGGCAAAGAAAAAGTCGCGAACATCATACAGAAAAACAGCCGCCGCAAGATGCAGCCCTTCGTAAAGATCAACTGTGCATCCATCTCCCCGAACCTTATCGAATCCGAGTTCTTCGGGTATGAGAAGGGCGCCTTCACAGGCGCGGACAGCAAAGGCAAGATCGGCTATTTCGAAGCAGCGGACAACGGCATCATTTTCCTGGACGAGGTGGGGGAACTGCCTATGGATATGCAGGCGAAACTGCTGCGTGTCATACAGGACGGTGAGTTTCTCAAGGTCGGCGGCACAAGGCCGGTGAAAACGGACGTCAGGATCATTTCGGCGACAAACAAGGACCTTGAGGACCTTGTGGAGAAGCGGGTGTTCCGGCGGGATCTATACTACAGACTCAATGTTTTCCCGATCAAAGTTCCCGCGCTTGACGAACGGACGGAAGATATCCCCCATCTGGCGGAGAGCTTTGTACGGAAATACAATGAGAAGTTCGGTCTGAGCAAGTACATTGACGAGGATGCCAAGGAGAGACTGGCGTCCCACAAATGGCCGGGGAATATCAGGGAACTTGAGAACGTGGTGCAAAGGCTGCTGATCGGCAGCAGCGGCGACGCGATCACGGTCATGGACGTGGTCAAGGAGCTGGACAGAGACCTGATTAAGGGAATCGATGCGGCGTCACCTGACGCAGACGACGAGGGAAACATCGATCTCACAAGCATGGTCGAGGCCTTTGAGAAAAACATCATCCGTCAGGCCTGCGAGAAATACGGGTCCACCCGCAAGGCCGCAAAAGCAATCGGGATTTCCCAAACGCAGTTCGTCAGAAAAAAGAATAAATACGGGCTGTAATACGTCCGGCCAAACAACGCAATAACGCCTTAACACAATGCGAACCGTAATCGGTTCGCATTTTTTGCGTTTAGAACACATTTTGGTTCAATAATTGACAAAAAATTGACAAAAACAGGACGTAACCGGGAAGCATAACCGGCCGGAAGATGCGGCGGATGCCCAAAGAACGGCGAAATCCCAAGAGGGAAGGGACTGAAACAATGTTGACAGGGCAGTGGGAAGCCTGAAACAAACCTGTTGGCACGCATATTGCTAAATAATTAACATAACGTTAAAGTTGCCTTTGCATCAAAGGCGGGCCTTGAGCAAAGGCTGTTATACAAAAAACATTTTTTAGGAGGAACATCATGAAAAAAGGTAATCCGTACGGAACACACAGAGTTATTTCACCGAAGGGCGTTCTGCCGCAGCCAGCAGACGTTGTCGACAACACAATGGAAATCTATGACAACGAAATCCTGATCGACGTTAAGACACTGAACATCGACTCCGCTTCCTTCACAGAGATCTGCAAGCAGGTCCTGGGCAAGAAGCCGGCTGAGATCGAAACGCAGGAAGAGAAGGATAAGGTTGCACAGTGCATGAAGGACATCGTTGCTAAGGCCGGAAAGCACAAGAACCCTTGGACTGGTTCAGGCGGAATGCTGATCGGAACCGTTAAGGAAATCGGACCGGAGTGGAAGGGCGACCTGAAGGTTGGCGACAAGATCGCTACACTGGTATCCCTGTCACTGACACCGCTGGTAATCGAAGAGATCCACGAGATGAGACCGGCAATCGACCAGGTCGACATCACCGGACAGGCGATTCTGTTCCAGAGCGGCATCTATGCTAAGCTTCCTGATGACATGCCGGAAGGTCTCGCGCTTTCAGCACTGGACGTTGCTGGCGCTCCTGCACAGACAGGCAAGCTGGTTCAGCAGGGACAGAAAGTCCTCGTAATCGGCGGCGGCGGTAAGTCAGGTCTGCTGTGCCTCTATGAAGCAAAGAAGAGAGCCGGCGTAACAGGTCTGGTAGTATGCGCGGCTGGTTCACAGAAATCAGAAGACAGAGCAAGAGCTCTCGACCTGGCAGACGAATACTTCCACATGGACGCATCGGATGCAGTAGGAATGTATGAGAAGGCTATGGAACTGACCGACGGCGAACTGTATGACGTAGTCATCAACTGCGTATCCATCGAGAACACTGAGATGGGCTCCATCCTGAGCTGCAAGGACGACGGAACCGTTTACTTCTTCTCCATGGCTACAAGCTTCACAAAGGCTGCTCTGGGTGCAGAAGGCGTTGGCAAGGACGTCAACATGATCGTCGGCAACGGCTACACAAAGGGCCACGCAGAAATCACTCTGCAGGAGCTGAGAGAGCATGAAGGCCTCAGAAAGCTCTTCGAAGAAATGTATGCGTAAGCAAGTAAGATAGGATGTAAAGGAGAATACTATGGCTATTAGAAACTGGAAAGACATTCCTCTTTTCAAGGATGTTACAGATGAGCAGTGGAACGACTGGCACTGGCAGGTAGCGAACAGACTGGACTCCGTAGAAAAAATCAAGCAGGTCGTAAACCTCACACCGCAGGAAGAAGAAGATATCACGAAGGTAATGGACGGCTTCAGAGTCGGCATCACACCGTACTATGCTTCCCTGATGGATCCGGACGATCCGCATTGCCCGGTCAGAATGCAGGCAGTTCCTACACTGGCTGAGACCCACAGAGGCGAAGCTGACATGCTCGACCCGCTGCACGAGGACGAAGACTCCCCGGCTCCGGGACTCACCCACAGATATCCGGACAGAGTTCTGTTCCTGATCACAGACCAGTGCTCCATGTACTGCAGACACTGCACCAGAAGAAGACTGGCCGGCGAAACAGACGGCGCGAGATCCATTGAAGATATCAACGCATGCATCGATTACATCAAGAGAACGCCGGTCGTCAGAGACGTACTGCTTTCCGGCGGCGACGCTCTGTGCGTAGAGACAGACGTACTTGAGTACATCATCTCCGAGCTGAGAAAGATCGATCACGTTGAGATCGTCAGAATCGGATCAAGAACTCCGGTCGTTATGCCGCAGAGAATCACCGACGAGCTGGTTGACATGCTGAAGAAGTATCATCCGATCTGGCTGAACACACACTTCAACCACCCGAAGGAAATGACACCGGAAGCAGCAGAAGCCTGCAGAAAGCTGGCTGACGCTGGTATCCCTCTCGGAAACCAGTCTGTACTGCTCAGAGGCATCAACGATGACGTTCACGTCATGAGAAACCTGGTACACCTCTGCTGCAAGAACAGAGTTCGTCCGTACTACATCTATCAGTGCGACCTGTCACTGGGCATCGAGCACTTCAGAACGCCGGTATCCAAGGGCATCGAGCTGATCGAAGGACTGAGAGGACACACCTCCGGATACGCTGTTCCGACATTCGTAGTCGACGCTCCGGGCGGCGGCGGAAAGACTCCGGTCATGCCGCAGTACGTCATCTCCCAGTCACCGGATAAGGTCATCCTGAGAAACTACGAAGGCGTTATCACGACTTACACAGAGCCTCCGCAGATGCCTAAGATCCAGTGCAGCTATGAGAACTGCAAGAACGTCGAAGATTACCACTATGAAGGTGTCGCAGGACTGGCACAGGGCGAGAGAATGTCCATGGAGCCGGCTCACCTGCTCAGACACGAAAGAAATAAGAAATAAGCAAAAGCAATATGTGCCTGTTAGCAAAATTAGCTGAAAACTACAAACGAATCTCCATCGTAGGAATGGCGAAGAACGCGGGAAAAACCACCGCCCTGAACTACCTGATCGAGGAAGCGATGGACGAAGGCCTGACGCTCGGAATCACCTCCACGGGAAGAGACGGCGAGGGAACAGATGTCGTTACGGGCACAGAGAAACCCAGAGTATATCTGGATACAGACACTATCGTATCGGTGCCTAAGCAACTGTATGAGCTGGCGGATGCGGGACTCGAGATCCTGGAGGAGACTCCCTACGGAACAGCCCTCGGGCAGATACTTCTCTGCAGAGTGGCCGACGCAGGATACGTCCAGGTGGCAGGGCCTGTAATCAACGCCCAGCATATACAGATGTGCGAAGAAATGCTTGCTCTCGGAGCTGATCTGGTGCTGATTGACGGTGCGATCGACCGAAAAACGATTGCGGCGCCGGACATCTCGGATGCGATAATCCTTTCCACTGGAGCGGTTTTATCGAGAAAACTGGACAGGGTCGTAGAGGAAACAGCATACACTGTCGAACTCTACAGCCTTCCGGTCCTCGAAGATGGGATGGAAAGGGACATAATAAGAGAGCACGCAGAAAGTGATCGGGTTTTCATAGTGAAAAACGGCAAGGCCGTAACATTGAATATAACTACGGGACTCGGTTCGGGTAAACTCCTTGATAACGCGATCGATGAAGAAGTCACGCACGTGTTCGTGCCGGGTGCATTCACCCAAAGTGTCGTGGCCGATATCGACCGCAGAAAATTAAAAGCCACCACTTTTGTTCTCAAAGATCCGACGAAGATCTTTATCGACAAGGCCACCTGGGGAAGGCTCAGGAAATCCGGCCTGACGGTCAAAGTCCTGGAGAACATCACTGTGGCGGCAATCACCGTCAACCCGACGAGTCCTGCAGGATATTCATTCGATCACGGAGAAATGGCCTCCGCAATGCAGAAAGCAGTGCCGGACATCCCCGTCATCGATGTGATGATGGCTTAAGATGGTGGCATAGGATTATGAGTGTACAGCCAAAGAGACTTGCAAACAAAAAAACGCGAAATGAGACGGGACTGGATTATGTCGTAAATTCCATGAATGTACAGACGCCGTTCGGTTCCAGACTCATCAAAGACCAGAAGCCCTTCTTTCCGGGACAGGAAGAGGAGCTTCGGGCTGAACTTGCGCGTGTGCAGAGAATGTCTGAAATAGCGGGTGCCAATGAACGCGAGATCAGCGTTCTGCAGGAAACGTTCATGATGATGAAGGACAATTCTTTCACGATAGAGAGAAGCGCCACAGCGGCGCTGTCCGTCGTCGAGATCTTTGAAGTGAAGAGTCTGCTGCTTCTGATCGACAAAGTCAGGAAAACCGCGGATCGGGTGATTTTGCCCGAGGAATATGTGCCGGGAGACATTACAGAGCTTCTGGACGTTCTGGATCCGGGAAAAGACAGACTCAACACCTTCTACATTTACGACTCCTTCTCCGAAACTCTGGCGCGGCTGCGTACAGAGAAGAAGGAACTGGAGCGCGAAAGCAGGAAGGAAAAGAAGAAAAGAAAGAACGAACTGCGGGCCGAAACAGGCCTGAATCTGACGCCGAAATTCGATATCACCATATCGAAGAGCGACACAGAACGTATAAAAATGATAGAAGAGACCTCTGCACTGGTGAAGTCAGAGGAAGATTACATGTCTGTTACCTATGTGCTCGCGCCGACGGAAGCGGATAATCAGATCCAGCAAAGAATGGATCAGGTGACCGCTGACATCGAAGAAGAAGAGCTGAAGGTAAGAGAGGATCTCTCGAGAGAGATACACAAGTGGGCGGACGTGCTCCTGGACGGATGTGAACGGATCGGCAAGCTCGACATCACGCTTGCAAAAGCATTATATGCGCGGAAGTACCGCTGCGTGATGCCCGAGATCGTCAAAGAACACATCATCGAATTCACGGACGGCAGGCACCTGCAGGTAGAGGAGATCGTTAAGAAAAAGGGCGGCGAGTACTGTCCGGTCAGCATCTCCTTAAGCCAGGGCGTCACCTGCATCACAGGGGCAAATATGGGCGGAAAAACTGTGTCTCTCAAGCTTGTGGGAATGATCGCGATCCTGGCCCAGTACGGATACTTCGTACCGGCAGCTCAGGCAAAGATTGGACTTTCCAACTTCATGCAGATCCTGATAGGTGACAGTCAGTCCATTGAGAGGGGCCTTTCGAGCTTCGGCAGCGAAATGGAGGAGCTCAAGGAAATCATGGACAACAGCCGGGACAGATCCCTGCTTCTCATCGATGAGATCGCCAGCGGAACCAATCCGGCAGAGGGGCTGGCTCTGACAAAGAGCATTACAGATTACCTGAAGCAGCAGCCGTTCATCTCACTGATCACGACGCATTTCGAGACGGTGACAGAGGATCCGGATGTTGTGAACATGCAGGTAACAGGCCTTGCGAATGCAGACTTTGACAGACTGGACAAGGAACTCCGTTACGCGAACAGGAGAGAGCGCATCGGCATCATACAGAAGTATATGGACTACCGCCTCACCCGCGTGGACAACAACAGGGAGATTCCTAAAGACGCCCTCAATATTGCGAAGATGCTCGGCATCGACGCGAAGATCATAGAAAAGGCAAAACAATATTTGAACTAAAGGAGAAAAAGGATGGAAAGTAAACTGAACCTGGACCCGAAAAAGGTCGATCATGCCAGAGCGAGCGCCAGAAAGATCGCTGAAAGCATGCAGGAATTCATCGACAGACACACGACGGTCAGCACGGAGAGAACCATTCTCAGACTGCTGGGCGTAGACGGTGTTGATGAAGTAGACACTCCACTGCCTAACGTAGTCGTTGACCAGATCCTCGACGCGGGCGGACTCCCCAGAGGCGTTGCTTACTGGATCGGAAACGCAATGATCCAGACGGGTAAAGAGCCGCAGGAGATCGCAGAGGAAATGGCTGCCGGCAACCTCGACATCACGAAGCTTCCTCTGGCACCTGCCAAAGAAGCCGAAGAGAAGATCATGCCGAAGGTAATGGATGCTCTGAAGGTCATCAGAGCACAGACAGAGAAGAGAAACAACTACCTGGCGACGATCGGCGAGGGAAGAAGACCTTACCTCTATGTCATCGTTGCGACAGGAAACATCTACGAAGACGTTGTACAGGCACAGGCGGCGGCTCGTCAGGGCGCGGACATCATCGCGGTTATCAGAACGACTGCCCAGTCCCTGCTCGACTATGTACCTTATGGTCCGACAACGGAAGGATTCGGCGGAACATACGCGACGCAGGAAAACTTCAAGATCATGAGAAAGGCACTGGACGAGGTCGGCGAAGAAGTCGGAAGATACATCAGACTGTGCAACTATTCATCAGGAATGTGCATGCCGGAGATCGCTGCTATGGGAGCTATCGAGAGACTGGACGTCATGCTCAATGACGCGCTCTACGGAATCCTGTTCAGAGATATCAACATGCAGAGAACACTGGTAGACCAGTACTTCTCAAGAGTCATCATCGGATACTGCGATATCATCTTCAACTCCGGTGAGGACAACTACCTGACAACAGACGACGCGTATGAGAATGCGCATACAGTACTTGCTTCACAGCTCATCAACGAGCAGTTCGCGGTACTGGCAAACGTTAAGGAAGAGCAGATGGGTCTCGGCCACGCGTTCGAAATGGATCCGGAAATCGAAAACGGATTCCTCTACGAGCTGGCACAGGCTATCATGGCCAGAGAAATCTTCCCGAAGTGCCCGCTGAAGTACATGCCTCCGACAAAGTACATGACCGGAAACATCTTCAAGGGCAACGTACAGGACGCTCTGTTCAACATGATCGCCATCTGGTCCGGACAGTCACTGCAGCTGCTCGGTATGCTGACAGAAGCGATCCACACACCGCATATGCACGACAGATATCTCTCCATCGAGAATGCGCAGTACATTTTCAACAACATGAGAGACATCGGCAGTGAAGTATACTACAAGGAAGGCGGAATCATCCAGTCCAGAGCGCAGCTCGTACTCGACAAGGCTGATAAGCTCCTCGAAGAAATCGTAGAAGAAGGACTCTTCTCCACCATCGAGCAGGGTAAGTTCGGCGGCGTCAAGAGACCGCGTGACGGAGGCAAAGGCCTGGCAGGCGTTTGCGTCAAGGATGACGAATACTTCAATCCGTTCATTCCACTGATGTTAGGAGGTGTAGAGTAATGGCAGAATGCAATACAGCAGTAGCTCAGATCGATCTGACGAAAGTAAAGCCATATGGCGACACGCTTAACGATGGTATGACGGAAGTCGCGTTCACACTTCCTGTACCTTACGGTGATGAAGCCAATGAAGCGGCCAAAATTCTGGCCAAGAAGATGGGCCTTGACGAGCCGAACGTGGTTTACGCCAAGGAAATGACGAAAGAGTACACATTCTTCGTCGTATACGGCAAGTGCCAGCACACTGTCGACTACACAACGATCAAGGTCGCGAAGGTCGAAGTCGATGTTATGGACAGACTTGAGTGCGCAGAGTACATCAAGGAGAACATTAAGAGACCGGTCGTTATCGTCGGCGCCTCAACAGGAACAGACGCCCACACGGTAGGTATCGACGCGATCATGAACATGAAGGGCTTCCACGGTCACTTCGGACTCGAGAGATACGAGGGCATCGAAGCGTACAACTACGGATCCCAGGTTCCGAACGAAGATCTCATCGCGCACGCGAAGGAACTCAATGCGGATGCGATCCTCGTATCACAGACCGTTACACAGAAGGACATCCACATCCAGAATCTGACCAATATGGTCGAACTTCTGGAAGCAGAAGGCATGAGAGACAAGGTTATCCTCGTTTGCGGCGGACCTCGTATCTCCCACGAACTGGCGCAGGAGCTCGGCTACGACGCCGGTTTCGGACAGCATAAGTATGCGGAAGATGTCGCGTCCTTCGTACTGACGGAGATCGTCAATCGTGGAATGGTATAATACGCAGTGGAATTTGACGCTGTAATGTGTTATAATGAATTATTCTATTCATAATTCGTTATCACTTGAAAGCAAGAAAGGCAGAAATATGTTCAACAAAATCTTAACAGCTGATGAAGCGGTTGCAGGTGTACAGGACGGCATGACCATCATGGTCGGCGGGTTCCTGGGAACAGGATCTCCTGAGGTGCTGATGGACGCGCTCGTACGCAAGGGCGTCAAGCATCTGACGGTAATCGGCAATGACGGCGGTCTGGCAGAGGGCCAGCCTGCAGGCGAATTTGCCGGCAAGACACCGAGAGGCATCGGTAAGCTCCTGGAAAACCATATGGTAGACCACGTCATCATGTCACACGTAGGCGTTAACCCTCGTCTGAACGAGCAGTTCGCTGACGGCAGCCTCACATACACACTGGTACCGCAGGGAACGCTGGCTGAAAAAATCAGAGCAGCAGCTTACGGACTGGGCGGCGTACTTACTCCGGTAGGTCTTGGTACTCCTATGGAAACAGACCTTGACGAACTGGGCAGAAAGAAGGAAGTCATGGAGATCGACGGTAAGAAGTACCTCTTCGAAAGACCGCTGCACGCAGACTATTCCTTCATCAGAGCATCCATGGCTGACAAGTTCGGCAACTACATGTGCTCAAAAGCGACGAGAAACTTCAACATCGTCATGGCCGGCGCGGCCGACCACACCGTTATCGCAGCAGAAAAACTGGTCGAAGTCGGATCCGTGGATCCTGACATCTGGCAGGTAGCCGGCGTACTGGTTGAATCGATTGTGGAAGGAGAACCGGCATGGCAGATTTAAAAGCAAGAATCGCAAAGAGATGCGCGAAGCACTTTGAAGACGGAGACTTCATCAATCTGGGAATCGGCCTTCCGACAATGGTAGCGGATTACCTTCCGGAAGATGTTATCATCACCTGCCACTCCGAGAACGGATTCGCAGGCATCGACATCCTGGCAGACGAGGAGACTCTCGACGTCAACATCATCAACTCAGGCGGACAGTATGTAACAGCTCTTCCGAGGGCTAAGTTCTTCGATACAGCTGAATCCTTCGGTCTGGTAAGAGGCGGCCACGTTAAGGCAACCGTACTGGGCGCTATGGAAGTAGCGGAGAACGGCGACCTGGCCAACTGGATCGTACCGGGCAAGAAAGTCGCCGGAATGGGCGGCGCCATGGACCTGTGCGTCGGATGTCCTGAGGTTATCATCACAATGCTGCACACCCAGAAGGGCAACCACAAGATCAAGAAGGCGTGCACACTTCCGCTGACAGCTGAGAAGTGCGTCACCGACATCATCACAGAGATGGCAGTCATGAAGGTTACCGACGAGGGCATCGTTGTCACCGAGCTGCATCCGGACTACACAAAGGAAGAAGTCCAGGAAGCAACCGGCGTTGAGCTCATCTGGTCACCTGACCTCAAGCCGTACGATGAGACGTAATTAATACAATAACGACAAAGCGCGGGACGTTTTGATACGCTCCCGCGCTTTTTCTATTCGCCGCAATCGTTGTCGCGAACCTGCCGTCATCAGCCGCCCTCAAATGACAAGAACTTCGGAATGTAAAAGTTCTTCCCCGGAAAACAGGACCGGCGGTTGCCGGTCCTGCTTCTGTTGCGTTTGCCGCAACGGTTGAAGTTGCTGAAAGGTTTGTTTGTAAGGGTTGTTTAGGGGTTGTTGTTTTCGGGAGTTATGCTGCCTCGACTTCTTCGTCGTCGCTGTCCTTCCTTGCTGCCAGGATGGCTACGCCGGTCTGGATCGCCAGGAAGATGACCATCAGGACTGTCCATCCGTCTGTGAGGATCATCGGGTTCGCCATGTTCTCTGTCAGAAGGAACGCTGCGATGGCTCCGATGGCCGGGATCAGGCTCGCGAGTCTGAGGGCTCCCCTGCGGTTTCTGTCTCTGGTCTCGCCGGTCTCTTCATTCTCTTCACGTCTTCCTCCGAAGTAGCGGATCATCATGATCAGTGAGAGGAGTGCTGTTGCCAGTGCGCAGAGGAGGTTGATGAGCGCCCATGCTGCGAACGATGCCTGCGGCGTGCTGCCGTCCATGATGTTCATCGGGACTGCGTTGTCGGAAACCATTTCCGCGTTTGCTGCTGTCAGCGGCGTTCCGCCGTTTGCGATCGTCATGCCTGCCGGTGCCGGGGCTGCTTTCTTCACTGCCAGTACTGCCTTTGATGCTTCTGCGATCTGCTCTGCCGGTGTCTTTGCCTCTGCCGGGGCGACTGCCGGGGCTGCTTCCGGTGCCGGGGCCGGTGCTTCTGCTTCAGCTGCCTGCGGTACATCGAAGAGTGACATGTAGTCCAGCAGGGAGATGTAAGCTCCCTTTACAGGGTTCGCGATGTGATCCCAGAGGACTGCTGCGCCGATCTCTTCCAGCTGTGCGGTCACATGCTGTCTTTCTGCGTATGTCTCATATTTTGGTGCGTACAGTTCCGGTACATCCACAAAGGATCTTGCTTCGCCCGGGTTTTCCGGCGCGGTCGGCTCTACCGGGGTGTTGTAGGTCTTGTAGACCTTCAGCGGGTTCCACATGTAATTGTATTCTACAACGATCTCTTCCTTGTCGGACGCGTGGTTCTTGCCGTCTTTGTAGGAGATCTCATGGGTGTCGCCGCAGTCCCAGCCTGACTGGCTGTATCTCGCGTTGCTTCCTACGCTTGAGTATGCTTCCATCCAGTAGCCCATCTGGTGCTGGTCGTCCGTGTTGTAGTAGAAGGTGGCGTATCCCGGGGAGGTCGATTCACAGATCGCGCATAACGGGTTCACGGTGATCACGTCGTTGGCGTCGATCTCGAAATCCTCTGTATAGCTGAGGCCGATGTCCTGGAAGTTGTGCTCGATGTGGACGGTGACCATGCGGCCGGACTTCACGGCTGCTTCCTGTACGGTGTAGGTGTCTTTGACTGTGACCTTTTCGGCGGATGCGTTCTTCTCGACGGATTTCTTCGCCGGCGTGTTGTAGGCCCTGTCGATCGCGGCGTTGTACTGCTCTACGGATCCGTAACCGAGTTTCAGGATCTGCGCTTCGATCTTGCGGTCGTATTCATACTGGGCCAGGTCTTTCTCATACTGGGCCAGGTCGGCGTTGTACTTGTCCACCTTCGCGTTGTGCTCTTCGGTCTCTTTGTTCTGCGCTTCCGCGGCGGATCTGGCGTCCCTGGCGGCCTGCTCTTTTTCCGCTTCCTCTTTGTTGACCTGATCTACGCGGTTTCTTTCCGCTTCGTTTTCTTCATCGATCTTACGGTTTTCTTCATCGGCGGCTTTCTGCGCCCGGGCGTTTCTTTCCTCGGCGTCCTTTACGCGCTGCTGCTCGGATTCGTTGTGCCGGTCGATCTCTTCATTCATTCTGTTCGTTTCCT
>JBGUKV010000155.1:0-3703 GCA_045114655.1 Candidatus Allocopromorpha sp. | reverse complement strand
GCTGATACTGACAAGGGCTTCATATTGGGAGAGTGGGCCAGGTTTGATCGAGATGATGGGCGCAAAAGGATGCACGTGCGAGAATGGCTCAGGGAGGTGAGAGCATCGAAGGTGCTCCCTGCATTAACAGCCGCAGATCTGTGGCTGGAGCAAGGGCGGTACTGCCCGGCTCCTTTGGTTCGTGTGTTTTGTCAAGCACTTTTCCCCAATTTCAGCTTCGAAAATTCCCCAGTTTTGGATTGGGGAATTCCCCAGTTTCAGCAAGGCCATATTGACCTGACACAAAGGAGGTTTTTCCGCCCGGCGTCCGGAGATGATCTCACCAGGACGCCGGGGCGGTATATACAGTTCAAGTATTACCACTCAAACGGTATTTCATCATCTTTGCGACTCTCGACAAATGCCTGGGCTTCATCGCCCAAACCTTCCGACCAGATGAATTCCCACAGATGGAACAGGTCACGTTTCAGTTGTCTGACGCGCGCCTCTATGACGGGAGGTGCCGTTCGCTTTGTCTCCTCTAATTCCAGATTCCTGTGGTCTGGAAGGCTGAATCCAAGATTCTCCTGGAAGTAATCCAGGCGTTCTTCTTCCGTCAATCCGTCTATCTCATCAGCGATGCTCCTGTCAAATCTGTATGCCGTCAGATAATCCATTGGCGGCCACGTCGGTCCTGGCAGATATTCTGAATCTACCGGCTCGTGCACGCTGTGACCTGCCTTTACCCAGTCATGCAGCAGGGCTCTTTCATGCCTGCTCATTTGATTCTTCGATGCGTATTCTCTGTACTCTCTCCAGAGCAGTTCGTTTCTCGCTGTATCAGTCATTTGCTCCTACCTCCGCATTTTCCTGTCTTACCGTCTGCCGCATAAGGGCGTGCTCCATTCTGTAACTGTTTCCATCAAACAGGATGAGATGTCCGTGATGGACAAGCCTGTCGATCATCGCCGCCGCCATCTGGTCATCTGTAAAGATGCCTCCCCATTTAGAGAATTCGATGTTGGTCGTCAGAATCAGACTCTTGCTTTCGTAGCTATCAGATATGACCCTGAACAGCAGTTGCGATCCGTCCCGGTCTACGGGCACATAGCCCCACTCATCCAGGATCAGAAGATCGAGGTTGTTCAACTCGTTGCGCAGTCTCTCAAGCGTCCCATTCTTCCTCGCATCAGACAGTTTCAGGACAAGTTCTGTGACAGTGTAGAACCGGGTCTTGTAGCCTTTCTGGCAAGCGACGGCTCCGGCCGCGATCGCCATATGGGTCTTACCCACGCCCACCGGCCCATACATCACAAGGTTCTGTTTCTGTTCAATGAACGATACGTCTTCCAGTTCCTTCTGGGACAGCGCCGGCGGCAGTTTCACTTTCCCGTATTCATAGCCATCAAATGTCTTGTAGATCGGAAATCTGGCTCTTTTCAGGAGCCTCTCGCGCTTGTTCTGCTCCCGCCTTTGTATCTCCAGTTCCAGTGCTTCGTGCAGATACTCCAGCTGTTTGGGAGCACCGCGTCTCTGGCACATGTCCGGTATTGCCGATGTCAGAAACAGCTTGTGGCAATTCTCTGCGATGTTCTGCTCCATCTCAGTTCTTCCTCTTGGCGTCAGCATAATGCACCTCCCATCGCGGTTCTCGGTTTCAGCAGCGTATCATCATACACCTCCAGTGATGGACCCACCTCCGGTGGCGTATCGATCCCGTAGCCGGTAATCCTTGCAGCCAGGATAGAAACGTCCGACATATTGATGCTCCCGTTCCTCAGCGCCATATCCATTGCTTTGGTGGCTGCCTCGTAACCATACTCGTCTGCCAGCTCACTCATCAGTTGCAGGTAAGACTTTCGCACGCCTTTTTCCTGTCCGTCCAGATACTCACGCAGAGCATCCGAGACTTCTCGGCGTACCCCGCTGTTCATCCATGCTCCGGCATTCTTCGCAAGCACGGCCAGACTCGTGCTGTGATCCATCGTATCAGTTCGTTTCTCCCCGTATTGTCTTCGGTGCTTCACCAGGATGCTCCCGTCCGGGTTCAGGATCTCTACGGTATGCGCTCTGATACCGACAAGAACGGATTCGTCATGGTTCTCCGGCTTCGTCGAGTAATGATGCTTCCCGTCGATACACACCTTGCCGTACCCGTCAGCCTTGAAGTAGTCATACCTGCAGACATTGAACGGTTTTGGCGGGAGGGACAGCAACGCAGCGCGATCCTCCTCGAACAGTTCGCTGATCAGGATCCCTTTCTTGTAGTGAATCTCTGAGGCCTTTTTCTCGTGCTCCTTCAAAAGACCCCTGTTGAATTCCACCATGTCGTGGTATCTTGGGACCGGGACGAAAATGTTCCGTCGTTCTGTACCGACCTTGTTCTCTACGTTCCCTTTCTCATACCCGGCATCCGGATTACAAAAGTGCACCTGGAAGCCATAGTGGGCTCTGAACCGCTTGAAAAGCTCCGTCTCTATCACCTTGTCCTTTATGCGGCGGCCGACTCCGGTCGCGTTGTCAAAGATCAGCATGATCGGCACTCCGCCGATGTATCCAAATATATCCTTCAGGCCCTGGCAGACGCATTCTGCTGTTTCTCCGCCGAAGACCTGCAGATAGCCATCATTGCTGTAAGGGAAGGATACCGCCAGGTATTTCCGCCTTACACATACGTTGTCCTCATAGAAGTCCGCTTCTCCAAAGTCTGCCTGCGCATAGCCCGGCTCCCAGATCAGTTCCTGCGTTCCCTTGCACTGTTCATCGGCAGCGGCCTTACGAATTTGCTTCATGTACCTCTGGACCACTGAGTAACTTCCTGTGAAGCCTTTCTCATCAACGAGCCTTTCGTGTACTCTTTTAGCGGTGTGGTGCTGCTTGCTCCAGTGTTCCTTGTCCTCTTCGAGCCACTCTGAAATGACCGGCTTGTACGGATCAAGGATCGATGGAGCCTCGTTAGGCAGGGGCGGACTGGGTGAGAAGTCATCCTCTTTGATGTACTTTCTGACAGTCTTTCTGTCGATACAAAGTTCTCTTGCGATTTCTGAAATTCGGTATCCCCTTCGTCGTAAATCTCTGATATTATTGATTCGGGACATATTGAGCATTTCCTTTCCTCCTTTGATTAGATTGGTCCTCTTCTCAAAGGATAATATGATTGGCAGTGCCGTTCAATATGTCCTGCTTTTTTTGAGGAATTCCCCAGTCTCAAAGTGGGGATTTTTGTACGCTCATTTTGGGTAATTCTATTGTACTATACACAATCTTGCAGTAATGCCTGCGTCGAGGGCGATCTTGGCCGCTGCCTTATCGACCTTCGGCTGCGGCTGTGCTGGCTTCTTCTTGGCTGTGTATGTCGCCTTGTAGGTGGCATTACCGGTCACCGGTTTGATCTCAGGATTCCAGCCTGCAAATGTGTAGCTGTATTTCGCATCATCCTTCTTGGTCGGCGTCTGCCCGGTGTAGGACGGAGTATCGTCATAGGCCACCTCACCGCTCTGCAGTTCTGTGCCATCCTCGTTAACGAAACTGATGTCAAAATTTCTCGGAATCCATCCCCCGTAAAGATCAAAACTGCTGTTGACCTCAGTATGGGAATTATACGGGTGTTCATAAGCCTCGTCCCTGTACCAGCCAACGAAATAATAGCCCACCCGCTTGGGGTCTTTCGTTTTTATTGTTCCGCCTGCTTCTACCGTCTCCGTAAAAGTCGGGTTTCCGTTGT
>JBGUKV010000154.1:0-40422 GCA_045114655.1 Candidatus Allocopromorpha sp. | reverse complement strand
CTGTTTGTTGACCAGATCCTGCACAAGAGGCAGGAGCTTTTTGCCGTTCTCCGTCAGCGTCACGCCTGCTTTGCTCCGGTGGAACAGGGTGCAGCCTGCCTCCCGCTCCATGGCGGCGATGGCGTGGCTGACGCCGGACTGGGTGTAGCTCAGTGCATCCGCGGCCAGCGTGATATTACCAAGTTCTGCAACCTTCAGGAATATTTCATATCGAATCTGTGAGTTGTTCATAAGAACCTCCCTGCTTTTGCATTAAACATTACAACCATACAGTACAAACTGTAATGTTTACCATTAATATCATGCGCTTTTCAAATGGTTCATCATCAGTATAATCATAATTGAAAGATGAATCAACCATAAACCAGGAGAAGAATCATGATCCACATCATCGCCAACGGATTCGGAGTACTGTCCACACTGTGCTTCATCGCATCCTTCCAGGTAAAATCGAATAAAGGACTGTATCTCATCCAGTCGGTTGCCAACGTATTCTACGGCATCCAGTTTTATCTTCTGGGTGCGACGGGCGGACTCTTCAATATGGGAATGCAGATCGTGCGGAACCTGCTTCTCTGCAAGAAGGAAGAGTGGAAGTGGCTCCAGCATCCGGCGATGGCGCCGCTGCTGTGCGTACCGAGTCTGATCTACATGATCGTCACTTGGAACAGCTTGCTGGATCTGCTCCCGTTCCTCGCGATGACGGTGGGAACCTTCGGATACTGGACAGACAGCGCGAAGAAGCTCCGCATCGCGGAACTGTTCGGGGTATCACCGGCGTGGATGACTTACGACCTGATCGAGGGCGCCTATGGCGGCGTGCTGAATGAACTGGTCATCCTGGCGTCTATCGTCTTCTCGATCATCCGATTCGGGTGGAAGGGACTGGACGACCTAAGCTTCGCAGGAAAGGAATCACAAATCACAACAGGAGGAGAGCCATGCCTGGAGTAGGAACATTGATCGATATGTCAGGGATCATCGCCGGCGGCGCTACGGCGCTGGCCTTCGGAAGACTGTTCTCTGAACAAATGAAGAACATGATGATGACGGTCTGCGGGATCTCTGTGTTCGTCATCGGCATCACCGGGATCATGCAGGGAATGCTGACCGTATCCGGCGGAGCGGTTTCTGTGAACGGATCCATTTCGCTCCTCATCAGTCTGGTGGCAGGCACGGTGATCGGGGAACTGCTTGGAATAGAGAAGCAAATCACGAACCTGGGAGGCCTTATGCAAAAGCAATTCAGCCGCGGAGAGGGCGGAAACTTCGCGGACGGCTTCGTGAAAGCGTCCATGGTCGTCGGCGTCGGGGCCATGGCTGTGATGGGGCCGATCACAGAAGGCCTTTACGGCGACCACTCCATGCTCATCGCTAAAGCGCTGTTCGATTTTGTGATCATCATGGTGCTGACCGTGCCGTACGGCAAAGGCTGCCTCTTCGCTTCTCTGCCGGTGGGCGTCCTGCAGGGGAGTCTGACTTTGCTCGCCTGCCAGGCGAAGGCCTTTCTCACAGACGCAGCGCTGGCATCCCTGACTACGACAGGATCCATCATGATTCTGTGCCTGGGGATCAATCTGATTTGGAACAAAGAGATCCGTGTTGCGAATATGCTGCCGATGGTCGTGATAGGTGTGGCATTATCGTATATACCTGGGTTATAATCAGAACAGTACAGAACAGGAGGGAATAGAACATGTTCAGGAAAATGAGAAGATTCAAGCAGCAGATCACAGATGCGGAATGCGTCGAGGTGCTGAAGGGCGCGAAGCGCGGCATACTCAGCGTCATAGGAGATGACGGCTATCCTTACGGTCTGCCGGTCAGTCACTGGTACAATGAAGCGGATGGAAAAATCTATTTCCACGGCGCGAAGTCAGGACATAAGTTAGACGCGGTCAAGGCCTGCGACAAGGTATCGTTCTGCTGTATGGACGAAGGATATACAGAGGGAGACGACTGGGCGCTGAACATCAAGAGCGTCATCACCTTCGGAAGGATCAGATTCTTCACCTATGAAGAAGAACCGGAGAAGGTCAGAGAAATCTGCATCGGCATCAGCGGTAAGTTCACAGATGATCCGAATTACGCAGACGATGAGATCGCCAAAGTCGGCAAGAACGTCATGTGCTTTGAGATCACGCCGGAACACATGACTGGCAAACTGGTCAACGAGGCGTAAACGTTTTTTATAAGTGATTGTCAGGAGGAGGTTCCTTACGCGAGAACCTCCTTCTTTTGTTCTGCAGATACTTTTATCCGCCGGCTTCCATTTTGGCTCAACTGATAATTTTTTTAATTGATGTTATAAAAACCATTAGTTAGACAAATGACTTGCCCCATGTTACTCTTTAATTGTCAATGAGAGAGGAGTAGGAAATGACAGGAATAATGAGGACAATTGCATTGACACTTCCGATCATCGCAGGCGTCTGCTGGGGCTGCTGCGGTGTCTTCGTGAGAGTTCTGGACGAAGCGGGATTCGACAATATTACGATCACTTTTTCGAGAGTGATCATTGTGGTTATTCTGCTCGGGCTGACGCTCCTCATCTATGACAGGCGGCTCTTCCGTATCCAGGCAAGGCAGCTGCCGCTGATCGCGCTGATCGGCATCTCCGGTCAGTTCCTCTTCAATATCTGTTACAACACCGCGATCCTGAAACTGAGCCTCTCTCTGGCGACGATCCTTCTCTGCACGGCACCGGTATTCGTGATCATCTTCGGCGCGATCCTGTTCCATGAGAAGATCACGCCGGTACGCGTGATCTGCATGGCAGCCGTGCTCGCAGGATGCGTGCTCCTCAGCGGCGTGATCGAATCCGGCGGTTTGATGTGGAGCGTGTTTGGTCTCGCCATGGGCGTGGGAACTTCCATTTGCAACGCAGTTGCTACGATGGCAACGAATGAGGCGTCGGATGTCCGGAAGATCCACCCTCTGACCGTCCAGTTCTATGCGGCGGTGTTTGCGCTGATCCCGATGCTTCCTTTCGCGGACTACGGCGTGGTCGGTAGCTTCATCGCAGAAAGCCCGGCTGCTCATATTCCGTACCTGATCGTCTATGCGCTGATCGCGGCGCTGCTTCCGAACCTCTTCTTCAACATCGCGTTCAAATTCCTGGATTCCAGCATCGTATCCATCCTGGCGTCCGGCGCCGAGCCGACCTCCGCGCTGATCTTCGGGCTTCTGGTCTACCAGGAAGTGCCGACGGTATTCGGTCTTGTCGGCATGGTGCTTGTGGTAGGTGCCATCATCATTTTGACCAGAGTTGTCTCAGCGGGAAAATGATGCATCATTCCGGCGGATCCAGTTTTCTGTGCAGCGGATAAATTCCTTCGTCGCTGCGGTGCAGGTCTTCATGGAACGCGTACCGATTCCAAGCGTTCTGATCACAGGAGGATTGAAAGGCAGAGCGCAGACCGGAAATACCGGATCGCGCAGAAGCAGACGGGAAAAGACACTGACCCCAAGACCCTGGCTGACCATCGCCATGGCAGCAAATTCATTGTCGGCGATGTATTTCGTGTTTGGCCCGGTGCCGTTTCGAAACAGCAGATCATAGAAATCGGACTTATCAAAAGAGATCATGATATAAGGCTGCGACGGCAGTTCATCAAGGGGAAACGCCTCCCGGCCTGCGAAAGGATGATCGGGTGAGACGGCGGCCATAAGCGCGTCATCGACGAGGTCGAACGATTCAATTTCCAGAGACGGTTTGCCAACCAGAAACCCGCAGTCCACATCGCGGGCAAAGATCATGCGCTCATTTTCGGTATTGTCCTCGCAGCTGACCACTTCGACCTTGATTCCGGGATACTTTTCTTCAAAACTGCGGAGGATCCCCGGCAGCCATCGGATATACACGCTGTTGAAGGTCGACACCCGGACCGTGCCGGAGGATAGTCCTTTGATCGCATTGATTTTCTCACGGATAAAATGCTCGTCTCTGTCAAGCTGACGGATCAGAGGAAGCAGTTCCTTGCCGTTCTCGTTCAGGCGCACGCCGCCGTGCTCCCGGTAGAACAATTTGATCCCGTATTCTTCCTCCATCGCGTTGATGATATAGCTGACGCCTGCCTGCGTATAATTCAGAATATCGGCAGCCTTCTTGAAACTGCCTGTTTCCACGACCTTCAGAAACACCTCCGCATTCAGTTTTTCCATACCAGTGTCCTTTCTTGTCTTTGCATAAAGCATTCCTTGAGTTTTATTAAAGTGATTAGCGTTTTACTTTACCATCTCGCGCCCATTATAATAAAGGCACAGACATAAGTAAAGAAAAGGAGAGTATAATATGTTTGCATATGTATGGCCGATCGCGCTGGTCGTGGTCGGACTGGTGCTGTATCAAAAGAATAAACAGGAGAACAAAACATGAATCAGAAGAACGAACACGCAATAAAACCGGACACGTGGTTCGGTCTGAACAAACCGGAAGCAAAGGCAACTGATGTGGACGCCGTCATATTCGGTATTCCCTATGACGGAGGCGTCAGCTACAGAGGCGGTGCCGCGCAGGCCCCGGATCTTCTCAGGGCGAACACAGATCATGCGACCCCGTGCACGGAACGGCTGGATTACTTCGATGACTTCGCCGTTCTGGACGCGGGTAACTTCGAAGGTGAGCGGGACCAGGTCTTCGCAGAGGTACAGGATTATGTCGAGGGGCTGGTGAGAGAAGGCGTTCGCTTCACCATGATCGGCGGCGACCACTCGGTCACGATCCCGGTCGAGCGGGGCGTGAACGCGGCGCTCGACGAACCATTCGGAATCATCCATATCGACGCGCACATGGACTTGAGTTATGAGCTGGAAGGGGATCCGCTCTCCCACGGCTCCACCGAGCAGAGAGCGCTGGAAATGTCCAACATCGGATCGGAGAAGAATCTGTACTTTATCGGGATCCGATCCATCGAGCCGGACGAATTCGAATTCAGCAGAGGAAGAAACATCCAAGTCAAGACAGCCTATGACTGTTATCACGAAGGAATCGAAGCAGTCGCGGACGACTGCATCGCGAAGATGAAACAGTTCAGCAAGGTGTATCTGACCTTTGACATCGACGCTCTGGATCCGGCCTATGCCGGCGGGACCGGCACGCCGCAGTTCGGCGGGCTGACCTCAAGGATGGCCATGACCCTCGTGCAAAAGCTCTTCACCGAGCTGAACATCATCGGCTTCGACATCGTCGAGATCGCGCCGCCCCTGGACGACTCGCTGGCATCCATGTACGCCGGCCGCAAGCTCCTCACCGAAAGCTGGGGCGTCTGGGCGAAGGCTGCAGGAAAACTGAAATCTTTCTGATCGCGTCAGCACAAAGGGATACTGATGGGATACCGATAATAGTCGGTATCCTTTTTTTCTTCCCGAATTTGAGGAAACGAAATGTGATACAATTGACGGGGGAGGAACAAGATGAAACGACCGATTCTGGCAATACTGATATTGATGCCTTTGCTTCTGCTGGCAGGCTGCACGGAGAAGTACGGCAGTAAGGATGTCGAACAATACGTCCGCGATGAACTGGGTCTGTCCGGATTCACCGTCAGCGATACTTGCAGAGATATTACCGACGAAGAGGGTTATACGGATCACCTTTGGGAGGTGACAGAGTCGGACGGAACGGTTTTTTATGTGCTGGATGATTACTATTACGCCATGGAGTGGGTCGAGAACAGCCTCCGGAACAACTGGAATGAGACGCATGTCAGGAAGTATCTGGCCGATGCGGATCTAACAGGCTTTGAGATCGACGACCCCGGCGAGGAGCATCCGATGGCAGGCGTGGAACTGACCGGCACCTACGCTACGCGAAGCGAGCTGCATGATTATGCGGAGCGGCTGAACATGCTCGCCGACGGCAGCGACCTGGATCTGACCATCCTGTTCGACATCAAGTACGACCACCCATACCGTTCAATTGGCGATTATGAAAAAACAGAAGGGGATTTCAAGGGCACCGTCAGCAAAAGCAAGCATGTTGACTGCGACTATACGGAAGGCACGCTGATCAATCTTCTGCTGGACATGAGATACGAAGACAGGCTGCAGGAGTTTACAGATGACGAAATCAGAAACTACGTCAAAAGCTGCGATCACGCATTGGGGATCAGGCAGAGCGATGGGACATGGGAAATGCCGGATGATCTGGTGGGCAGCCTTTACAGTTACGGCATTTCATTCCCCACGATATACGAAGTGCTCAGCCGCTGCGGGTATCCGGTAACAGGGACAAAGGACAAGTTCACCTTCACCGGAACAGACGGCGGCACCTATGAGATGTCGGAATCCTTCATCGAAAACGACTGGTACTACTACATCAAAGACGGCGTACATATACCAATGGACGCCTACTTCTACGATCACTTCAATGTAAGCAAACTCAAAGAGCTCACAGGCATCGAAGTGTCCGAAAAATGGATGATCGAAAAAGAAACGCAGCAGTAATGCGTCACAGCGCCGCGAAGATGGGTTCATGTCCCATGGCCGGGATGACTTTGTCCATGAAGTCCCGGGTGGACATCCGCACGGTCACAGTGTTGACGCAGGGGTGCATCGCGAAGAGTTCTTCGTCCCGCAGTGATTCGTCGATGATCAGCTGCACGCGCCCGTCGGGATCATTCAGAAGACCGAACGGTGTCACCGCACCGGGCGTCAGACCGAGCACCTCATCCAGATCGTCTTCGTGACAGAAGGACAGTTTCTTGAGACCGGTCAGTTCGCTGATCTGTTTCAGGTCGATGCGCTTGGTGCCGTTGACCAGAATGAGAAGGTAGTGACGGCGCTTTTTATCCCGGAGGAATACATTCTTCGCGCCGACGACGCCGATCGCCTCATCTGCATCTGCAGCGTCACCCATCGAGAACTCTTCCTGGTGATCCAGATACACGTAGTCGATCCCCAGGTCATCCAGAAAATCATAAATACGTTGTTCTTTTTCAGGCCGCTGGTTATAATCCTCCGGCCTGCCTTGTTTCACTATGAATTCCATGGTTCTATCTCCTAGATTATGATTTGATTATTCCAGAGAGGCGCCTTGCTGGCGGTTCGCGAAGAATACGCTGATGAGTATGATGACCGCGCCGACGATCTGGAATGGGGTGAACACCTCATGCAGGAAGACGACGCCGGCGATGATGGATATGACCGTCGTCAGATTCGCGAAGATGGACGCCTCGGAAACGGTCACGCGAACGGTCCCGTAGTTCAGACAGATAAACGCTGTGACAGAAGAAACGACGGAGAGGTACAGGACGGAGATGACGAACTGCGGCTGCGTGAGGGCTGAGAAAATCAGTTCGTTGTACTGGCCGTGGCACTGCGCCAGGGCGAACACTGTGTAGACCAGGCTGCCCAGCGCAAACATCACATAGGTCTGTTCCAGCGGGTTGTAATCGTCTCCGGATTTCTTGCTGAACACATAGAACAAGGCGCCGGCAGCGACCGCGCCCAGCAGGATCAGCAGACCCAGGACAGAAGACTTCATTCCTTCCGCGCCGATCGTGGTGATCGCGACGCCGACCGCTGACAGGACTGCGCAGATGACCTGACGCAGACGGACCTTCGAATGCATGATCAGCACATCGAACACGATGCCCGCGACCGGGATGACCGCGATGATCGTTCCCGCGAAGGCAGCCGATGTATAGACGATCCCATAACTCTCGCAGAGAAAATACAGAATCGGTTGGAAGAGCGCCAGCAGGATGATGTTGCGGAGCGGTTTGCCGCGCAGAGAAAACTGCACGAGCGGCCGTTTGCCGCCTTGGCCGTCCGGCACCCGGATCATCCGCCCGAAGATCACGATCAGGTTCAGCGTAATAAAAGCCATCACAAAACGCACCGCGATGAGCACGCTTGGGAGCGTGATCTGCAGGGCCATTTTAGAGAAGATGAAACTGAAGCCGAAGATCGTGTTTCCGACGATCACAGCGCCGATGGCTTTTGCATGTTGATTCATACTGGCATTCTATCAAAATCTGCTCGTCAGTACTACACTTGATGTTGTTTTCTTCTGGTAAAAGTTCTATGATAGTAAACGATCAAAGCCCGAATACAAAGCCTGAATAGCCTTTGAAGGAGAAGAGAAATGTTCCTGTCCGTGTTTGGTCTGGCTGCCGGAATCGGCATGCCGATGCAGACAAGTATCAACGCACAGCTGGGCCGCAGAGTCGGCTCGCCGTTCCTCGCCGCCATGCTCAACTTCATGGTCGGTCTTGCTGCGCTGCTCATCATCACGTGCGTGTGGGAGCACGGGCTTGCGATCCCGATGCGGGACGTGTTCGCTGCGCCGCCGTGGATCATGATGGGCGGTGCGTTCGCGGTGCTGTTTGTGACCGGAAACATCCTTCTGATGCCGCGGCTGGGCAGCGTGCAGACGGCGATTCTGCCGGCGCTGGGGCAGATCATCATGGGAACGCTGATCGATACATTCGGCTGGTTCCATTCCGCGCAGCGGGACGTGACAATGCTGCGGATCCTCGGTGTCGCGATCGTATTCGGCGGCGTCATGATCATTATCCTTTCCAAATCCGGAGGCGTGAAGCAGGCGAAAGCGGCACCCGCAAAACCAGTACGAAACGTCTGGGTATGGAGACTGTTCGGTCTGGTGATCGGCATGTGCATGGCGTCCCAGACGGCTGTCAACAGCCATCTGGGCATTGTCGTCGAATCACGTCTGTTCGCTTCCGTTATCAATTTCAGCGTCGGTCTGACGCTTCTGATCATCCTGAACCTCATACTGCTGAAGACCAAAAAGCCCGGAAACAAAGAGGGCAAAGTGCCCGGCTGGATCTGGACCGGCGGCCTGTTCGGCGCGCTGTACGTCGTTGGAAATATCATTACGGCGCAGACCGTCGGTACAGGTATGGCGGTGGTGGTTTTGCTTACCGGCCTGATGATCGGCGGACTGCTGGTGGATCAGTTCGGCATGTTCCGCAGCGCGCAGAGACCTGTCGGCTGGAAAGAGATCGCCGGTGTGATCATCATGATCGCGGGAGCGGCGATGTTCTATCTGTTCTGATGCGAAAGCAACAGCCCGTTGCGTGCATACGGGGCGCGGCCGTATTAGAATAATTCCAGAGAACACAAACTGCGCATTTGACGAAGTAAGGAGGAACTCGCATGAGCACGAAGGATGTCATCTATGAACTGAGAACGAAGAACGGACTGTCGCAGGATGAGCTTGCGGAAAAAGTCTTTGTGACACGGCAGGCGGTGTCGCGCTGGGAAACCGGGGAAACGGTACCGAACACCGAGACGCTGAAGCTACTGTCGAAGCTGTTCAATGTTTCCATCAATACACTGCTTGGCTCACCGCGTCAGCTGATCTGTCAGTGCTGCGGCATGCCGCTGGAGGATTCGATCATCAGCAGAGAAAAGGACGGGACCCTCAACGAGGATTACTGCCAGTGGTGCTATGCGGACGGAACCTACACGTACAGCGATATGGACGATCTGATCGACGTGTGCGTCCAGCACATGGTGGGGGAGAACTTCACCGAGGAACAGGCCCGCGCGTATATGAAGCAGAGACTTCCGCAGCTGGATTACTGGAAGAGGTATGAAGAACTCAGTGACGACGGACAGTTCGAAGAATTCAAAGAAAAACTGATTCAAGAGATCAACGATCTTCACATCGAAGGAATGCCGAAGCTGGAAAAACTGAACGCTCTTGTCGGGCGGTTCGTGAATCTCCCGTACCGCCTTCCGAGCGGAGCGGAGGTGAAATTTCTGGATGACCAGGTGACCTATCTGGGAAACCAGCTGGAACCGGAATTCGGCGGCGACAGGTGCTTCGGCGTTCTTGCCAGTATGGATTTCATTCTGGTCTCCACATACGGGAAAGACGGAGCTGATCCTGAACTCGTTCTGTATAAAAAGAGATGACCGAAGCATGATGCCCGATGTATAATGGAGCCATGCGAAACGGAAATCAAAACATGACAATGATCATATTTCTGATTGCGATGGTCTCCATTGGGTGGGGCGTTGCTTTTATTTCCCTCGCCACACTGCTGAAGGTCATGGCGCCGATGCAGCTGCTGGCAGCCAGATGGGGAATCACCGGATTTCTGTTTCTGATCCTGATCGTCTGCGGCAAAGTCAAACTGAATTTGAAAGGGCAGAAGAATCTGCCCTTTCTCATCATGACAGGCCTGTTCGAACCCTGCGCCTATTCGATTCTGGAAGCCTACGGCGTCAAGCTGACCTCCGCGTCGATCAGCGCGATCTTCGTGGCCACGATCCCGTGCATGACGCTGATTCTGGGAATCATTCTGTTCCGGCACAAGGCGGATTTGAAACTGGTGATGAGCCTTCTGATCACCTTCGCCGGCGTTGCCATCGCGACCGTGTTCTCGCCGGCCTTTTCGATCGGCGGGACCCGCACCGGAATGGTGTGCATGATGCTGGGTGTCATCGCTGCCAGCATGTATTCGCTCTCAAGCAAAAAAGCCTCCGCGGATTTCGATGCGACGACGGTCACGGCCGTCATGGCTCTCGAAGGCGGAGTGCTGTTCAATATCATCGCGCTGGTGCAGGGATATGGGTTCGATACGTATTCGATTCTGCTGACCGACTGGAGCATTGTTGGAAACATGCTGTTCCTGGCGGTCTTTTGTGCTTTTGCGTCTTATGTCTGTTACAACAAACTGCTGAACTATGTTGAGCCGGCGCTCGGCAACAACATCGTCAGCAGTCTTTCTACGGTGATTGGCGTTGTATGCGGGATCATCATCATGGGTGATCTCTGGGGATGGTATACCATCATCGGCATGGGCGTCACCCTTGCGGGCGTTTGGCTCGCGTCCATGCGCATGCGCGAGGATCTCTAAGCGGTTCCCGCTCCGGCTTTCTACAGCAGCCCGGTGCTGAAGTACCGTTCCATACGGTCGGGAAGGACGGTAGCGATAACTTTATCTTCTCCGAATTTGCGGGCTGCTTTCATGGCGGCCCAGATGTTGGCGCCGGAGGAGGTGCCGCACATGAGGCCCTGTTCCTTCGCAAGCTTCCGTGTCGTACGGATGGCGTCGTCGTCCGTAACCGTGATGACCTTGTCCACGATGTTCACGTCCAGAACGGATGGAATGAATCCATCGCCAATGCCTTGGATCTGATGGAGCCCCGGCTCATCACCCAGAAGAGCAGATACGTTTCTCGGCTCAACTGCAACGCAGATCAAGTCGGGATTTTTTTCTTTCAGATACTGGGTCGTCCCCTGGAGCGTTCCGCCGCTGCCGAGGCCTGATACGAAGATGTCCACCTTGCCGTCCATCTGTTCCCAGATCTCCGGACCGGTAGTCAGATAGTGGATCTCCGGGTTGTGGGGATTCTCGAACTGCTGCGGAACAAAGCAGTTGCCCGATTTGGCAGCGATCCGTTCCGCTTCTTCCACTGCACCCTCCAGACTGTGTCTGGCGGAGGTGAGGACCAGCTTGGCGCCGAGAGCCTTGATCACGGCGCGTCGCTCGGAGCTCATATTCTCCGGCATGACGATGGTGACATCATACCCCATCTGCACGCCGCACAGGGCCAGCCCGATTCCGGTGTTGCCGGAGGTCGGCTCCACGATCTGCATTCCTTTTTTGAGTTTGCCTTCCTTCTCAGCGCATTCCAGCATGTGCTTGGCCACGCGGTCCTTGATGCTGCCGCCGGGATTCAGGAATTCTGCTTTTGCAAAAACTTTCAGGCCTGTGGAAGGCTCCATGTCGATGATCGGGGTGTTGCCGATGAGATCCAGTACGTTACGTGTAGGCATGTTGTCATTTCTCCTTTGTCATGCTTTGTTGCTATAAGTCGATTCTTCTATACTTTACCTTTTGGGTCCAATTATGTCAAGGCAGTGATCCGGCTTCTGTTTACCAGCTTCCGCCGCCGCCTCCGCCGGCGCCGCCACCGCCCGAGAAGGATCCGCCGCCTCCTCCGTCGCTGGATGGCGAGGAGGACATGGTGGAGCTGACGCTGTCCATCATGCTGTCAACAGAATCCATCAGGTGCGATGGATCGAAGATGCCGCCTTCGCCTGAACTCATGCCGCTTGTGTAGTACGGGGAATCATACCAGGCCGGCGCCTGGGCAGCCAGGGCCGCGAAACGTTTCATGTAGACGGCGGTCACACCCAATGCAAAGGCAAAGGCCAGATTTTTATAGAAATAGTTCGGATCCTGTTCTGCCAGCATCTCCATACGGTCCTTCTCCGCGATCTGCAGGAACCGCTTGTAGCCGCGGATCTTGCCGAGCAGGGACGCGTATTCATCCGTCTTCCTCTCGCAGAGCGCCGCCATCAGGAAGAGCAGGAAAATCATGCCCATGCCGAGCAGATACGGCAGGAACTGCGCGCCCATACAGGTATCGAACAGAATCGCCAGACCAAGGCCGAGGATGATGAGCAGCGCCCATCCTATAAACCCGAAGACATAGGACACGATCTTCTTCCTGGGTTTATTGATCCACTTCGTGATTCCGTAAAAGCCAATGACAGGCGCAATGATTTCAATAAGTGTGAACACGCAGTAGATCATGAAGTCTTCTCCGCCTACGAAGAACGGACTGCCGTTCAGAGCCTTAGAGAATACGAACAGAGCTACGATGCCCAGGAACCCGATGATCCGCAGCACCCACGCATAGGACTGTGCCGTGGAGTCCCACAGCCGGTCCTCATACCGGGCCTCGATGTTCTCGATGATCTCGTCGATGGTCTCATAGAAGGAATTCTTCAGATCCTTTACGGCAACTGTTTTTTTGCCGCCTTCGAAGAGACCGTCCATGAACACACGCTCGTCCTCGGAATCCCCGTCATATTTTTTCAGGCGGATGATTTCGTATTCCGTCTTTGTTTTTTTCTTTTTCCTGCCGTAGGGCACTTCCTGCTCGGAGATCTTAAGATACCCCTTATCGGCCAGTGTCAGCAGCAGGCTGGTCACAGGGGTCCTGGTGAGACTGCCTGTTTCAAGGAAGCAGACTTCCGGCGCCGAAAGCCCCTCCGGCGGGTAGAACTCTTCCGTTTCGACGATGGCGGGATCTTTGCCGTGTTTGCGCCAACTTGTGAAGCCGAACAGAGTCAGCAGCGCCAGGATCCCGGTCAGGATAAACAGCAGCAGAGTAGGGGAGCCGGCCTGCTTCGTGAAATAGCCTTCCGGCAGCACCGCGCGGATCGTCAGTCCGTTCATGACATAGTCCGTCGTGTCGCATTTCACGACGCGCTTTCCGTCTGAATCAAACGGCACGGTTGTCTGTTCGCCGGTCTTGAAGCCGACCTTGCTCATATCGATGTCCTTAGGGAAGGTGACGGTGCAGGTCACATGTTCGATAGACTGCGCTTCCCAGGTCGTTCCCACCAGATTGTAATACACTTCGTCGGCGTCCTTCAGATGATCGCCCCGCATGTCGAAGACGTAGGACATTTTATAAGTGGTATCCGTCTCGGCGTACCGGTCCGGATCGCCGATCTTGAAGCGGTACGCTGTATCACCTTTGGTCTTGTCAACGGGCGGGCCGCTGAGCATCTGAAAGTCACGGACCTTCCCGTAGAAGACTGACAGCTGACCATCCCGGTCCAGACGCACCCTGTACGGAATGTCACGGTAAATGCCGTGGCTCGGCGCCGTGAAATGGACGTCGATGGTCTCCGTAATCAGATAGGTGTCATCCTCCTGCACCTGCATGTTGATGTCATAGTCCTCAATGGTGAAATTGCTTGCTGCGTGTGCGGGCTGTACAGAGAGTCCGAAGAAAACTGTGCACGCACACATCAGTGCGATGATCCAGAACGTATGGATTCTTCTTGTCATACTATCATTCCTCCAGCATCAACCGAATGATTTCTTCATCGGTTGCTTTCATACCCTGTCTGGCGAGTCTGCCGACGGTTTCGATGGTTTTTTCGACGCCGTGTTTCACGATGCCGTTTCCGGCAAAAAACTGATTGCCGTGTTCATACATGTACATGCCGATCAGCCCGGCGTCAACAGCTGAGGCGATCTTGGCGGCACAGCTTGCCTTTGCTGCTGCGTATGCGATGGCGATCGGTTCCGTGCATCCCATTGCAGGCAGCAGTTCTTCTTTGAGGATACTCACGTACTGTTCGTATCTCATGTCTGACCTGTCCATGTCGACCTCCTTATTTTATTCTGATGCGGATAGTATATCGCGGGAGCGTTAAAAACACAATGAGAGCTCTTCGCATACCATGTCGGAATAGAAACTGGCGATGCAGTCGAGAAGCTCCGGCTTCTTTTCTGCCAGCGTGTAAACGGTATCTTCCGCTGCGAGCCTGTTGTATTCTCTGTACCAGATCCTGTGCTGGTGCGGGGTGTGACCGTGCTTCTTGCGGAACTCCCGGTAAAAAAACTTCGGGTCCGAAAAGCCGCAGGCGTAGCCCACCTCCGGAACGGACAACTCCGGGCGGCACAGCAGCAGGTGCTCCGAGTGGTACACTCTGATCTCGTGGAGAAAGGCGCGGAAGGTCTTAAGCGACGTCGTCTTGAAAAACTGCGAAAGGTAATTGTAATTCAGATGCTCCATCTGGCAGATGTCGCGCATGGTGATCCTGTCCGCGTAGTTCTCGAGCATATAAGCGATGATGTGCTCGAACCGGTCCTGCATGTCCCGCGAATACGTGTCGTCCAGATTGATGTCGTTGAAATACTGGAAGCTGCCGCGCAGCGTCTGCAGGATTCCGGAAGACAGTTCGACCGTCCTGTCAGCATGCCCGCCGCGGAGCGCTTCATAAAGCAAAGCCCACAGATACCGCCGCAGTGTGTTCAGCGCAGGCTGCCTGGCTTCGTCCGCACCGTCGCTGCTGCATACATAGTACAAAAGCTCGTAGCCTTTGCCAGCGAACAAAGGGTGCGTCAGATCGAAGTGAAACGACGCGACGAGATTGTCCTCGTCCATGTCGGCGGCTGTCACCGTATGGATATCGTAGGTGTCGGCCTCCTTGATGTCGCCCGCGCGCAGCACATGCTTCTCGTGCATGCTGTAGACCTCGACCGTCCCGCGCAGGCACATGATGATCTCGAGGGCCTCGCGGTGGTAGTGCGGCATCTGCCGGTGCACCCGGTACAAGGTGATCGCGGCAGGGCTCTCTCCTGCAAAAGCCACAGATTGTTCTTTGGCAAGCATGGTATTCTCCTCAAAAATAGTTGATATTTAAGACTATTATACAAATAGAGGTGAAAACTGTCTATTTTTTTGGCCGCTGCAGGAGAATATAATTAGTATATAAGAAGCAAAAGCAACAAAAGCGATTTGGAGGGAACCAAGATGATCACAGATAAGAAAAGCCCATACAGATTAGTTACCGTAGAAGAACTGGCGAAACTCAGAGAAAGGGAAGACAAGCTGTTCAACGAAAGAACGCCGAAGAGTCGTGAGGCTTTTGAGAAAGCGCACGAAAACCTTCTGGACGGCGTACCGATGCCGTGGATGGCGGACTGGGGAACAGACCACCCGGTTTTCCTGGAGAAGGCGAAGGACCAGAAGTGCTGGGATATCGACGGCAATGAGTACATCGACTTCTGCCTGGGAGACACAGGCGCCATGTTCGGACACTCACCGGACGCGACAGCGAAGACCATCGCAGAGAAGGCCTATACCGGAATCACCACAATGATGCCGACGCTGGATTCGCTCGAGATCGGCAAAGAGCTCAGTAAGAGATTCGGTCTGCCGACATGGCAGGTGGCGATGACTGCGACCGAAGCGAACCGGTATGTCATCCGTAATGCGCGTACACTGACGGGTCGTCCGAAGATCCTTGTCATGCAGGAATGCTACCACGGAAGTCTGGACGAGACGCTGCCGCACATCGGTGACGACGGCAAACTCTGCCTGCGTTCCCACTTTGATTCCAACCCGGGTCTGCCGAAGGATCAGTTGACGAGAGTCGTGGAATTCAACGATCTGGAAGCAATGGAAAGAGAGCTGGCTTACGAAGACGTCGCGGCCGTCCTGCTCGAACCTGTTATGACCAACTGCGGCATGGTCCTTCCGGATGAAGGGTATCTCGACGGCGTCAGAGCGCTGTGCGACAAGTACGGTTCCTATATGATCATCGACGAGACACATACACTTTCAGAAGGATACGGCGGATACACCAGGGCGCACAACCTGAAACCGGATTTCGTGACCCTCGGCAAATCCATCGCCGGCGGCGTACCGATTTCTGTATATGGATTTACAAAGGAGATCACCGATAAGATCGGAGAAACTTACGGCAACGGTGGCGTGTCCGATCCGATGGGCATCGGCGGAACGCTGGCGGCGAACCAGTTCGCCATCGCCTGCATGAGAACACAGCTGGCGGAGGTCGCTACAGAAGAAGCCTTCGAGAGAATGTTTGCCGGCCTGGATCGTCTGGCCAAGGGGCTGGAAGCCGTGCTGACAAAGTACAATGTGCCGTGGAGCCTGACCCGTTCCGGCGCCAGATGTGAACTGCAGTTTATGCCGACCATGCCGGTCAACGGAACAGACGCGAAGAACAACTTCGACTGGGATCTCATGTACTACACGCACCAGTATCTGCACAACCGCGGCATCATCATCACGCCGTTCCACAATATGATGCTGGTATCACCGGTCACGACAGACGAAGACATCGACCGCCTGATCCAGGGATGGGATGATTGTATCGCAGAGCTCGCGGAGATCGGAACCTACAACAGATAATTTACCGATTAGCTTTTGTCAGGATGAACTCCATTACCACCGGATTGTGGTCGGAGTTCACAAATCCCAGATCCAGCGTCTGGAGTCTTTCGACCCGGATATTGCTTGAGACGATGAATCCGTCAATAAGATAGAACTGAAAGCTGTCGAGGTCTGCGCCCGCCAATGGCTGGTCAAGGCTTCGGCAGCTTGCTGTTTCATGATCCATCAGGAACTTCCAGCCTTTGCCGAACTGCGTGACGTCGAGGTCTCCCGGTTGCCATTTACCGGGCTGGGGCGGGAATTCTTCTTTGTCCGCTGTGGAGAATGTCTGGTTGAAGTCTCCGCCGGCGATGACGTAATTGCCTTTTGCCTGTTCTTCTTTCAGAAGCTTTGCGAGCATCTTTGTCTGCGCGATCTTGCCTGCGCCGCTGTCATAAGCTTCCAGGTGCAGGTTGAAAATCACAAGTTCCTGCTTGATTTTCTCTCCCCTGGAGCTGCAGAGCGGGATGTGCGTTTCGGTTACGCATCTTTTCAGGTTGGCGCAGCGTACCGGCCATTTGAAGGGAATCGGCAGCTGGATGCGCTCGACGGATACGGGCTGGCTGTTGGTGAATGTCGCGATACCCGCATCGATTTTACCCAGCGGGGGAACGGGATAGGGTACGAAGGCTGTTTTATAATTGATGCCGTAAGTCGATGCATAGTCCGGGAATTTGTCCCGCAGCATCTTCACCTCATCGATGTGATAGGATCTGGAAGAGTCGCGGTCCGCTTCCTGCAGCAGGAACATGTCCGGACCGACAGTGTCAATGAGGTCCATGATCCCATCCAGGTTTTCCTGTACGCGATCTTCATCCGCGGACTTGACCATCTTGCCTCCGTCCATGAAGAAATCCGCATTGTCGCCCAGGGCGCCGTAGCCGATGTTCCAGGTCATGGCTGTGAGCGGATCCCCAACGGAATAGGTTGCCTTTGCTGTTCCGTTGATGTCCAGATTCTCGACATCCTCCGGATGGTATTCTGTCGCTGTCAAAAAAATCAGCAGCCCTGCGACGAGCGCCAGAACTGCTGCTATGATAATCAGGATAACCTTCGCGATTCTTTTGATGATCATGGCTTGATCCCTTTCATTGATCCTTTTTATGGCAGATGATTACACGAACAAGGTTCTGATCGCGTTCAGCACCGCCAGCACCATCACACCTACATCTGCGAAGATCGCCGCCCACATGCCGACCAGACCGACGGCGCACAAAAGCAGGCAAAGCACTTTGATCCCGATAGCGAACCAGATATTCTCATGAACGATCCGCATGCACTTGCGGGAAATGCGAATTGCTTTCGCGATCTTCAGAGGGTCGTCATCCATCAGGACGACATCCGCTGCTTCAATGGCGGCGTCTGATCCGAGCGCGCCCATGGCGATGCCGATGTCCGCCCTCGAGAGGACCGGCGCGTCGTTGATGCCGTCGCCGACAAAGGCGAGCTGCTGTTTCGTCGCCTGCTGTGCATTGAGCAGCTCTTCGACCTTCGCGACCTTATCGGCCGGAAGAAGTTCGCTGTAGATCTCCGTAATGCCGAGCTCGCTGCCGACGGATTCCGCAGCCGTTCGGCCATCGCCGGTCAGCATGATCTGCCGGGTCACGCCGGCTTCCTTCATCTGCCGGATCGCTTCCGCCGAAGTCTCTTTGATCACGTCTGATATTATTATACACCCCTCATAATTTCCATCAACCACGACATGGATCACGGTTCCTGCCGTGCCGGCAGGACGGTTGGATTCAGCTTCTGCCGCCGCAGCCTCGTCCAGCGCGAGCCGGACCATCTTCCCGTTTCCGATGCAGACTGTTCTGCCATCGACCTTCGCGCGGATCCCGTGGCCTGCGATCTCTTCCACGTCTTCCACTTCGCATCCGTCATGTTCCTCCCCAAAGGCATCCCGCAGCGCCTGGGCGATGGGGTGGGAGGAATGCCGCTCCGCATGAGCAGCCATGTGCAGGATCTCCGCTTCCGTCAGCGTACCGCCGGCAGCAGGGTAGATCCCCGTGACCTTAAAAACGCCCTGCGTCAGCGTTCCGGTCTTATCCATGACGACGGTCTTGACCTGGGAGAGAGCTTCCAGGAAGTTGGAGCCTTTGACCAGGATTCCGGCACGGCTCGCGCCGCCGATCCCCGCGAAGAAACTCAGCGGGATGCTGATGACCAGCGCGCACGGGCAGCTGATGACCAGGAAGGTGAGGGCGCGGTAGATCCAGATGCTCCAGGCGCCCCAGGCCGCTGCGCCGCCGAACGCCGCAAGGTTGATGAGCGGCGGGATGATGGCAAGCGCCACTGCGCTGAATACCACGATCGGCGTATATACGCGTGCGAATCTGGAAATGAAATTCTCCGAACGGGATTTCCGTGAGCTGGCGTTCTCCACCAGGTCCAGGATCTTTGAAGCGGTCGACTCGTCGAATTCCCGCGTGGTCCTGATCCGCAGCACGCCGTTGGTGTCGATGCATCCGCTGATGACCTCATCGCCTTCGTCGGCTGCTCGCGGCACGCTTTCTCCGGTCAGCGCGCTCGTGTCCAGACTGGCCTTGCCTTCGATGATCACGCCGTCGATGGGGATCTTCTCGCCCGGCTGTACGATGATGACCGTACCGATCTCGACCTCATCCGGATCCACTTTTGTGATCTCACCGTCTTCTTCGATGTTGGCGTAGTCCGGCCGGATGTCCATGAGCTCGCCGATGTTTCTGCGGCTTTTGCCTACGGCGTAGCTCTGGAACAATTCACCCACCTGGTAGAACAGCATGACCGCGACCGCTTCGGTGAAGTCGCCCGTTCGGTACAGGGCCAGCACGATCGCTCCGATTGTTGCGATCGCCATGAGCAGATTCTCATCCAGCGGCTGGCGGTTGATGATGCCCTTGCCGGCTTTCTTTAGGATGTCATAGCCGACGATCAGGTAGGGGACCAGGTACAGCAAAAACATCACCGGCCTGTCTAGCTCCACGAAATGCAGCGCAAGCAAAAGCACCGCTGCCGTGATGATCCGTATCAAGTTGTTTCGCTGTTTCTTGGTCATAATGCTGATCCTCGCTTGTTAGAAGAAAATCTCGCAGTCGTCTTCGACCTTCTTGCAGTTCTTCAGGACTTCTTCCATGACTGCCTGCGGGTCTGCGTTTTCCTCGAACTCGACCTTCATCTTCAGCGCCATGAAATTAACGGTCGCTTCCTTCACGCCGTCCGTCTTGTTCGCTGCAACTTCCATCTTGTTTGCGCAGTTCGCGCAGTCCACATCGATCTTGTAAGTCTTCTTCATGATAGTTGTTCTCCTTTATTGCATTTCACGGTTGCCGGAACACTATTTCCGGCAACGATTAAACGATTGTTTAATTGTTTGACTGTATAGTAGCACGGAACTATTATAATGTCAAGACCAAACCTATGGTATAATACATCCGATATGAAACACAAACGCTGGATAATCTGGATCACTGTCTTACTGATGCTCATTGGGGTAGCGTCTGCTTTTGCATACGGAAAAATGAATGCAGACAGCAGCCAGAAGAATTATTACGACAGCCTCAACGAGTTTGACTGGTCCAACACCTGTCCGGCGGCCGGCTGCAGAAACAACAACGAGGAAGACAAATACTAAAATATGGACATTATCAAAGTATTAGCAGAAGAATTCAAACTAAGAACACATCAGGTAGAAGAGACCGTAAAACTCATCGACGAAGGGAACACGATTCCGTTTATCGCCAGATACCGAAAGGAAGTTACCGGCGGAATGGATGATGTGACGCTCCGCGGTCTCGATGAGCGACTGACGTACCTGCGCAATCTGGAAGAGCGGAAGGGTGAAGTCATCCGTCTGATAGAGGAGCAGGGGGCGCTTACCGAAGAACTGAAGACCCAGATCGAAGAGGCACAGGTGCTCCAGCGTGTGGAAGACCTGTACAAGCCGTTCAAGAAGAAAAAAGCAACACGTGCGTCCAAGGCAAAAGCAAGAGGCCTGGCGCCGCTGGCAGAAATCCTTTGGGAGCAGGGCGGCGAAGCTGCAAAGGCAGGCGCCGGAGCGTTTGCGGATCCGGAAAAGGCAGCGGAAGATCCGGAGACGGCAGTGGCCACGGCAGAAGAAGCGTTGCAGGGCGCGATGGACATTATCGCCGAGCGGATTTCCGACGATCCGGAAATCACGGCTGCGGTGCGTGAGAAGACGTCCGGGGCCGGTATCATCACGACGGAAGCTGCCGAGAAGGAAGAGAAAACGGTCTACGAAATGTATTACGAATACAGCGAGCCGATTCATAAGATCCCGAACCACCGCGTGCTGGCCATCAACCGCGGTGAAAAAGAGAAAAAACTGAAAGTCAAAGTATCCGTCGATAAGGATAGCATGGAAGGACTGATCGCAAAAGCTGTAGAGAAGGAAGGCGGATGCGCCGGTGATCCTCTCATGACAGAAACCATCGCCGATGCATACAAACGTCTCATGGCGCCGTCCATCGAGCGTGAAATGAGAAACATGCTCACCGAACGCGCCGAGGCGGAAGCAGTCAAAGTGTTTGCCAGGAACACAGAAAAGCTCCTGATGGTCCCGCCGGTCAAAGGCGCCAGAGTCATCGCCATCGATCCGGGTTACCGTACAGGATGCAAGGTGGCAGTGCTGGACGAAACAGGCAAACTGAAAGCATACACCACAGTTTATCCAACCAAACCCCGCGAGGAGATCGCCAAGACGGAAGCGACCCTTAAGAAACTGGTGGAGAAATACGATATCAACACCATCGTCATCGGCAACGGAACCGCTTCCCGGGAAACGGAAGAGGTCGTTGCGGATTTCATCAGCAAGCAGAAGGCGGCGACAAAAGGAAGCTCCGCGCTCCGCTATACCATTGTCAACGAAGCGGGCGCATCTGTTTACTCCGCATCCAAACTGGCCACGGAAGAGTACCCGGATCTGGACGTTACGGTCAGAGGGGCCATGTCCCTTGGGCGCAGGCTGCAGGATCCGCTGGCGGAACTGGTCAAGATCCCGACCAAAAGCATCGGCGTCGGCCAGTACCAGCACGACATCAACCAGAGCCTGTTGGAAACGGCCCTCAGCAACGTGGTCGAAGACTGCGTGAACAAGGTCGGCGTAGATTTGAACACCGCATCGCCGTCGCTGCTGTCTTACATCGCCGGAATCAATATGGGCATCGCCAAAAACATCGTTGCCTACCGGGAAGAAAATGGCGTGTTCACCGACCGTAAGCAGCTGAAAAAAGTGCCGAAGCTCGGCGAGAAAACCTTCGGACAGTGCGCCGGTTTTGTACGCATTGCCGACGGCAAGGAACCTCTTGATAACACAGCCGTTCACCCGGAATCCTATGCAGCCGCGAAGGCCATGCTGGAAAGCCTCGGCTTGGATAAGGCCGAGCTCAGCAAAGGCGGAGGTTTTGCAGATATCGACGATTTGATCTGGGAGAAGTACGGCGAGAAGGAAAAGCCCGCCAAGGCTTCAAAAGCGCAGCTGAAGGGCGGCCGCGTGAAAGGCTTTGCAGCGCTGAACGAAATCGCCAAAGCCCAGGAACGAGAAGAAAAAAAGAAGAACGGCAAAGACGAAAAGCCGAAACACAACATGAAACCGGCCTACAAAAAACTGGCGGAAGAGCTTGGCGTCGGCGAACTGACACTGGCAGACATTGTGGCGGAAATGAAAAAGCCCGGAAGAGACCCGCGTGAAGATGCGCCGGAAGTCGTCTTCCGCGGAGACGTGCGTTCCTTCGAGGATCTGAAGGTAGGCATGGAAATGGAAGGAACCGTCCGCAACGTCGTCGACTTCGGCGCCTTTGTCGATATCGGCGTCAAGAACGACGGACTGGTGCACATCAGCGAAATGTCGAAACGCTACATCAAACATCCGATGGAAGTGGTTTCTGTAGGCGATACCGTTAAAGTGCGCATCATCAAAATCGACGCGGATACCCAGCGGGTGGGCCTTACTATGAAGCTTTAGATAATAATAAGTTTTCGATAGAAATACAGTTTGCAGGAGGTAATGAAGATGAGTCTGCCGCACGATCACGATGTTGGCTCAGAAAAAATAATGGAACGCATGCCGGCGGAAGAAAATTTCCGGACGGTGGCGACGCTGATGAAGCAGATGGATGATCCCAGCAGACTGCGCATTTTCTGGATCCTCTGTCACGTAGAGGAATGCGTGATCGACATTGCCGCGATGGCAGGAATGAGCAGTCCGGCGGTGTCCCATCATCTTCGGAATCTGAAGGCGAGCGGTCTGATCGTTTCCCGCCGGGAGGGCAAGGAGATGTACTACAAGGCCGCGGATACAGACATCGCGCAAAAGCTCCACCACGCGGTGGAAGAAATCATGGAGATATCATGTCCGACAGAATAACGACAGAAAAAAAGAAGGTATTGCTGCTGACGACCGGAGGAACCATCGCGTCCGTCAAATCACCGGACGGGCTGGTGCCGGGGCTGAGCAGCGCACAACTGCGGGAGCACCTTCCGCAGATCGGTGATGATATCGAGATCGATATCAAGGAACTGTATCATATTGACAGTACGGATATGAGTGCGAAGCAGTGGTTAGGCATTGTCCGCGCAGTCCGTGAGAATTATGATGCGTACGATGGCTTCGTCATCGCCCACGGAACGGATACGATGGCCTACACGGCGGCGGTCCTGTCTTATCTGATTCAGGATCCGGACAAACCGATCGTGCTCACCGGCGCGCAGAAACCCATTGGTTTCGAGATCACCGATGCAAAGGCAAACCTGCAGGACAGCATCATGTACGCCGCCGACCCCTTTTCGAAAGGCGTGCAGATCGTCTTCGCAGGGAAGGTCATCGCCGGCACCCACGCCCGCAAAGTCCGCTCCATGAGCACCCTGGCGTTTGACAGTATCAATCTGCCGGTCATCGCGGAGATCAACAGCGGACGCGTGATACAGTACATCAAGGCGCCGGAGTTCTACAAATATGATTTTGCCGCGGAGGACGGTCCGTGCAGGTTCTATGAGCAGATCGACACGGACGTCTTCCTACTGAAACTGACGCCGGGCATGTCGCCGGCGCTCATCCCTGCGATTTTCGAGAACTACGATGCCGTTGTCATCGAAAGTTTCGGGGCGGGAGGGATCCCGGACAGCATCGAGAAAACACTCTTCGAAGAGCTGTCCAAGTTCAATCCGGAAGAGAAGATCCTTGCCATGACAACACAGGTCACATACGAAGGCAGCCATCTCGATACCTACGAGGTCGGCCGCCGCATCACCAGTTCCTTCAAGATCCTTGAAGCGAGGGACATGACACTGGAAGCGACCATCGCCAAACTCATGTGGATCCTGGCAGAAAAAGAACAGACGTGGGAAGAGATCGAAAGTCGCTTCTACACGCCTGTTGCGTTGGATACTCTTATTGGGCATTGAACGGTATCAAACCGCAGCCGGCATCACACCCCGGCCTCATATACGATCTTAAGTAACGCTTCGTAATCCGCGGCCGTCATCGGGCGCGGATTGCTGTCGTTGGAACCGTTTTTATAAGCCATGTCCGCCAGGGCGGGGAAGTCCGCCGGATCCGGATCCAGCGACGCGAAGGTCGGCAGCTCGACATCCTTCGTCAGCTGCTTGACATAGGCGACTGCCTTTGCAGCGCCGTCCTCATCGGAATCATAAGTCAGTCCCAGCGCGCCAGCCACGCGGGCGTAGCGGTCCACGCAGTAGTCCATATTGTACCCCATTACATAAGGAAGGAAGATGGCGTTGCAGGTGCCGTGGGGCAGATCGTACATGCTTCCCAGGGCCTCCGCAATGCAGTGGACGCTGGCCACATCGGAATGGCTGAAGGAGATACCGCCCAGCATGCTGGCCATGAGCATGTTGCTGCGGGCTTCCAGATCCGAACCGTCCTTGTATGCCTTGACCAGGTTGCCGGCGATCAGTTCGATGGAGTAGAGGGCTGCCGCGTCGCCGATTGGTTCAGAGCATGTGGCTGTGAACCCTTCGATGGAATGGGTCAGCGCGTCCACGCCGGTGGCTGCGGTGACAGCAGGCGGCACGGAGATCGTCAGCTCCGGATCGCAGAGCGCCGTCGTTGCGGCCGTGTACGGACTTTTGACTGTCATCTTGTATTTGTTTTTCGTATCAGTGATGACCGAGGAGAAGGTGATCTCACTTCCGGTTCCCGATGTAGTCGGGATCGTGATCAGCGGCGGATTGGGAAGCGTCGCCGCAGTCTTGCCTTCATAGGGTTTGATGAACTCCGCGTCATGGGCAAGCAAAACCCCCACAGCCTTGGCGCAGTCGATCGGGCTGCCGCCGCCGACAGCGATCAGGAAATCCGCGCCGCACGCGCGCGCTTCACGGGCTGCCGCTTCCGCGTTGACATCCTTCGGATTGGCTTCGACCCCGTCGAACAGACCGTATTCAATGCCCGCTTCTTCGAGCAGGTCGGTTACGATCCGGTCGATGCCGGCACCCCGGATGCCCGGGTCTGTGATGATGAGCGGCTTCTTGCCGCCGATGGCCGCGATTTCTTCCGCCAGCTGCTTCACGCAGCCCGGTCCGAAGATGATCTTCGTCGGAAGGGTGAACTCGAACGGATTCATACACTTGTAATTCATTGCCATAATAGAAACCTCCATGATTGAATCAAATCACATTAGAAGCATTCCCGCCTGATATACGATCACCGCCAGCAGCCATGCGATGAAGCACTGCCAGATCACAACGCCGATAGCGTATTTGCTGCCCAGCTCGCGGCGGATCGACGCGATGGCGGCGACGCACGGCGTATAGAGCAAACTGAAGATCAGGATACTCACGGCCTGCAGGCTGTTCATGACAGTCGAAATACCGACGCCCGCGTACAGGACGTTCAGCACGGACACGACGCTTTCCTTCGCCATGAATCCGCTGATCAGGGAGACGCAGAGCCTCCAGTCGCCAAGTCCCGCCGGCGCGAAGACCGGTGCGATGAAACCGGCGATCATGGCCAGGATGCTGTCCTCCTGATTGGCGACCATATTCAGATGTGTATCGAAACTCTGCAGGAACCAAATGATGATCGTCGCAATGAGGATGATCGAGAAGGCTCTCTGCAGGAAATCCTTCGCCTTGTCCCAAAGCAGGTGGCCGACGTTCTTCGGCCGCGGGAGACGGTAGTTGGGCAGTTCCATCACGAACGGAACGGCGTCGCCCTTGAACAGCGTGTGCCGGTAAAAGATCGCGATCAGGATGCCGACGACGATGCCCAGCACATACAGGCCCGTCATGATGAAGCCGCCGTAGCCGGGGAAGAACGCCGCTACGAAGAATGCGTAGATCGGCACCTTCGCCGAACAACTCATGAACGGCAAAAGCAAAATCGTCATCCGCCTGTCCCGTTTGCTCGGCAACGTTCGTGTCGCCATAACGGCCGGCACCGTGCACCCGAATCCGATGAGCATCGGCACGATGCTCCTCCCCGAAAGGCCGATCTTCTGCAAAAGCTTATCGGTCAGGAAGGCCACACGGGCTGTATATCCGCTGTCCTCGATCAGGGACAGGAAGAAGAACAAAGTCACTATGATAGGAAGGAAACTTAGTACCGTTCCCACGCCCTCGAAGATCCCGTTCACCACAAGTCCCTGCAGGGCAGGGTTCACACCGGCCTTCGTCATGGCGGCGTCTGTCACGGCTGCCAGCGCGCCGATGCCCGAGGCCATCAGGTCCTGCAGAAACGGCCCGATGACATTGAAGGTCAGGAAAAAGATGAGCGCCATGATCACAATGAACGCAGGGATCGCGATATATTTTCCCGTGAGGACTTTATCCAGCGCCTGGCTGCGCTCGTACTCTTTACTGTGGCGCGCTTTTGTCACGCAAGCCTGGGTCAGCTTGCGGATGAAGGCAAAGCGCATGTCGGCGATGGCTGCACTTCTGTCTAACTGACGCTCATTCTCCATCTGGATGCTGATGTGCTCCAGCATGTCTTTTTCGTTCTCGTCAAGCTGGAGCTGATCCAGGATCAGGTGGTCGCCTTCGATGACTTTGCTCGACGCGAATTTCGGCGGGATCCCGGCGCGCTCCGCGTGGTCTTCGATCAGGTGGGCGGTGGCGTGCAGACCTCTGTGCACCGCGCCGCCGTGATCGGTGACGTCGCAGAAGTCCTGTCTGCGCGGGACCTCATGGTTCCGCGCGACGTTGATTGCGTGCTCGACCAGCTCGCCGATGCCCTCGTTCTTCGCGGCTGCGATTGGGACCGTCGGAACGCCTAGCATTTCCTCCATCAGGTTGACGTCGATGTACCCGCCGTTGCCCCGCAGCTCATCCATCATGTTGAGAGCTACGACCATCGGAACGCCCAGCTCGATGAGCTGCATGGTCAGATACATGTTCCGTTCTATATTTGTCGCGTCCACGATGTTGATGATTGCGTCCGGTTTTTCCTTCAGTACAAAATCACGGGAAACGATTTCCTCACTGGAGTACGGGCTCATGGAATAAATGCCCGGCAGGTCCGTGAGGAGTGTGTCGGGATGACCCTTGATCGCGCCTTCCTTACGGTCTACGGTGACGCCCGGGAAATTGCCGATGCGCTGGTTTGATCCTGTGAGCTGATTGAACAACGTGGTCTTGCCGCTGTTCTGATTGCCTACCAAAGCGAAACGCAGAGTGGTGCCTTCCGGAACGGGATCCGCCTTGCCGCGCTTTGCTGCCGGTGCTTCACCCAGACCAGGGTGCTCGATCTCACGGCGCAGCTCGGCGCGGGCTGCCTTTGCAGCTTCGGCTGCCGCCGCCTCGTCTTCTCTCGGCGCGGGGATCTTCTCGACGGTGATGTGATCCGCGTCTGCCAGCCGCAGTGATAGTTCGTAATCGTGGATCCGGATCTCGATCGGATCGCCCATGGGAGCGAACTTGATCAGGGCCACATCGCAGCCCGGGATCAGACCCATGTCAAGAAAGTGCTGGCGAAGGGCTCCTTTGCCTCCAACAGCAGTAATACGTGCATATTCATCAACAGCTAACTCGCTGAGTTTCATCTGTCTTTTCCTCCGAAGTCAATGTGTTAGCTACATCTTACCACAACGCCGGAGTTCCCACAACGCAAGCAGGCGAAGGAATGTGCTATAATAAATTCGCAAGTAAGGAGGCATGCAGCGGATGGAACGAAGTGATGTTGTGATCATCGGCGCCGGCGGCGTGGGATGCGCGGTCGCCCGGGAGCTGTCACGGTACAAACTGAATATCACCGTTCTCGAAAAGGAATGCGATGTAGCCGGCGGGATCAGCGGGAGGAATTCTGCAGTCGTTCACGCGGGCTTTAACAATGCGCCCGGAAGCCTCATGGCGAGGCTGTGCGTGGAAGGGAATCAGAACTTCGAAGCGCTTTGCAGCGAACTCGACGTGCCGTATAAAAAGACCGGCAAGCTTCTGGTGGCGTTCGATGAGAATGACATGGAGTCGCTGCGCGGCGTCCTCGCCCAGGGCGAGGTTAACGGATGCAAAGGCCTCCGGCTCGTGGGGGCAGATGAGATGAAAGACCTGGCGCCCGGCATCGGTGGCATCGGCGGCATGTATTCCCCGGAGACCGCGGTCTTCGATCCGTTCCTCTACTGTATCGCTCTAGCGGAGAACGCGCTGGCAAACGGCGTGCGGTTTCAATTCAACAGCGAGGTCATCAGTATCAGCAGGGAGAGCAGCGGCGATTTTATCGTGAAGACGGCCGGAGGTGCGTACGGGTGCAGACTTCTCATCAATTGTGCAGGCCTCGGCAGTGGCAGGATCTCGGAGATGGCGGGCGGCCCCGCCTACAGACTCTACCCGTGCAGAGGCGAGTACTTCATTCTGGACAAGGTCGCAGACGATCTGCTGCCGATGCCGGTCTATCCGGCACCGCGCAAAGGCATCGGCGGCCTGGGCGTTCACCTGACGCCGACGACAGCGGGCAATATCATCATCGGTCCCAGCGCGGAATATATATCGCAGATAGACGATTTGTCCTGTACGAAGCCTGTCATGGACGGGTTGTACGCTGAAGCAAAGGCATTATTGCCGGCAATTGAGCGAAAGATGATCATCGGAAGCTATGCTGGGATCCGTCCGAAGCTGGCTCCTCCGGAAGAAGGCGGATACAGGGATTTTGTGATCAAAGAAGAGGAGAGCTGTCCGGGATTGATCAACCTTATCGGGATCGAATCGCCGGGACTCACCGCATCCATGCCGGCTGCGCGTATGGTCCGAAGGATCATCGGGGACAGGATGCCTTTGGAAGAAAAAGAGGATTTCGTTGCGGCGCGGAAGGCGCCGGTCCGGTTCCGGGATCTCAGTGAAGAGGAACAGGCGCAGCTGATCTGCGAGGACCCGGAGTACGGTGAACTCATCTGCAGATGCCAGAAAGTGACGAGGCGGGAAATACGAAACGCCATCGAGAATTCCTTCGGCGCGCGGAGCATCTCCGCGATCAAATACAGGGCGTGGGCGACGACAGGAAGATGCAACGGCGGATACTGCATGACGAGGATCGTCGACATGCTGATCCATGAGTATGGTATGAAGCCGGAAGAAATTACATACAGAAGTGCCGGCAGCGAGATGTTTGACGGCAAGGTGAAATAACAATGAACAGAGGCGGAACGTCCACAACTCAATATGACGTGCTGGTCGTCGGCGCAGGACCGGGAGGACTGGCTGCGGCGAAGGGCGCCAGGGAAGCAGGCGCAGAGCGTGTGCTTCTCGTTGAACGCGACAGCCGGGCAGGGGGGATCCTCAACCAGTGCATCCATGACGGCTTCGGCATCGTGCGGTACCGGCAGCAGATGACAGGACCCGAGTACGCCTTGAAGGCAGAAGAAGAGATTGCAGATGCAGGCATCAAACTGCTGACGGGATGCCATGTGCTGCGCATCGATGCAGCAGAAGCTCCGCACGAACGTGCGCAGGAGCGCGCCCACGTGGTGACGGTTGTTTCCGCGGACGGACTGAAGCACATTGAAACAGGTGCTGTGATCCTCGCGACCGGATGCAGGGAACGGACCCGCGGCGCGATCGCCATACCGGGCTCGCGGCCGGCCGGCGTGTTTACGGCTGGCGTCACCCAGAACCTGGTGAATGTCAGAAATGTTATGCCGGGAAAACGTGTCGTCATATTTGGTTCGGGAGATGTGGGCATGATCATGGCGCGCAGGCTCACGCTGGAAGGCGCCCGCGTCGAGGCAGTCGTCGAGATTTTCCCGCAGCCGGCCGGGCTGTCGAGAAACGTCAGCCAGTGTCTGTACGATTACAACATCCCGATTTTCTGCAGCCATACCATCTCGAATATCATCGGCAAGAAGCGGCTTGAAGCGGTTGAAATATCGGAGCTGGATCAGAACATGCAACCGGTCAGCGGGACGGAGCGCTTGATCGAATGCGACACGCTGGTCCTGTCTGTCGGACTGATACCGGAAAATGAAGTTGCCCAGACGGCCGGCGTTGCGCTCGACGCGAAGACGAACGGCGTGATCACAGACGAACATCTGCAGACTAACGTCAGCGGAATCTTCGCCTGCGGTAACGCCCGGCGCATCATGGACTTGGCAGACTTCGTGTCAGAACAGGGTGAGATGGCAGGCAGAAACGCAGTCGCGTATCTGCGCGACGCGGAGATGGATGTATGGGATGAAGCGAGAGCGTCCTCCATGGCAAAGGGCTTCCCGGAGGAAGGCGTCGTCACCTGCACGCTCTGCCCGACCGGCTGCCAGGTCAGATTCAATGAAGAGACCGGAGAGTACGAAGGAAACAAGTGTAAACGCGGCGCGCAGTTTGCGGAGCAGGAGAGGACAGCCCCGAAAAGGATCCTCACCACAACCGTGAAACTGGATGACGGCCGGCTTCTGCCTGTGCGCAGCACCCTGCCCGTGAGCAAGCAAAAGCTCCCGCAGCTGGTGCGGGAACTGGCCGAAATCACTGTGAATCGTCCGGTAACATACGGGGCTGTTGTATCGCAGATTCAGGACGGCAAAGAACTAGTTTCGGTCATTGCCGCCGCCGAAGCATAGCGGCGGAAACCGTTGCCCTTTTGCATTGCCTTACAGGTAGTTCTATAATATATACGTATTCAGAAGAAAGTGAGACCGACTATGAAACAACGCAGAATTATCATCAGTATCGTGCTATCTTTGGTTATGGCTTTTGCGTGGGTGCCTGCAAATGCGGCAACGGATACAGGGGAGGAAACCCCGGTTGAGAAAGACACGCCTTCGTCCGCTCAGGACATGAAGCATGTTGAGACTGACCCTCAGCTCTCGCAGGAAGGGATTTCCGGTGAAGAAGAGACGGCTCCGCAGAGAGCTACGAAGTCAAATGCAAAATACGCGGGAGAAACGCTTCCGCTGGAGGCAAAGGAACTGGACAATACAAGAGCCCGGGTCATATTCAATGAATCCCGTGGCGGAGTTAGTTTTCTCCTTTACGATCGGTCAGCCGAGAAGTACAAAGTGACATTCTATAATGCGGTTACAAAGGAGTACACCGAAGATGCTTCTGTTCCGGATACGTATGAGCCATATTACCGGGAGGACAACCACACCATTTATTTCATAGGTGAGTCCCACATCTCCGATGGAGCGGGACAATATATCTATACGCCGCAAGTCAAATCGGTTGATGTCACAACCGGACAGACATCGGAATTTACTCTGGGGACATTCACGATAGAGAACAACTGGTACAATCTGATCTGCACTGCAGGCGTGGATTCAAAAGGCAGGTTCTATCTGGCTACCCATGAGGATATTTTGTATCTTTATGCTTCGGATGGAACGCTGCTTTCGACTTGCAATCTTGATAGTGACATCGATGAGTTCTTTGGGTTTGATGAAACCAACGGCAACTTCTATTACTTGGGAAGCGAAAACTGGTACTACTGGGGTTACGATCATGATATGGCAGCATTGATGGCAGGGAATGTATCCGCAGACGGAACTGTTACGATGGCAGGAAAGAATCTGATGATGCTGTATCAGAAATATTGGTACACACACGCAGAACCCTGCAGGATGCTCAACGGAAGATATTTGGCGGCGCTTTCCACTTTCAGCGGGGAGCAGATGGCAATGCTGGACTCCAACCAGTATAACATCAGTGACTATACCGAGCAGGAGACTACTATTAATATTACGGATGGCAGTGTCGGCGTATCGCTTCTGAATATTGCCAATACAAACGCCGTTAAAGCGCAACTGTATACGGCCGACTCCAATTACCCGGAAGATGAAAACTTCGATGTGTCCAGCAGAGGCCCACGATGCGCGCTCAACGCAGACGGCGAGACTCTCATTGCAAAGACAGAAGCCAATAAGCTGACCATGTACAATATAAACAGCAACAAGCAGATCCTGCAGGCTCAGACAACGCACGAGGTGTATGACTGTGCGATAAAGGGTGACACCTGTATGATTCTGGAGCGTGACGGGAATCAGCTTTATCTGGAAGAGATCGACTGGTCGCTGCCGGATGATTTCAGTGTCGCCGGTCCGGACAGCTTACATGCGGGAGAGACTGGACAAATCACAGTATCTACTGACAGCAATCTGCGGTTAACATACAGTTATAAAAGTTCAAACACCGCCGTTTGCAGTGTAGATAAGCGCGGGCAGATTTCAGCCTGGGCAGAAGGAGACGCGGTGATTACTGTTACATGTGCAGAAATGGGCATGTCGAAGGAAGTGCCGGTTCATGTGACGGGAACGGATCTTTCCCAAAGCGGTTTCGACTACAGTTTCCGCAATACGAAAGGAACAACTTCAACAAATATCCATCTGCCGTGGACAGACGGATACTATGGATCCGTTACAGAATCTTACCTTGCGCTTGCCGGAGAGAATCTTGTGCGCGTGGAGTGCGTGAACGGCAAAATCCACGCAGACACATATGATAAAAACTTCAATTTGAAATCCAGCCGTGTCATCGCTTCGGAGCTGAGCAGTTTCGGTGGCTTTTTTACCGGTGAGGACGCATACTATTTTGTTTTCGGAAAAAGCAATCCAAAGGAAAGCAACGCTGCGGAAGTCTTCCGCGTTGTGAAATATGACAAAGCATGGAACCGCATTAAGGCGTGCAGCATCAAGGGTGCAAATACCTATAGCCCTTTCTCCGCAGGCGGCCTGTCCATGTGTGAACGAAACGGGATGCTTTATATCCACACATGCCATGAAATGTATAAGTCGGATGACGGTTATCACCATCAGGCAAACTGCGATTTCAAAATCAGAGAATCCAATATGGCCCTGGCAGACTCCTATTCAGACGTGATGAATCTGTCAGAAGGATATGTTTCCCACTCCTTCCAGCAGAAGGTCTGCGCAGATGAGAACACTCTTTATCGTGCTGACTTGGGAGATGCTTATCCGCGGGGAATCACTCTGACAGGTACGCGGCTTTCGGATAACTTTGCGAATCCCAACATCTATGGAGTTGTGGTTCCGTTCCCGGAAGACGGCTGGAGCAATTACACAGGGTTTGCTCTTGGCGGACTGGGATACTCAGACAGCAGTTACATCATTGCGGGGTGCGGTGTCGCAGGTGCCTATAACGATACAAGAAATGTTTTCGTTTCTTCATCATACAAAGATGCATGGACACAGAATGCAACATGGCTGACGAACTATCCGGAGGGAAGTGCAACCAACGTCAACACACCAAAGCTGGTCAAGCTCAATGACAACCAGTTCATGCTTCTCTGGGAGGAGGTCAAGGGCAGCAGCTATACAACGAAGATCGTGCTGCTCGGCCCAGATGGATCAAAGGTGTCGAAAATATACTCCCTTAAAATACCTCTTTCAGACTGTGAACCGATCGTGGACACTTCAGGCTATGTCGTCTGGTATGTGACGAATCAATCATCGCCTGCCTTTGTCCGCATCAATCCGTACCAGCTTGCCGCGGCAGAAACCCGTGCGAAGACAGATACATCACTGTTCATCGTTCAGAACATTGCCGCGAAAACAGTGAAACTGTCAGCAACCAAATTCACGTACACAGGCAAAGCCATCAAACCAAAAGCCACCGTTTCCGGACTGACAGCAGGGACAGATTTTAAGGTGACATATAAGAACAATGTCAAAGTGGGAAAGGCGTCCGCTATCATTACCGCAAAGGGTAGTAAATACACCGGAAGTGTGACAAGGACATTCAAGATCAACCCGAAAGGAACAGCGATTTCTTCACTGAAAGCAACAAAGAAAGGCTTCACGGTCAAGTGGAAAAAGCAGGCTGTTCAGACGACGGGTTATCAAATCATGTATGCCACAAACAGCAAGTTTACAAAAGGCAAAAAAACCGTGACCATTGCCAAGCCAAAGACAGTTTCCAAGAAAATCAAGAAACTGAAAGCCAAGAAAAAATACTACGTTAAGATCCGCACCTACAAGAAGCTTAGCGGCGTGACGTATTATTCTTCCTGGAGTAAAGTCAAGAAGGTAAAGACGAAAAAATAACAAGGCAAATAAAAAACGGCTGCATCGGGAGTTGATGCAGTCGCTTTTGTGCTAGGCGATAATTCTTTTTTATGCTTTTGCTTCGGATTTTGCATCCTTCCATGCGTCATATGCAGCAAGGTCGCTTTTGGTCAGCGCGATGCATGCCGCAATAACGGCCGCGTCGTCGATCAGTCCGACGCCGATGTACTTGTCCGGAATGATATCCTTCGGATTGACCAGATAGAGAAGCGCCGCAACGATCATGATGAGCGACTTCTTCGGAACCTCTGTGTAATCCTTTTGGATGTAGTCTTTCAGAAGCGCAATCATGCGCGGGACATCAGCGAGGTACGCGCCTGCTTTCGGAACGGTTTCGAGCTTCGCTTCGACCTGTTCGAGCAGCTGATCCATCTTGCCTCCGTCTTCGAGAAATGCAGCAGCCTTTTCTTTACCGCCGTCCAGTACGCCCTGGGCCTGGTTCTTAAGATCTTCTGTATTCATAATTTCAAACCTCCTGGTTGGATTATACCACAGTGTGAGAATTGTGGTATACTTCACACATAAGAACGCGACAGACACAGGGGACTGACAGATAAAGAATCGATGAAACGGAGGAGGGAAAAGATGAGGACCTTAATCAAAAGCGGAACGATCGTTACATCAGAAAACCAATTCAAAGGCGATATCCTTATTGAAGGTGAAAAAATCAAATGTGTTTCGGCATCTGCGGACGCGGAAGCGGACAGAGTCATCGATGCAGAAGGAAAATATGTCCTGCCGGGCGGCATTGACCAGCACGTGCACTTCTCATTCGTGTACAAAGGCAGCAAGGTGCGTGGTTTCGAAACATCGAACGCGGCTGCTCTGGGCGGAACGACGACTGTCATAGAATTCGTGAATCAGGTCAAGGACAAGGGCCTTATTGAATCTCTGGAAGAGTATAAAGCGTCCGACGCAGAGGGCATCGCAATGGTCGACTACGGATTCCATGTAGTCATGACCGACCCGCGCCCGGAGGTCATCGAGGAGATTCCGAAACTGGCGGACGCCGGATATCCGACCATGAAGCTGTTCATGGCGTACAAAGGGCAGTTCTTCCACGCGGATGATGACGCGATCCTCAACGCCATGCTCAAAGGCAAAGAAGCCGGCGTCACTATCATGGTACATGCTGAGAATGCCGACATGATCGATGTGCTTACGAAACAGCTTATTGCAGAAGGCAAGACAGGGCCGTATTATCACGCCGTGTCCAGACCACCGGTCGTGGAGGCAGAAGCAACCAGAAGAGCGATCTATCTGGCGGAGCTCGCGGACGCGCCGCTTTATGTTGTGCACGTGACCTGCAAAGAAGCGCTGCAGGAGATCAAGGATGCTTATGCGAGAGGACAGAGGATCTTCGGTGAGACGTGTACACACTATCTGACGCTGGATGAAAAAGAACTGGCAAGACCGGGATTCGAAGGCGCCAAGTTCGTGTGCTCACCTGCCCTCAGGACTGAGGAACACAGAGAGGCGCTGTGGGAAGCGGTCGACCGGAAATGGCTCAACGCGGTCAGCTCCGATCACTGCGGATTCGACTACGCAGAGCAGAAGCACATGGGATACGGCGAGGGCAATTCCTTCGCAGATATTCCGAACGGAGCACCGAGCCTGCAGCACAGACTGTCTGTGCTCTGGACCTGTGGTGTTGAGACAGGAAAGATTTCACCAAGCAGGCTGGTCGATCTGTACGCGACTATGCCGGCCAAAACAAACGGACTTGTGAACAAAGGCCAGATTGCACCGGGCTTCGATGCAGACGTTGTCATTTATGATCCTTCCTACAGAGGCGTCATTTCCGCAGAGACCAGTGCAGAAGGCGTCGACTATTCGGCCTTCGAAGGATTCGAACAGATCGGACGTCCGGAAACAGTTCTCCTTCGCGGCGAGGTTATCGTTGAAAACGCGGAATACGTCGGACAGAAGGGCCAGGGCAGGTTTGTTGCCGGACAGCCGTTCGGCGCAGCGTATAAGTCGCGTGACTAGGAGGGCGATTCATGAAAATAAATGGTCAGAGATTATTGAGAGACCTGCAGGCGCTCCAAAGAATCACTGCAACACCCGGACGAGGTGTGACCAGATTTTCATATACTGAAGAAGACGGGCGGGCCAGAGATTATCTGGCCCGTATCGCTGGCGAATACGGGTTCCAGATGGAAACAGACTCCGTGGGGAACATCCGGATCTGTCCGCCGGCAAGCAAAGGCACCACGATCATCGGGTCTCATATCGACACCGTCCGAAACGGCGGGTGGCTTGACGGTATCTATGGCGTCATCAGCGGCATGGAAGTGCTGCGGACTTTCGCGGACCATGGTGTCCATACGGACACGGCGGTGATGGTCTATGCGGAGGAAGAAGGTTCTGTCTTCGGATCGACTATGACAGGAAGCAAATTTCTCACCGGGAAATATACCGCGAAAGATCTTTCGGCACTGAAAGATGAGCAGGGCGTTACACTGCAGGAACATCTCAAAGCGTGCGGGTACTGGAATGAAGAGGCTTTTGCATCAACCTTTCCGATGGACTTCGCAGGCGTGCATCGCGCGGTGGAACTGCACATCGAGCAGGGGCCCGTCATGGATGCAGAGAATCTGCAGATTGGTATCGTGGATACCGTCTTTGGTATGCATGTGCTTCAGATCGAGTTCGTCGGCCTGGGAAATCATGCCGGCGCATCGCCGATGATCGGGCGCCGGGACTGTATGTGTGCTTTTGCGGAAGCGGCTCTCGCCATCGAGCAGATGGCTATTGACATGGGGCGTGGAGTGGTGGCGACGATCGGGAAGATCAGCGCCAGTCCAGGCGGCTCCAATGTGATTCCGGATTCCGTCAGGTTCACCGTGGATATTCGAAGCAACGACGACCGGAACACAGAGGAGGCGGTACGGCGGATCCGCGCGGCGTCAGAAGAGGTCGCGCAGGCACGGCACGTGGAATGCAGCATACGTGATATAGCAGATTCATCGGCCATTCCTTTTTCAAGGGATGTGATCAAAGAGATGACACCCCTTGCGGAGGAGTGCGGAGTGATATATAAAGTAATGGACAGTGGCGCAGTTCATGATACGGCCATGCTCGCGCCATATACAAAAGCCGGCATGATTTTCGTTCCAAGCATCGATGGGCGAAGCCATGTGCCGGAAGAAAACACAAAAGAGGAAGATTTGATTCGCGGGGCACAGTTCCTAATGGATTATATAGTGACAGCAGAGCAGGAGAATGACAGCAAAGTATGACAAAGAACACGAAAATCCTTGGCGCGATATGCGTAACAATTACATCTATATGCTACGGTCTGGTGCCGTCGTTTTCATTTATGTCCTTCAGGATCGGCGTTGAGACGGAGACGCTCCTGTTCAACAAATTCCTATATGCCGCGATTATCATGTGGGCGTTCCTCCTGATTCGCAAGATCCCGTTCCGGTTTTCGCGCCGCGCGGCGCTGAGCATGGCCGTTGCCTGCGCAGGCTACATCGGCATGTCGACTACATTATATATATCCTTCGATTATATATCCGGTTCGCTGGCGACCATTGTTTCGTTTACCTTCCCGGCCATGATCGTCGCCATCGAGATGATCACGGGGCGGGAGCCGGTGAAGGCTGCCAGGATCATTGCGGTCCTGCTGTCCTTTGGCGGGCTGTGCCTCATCGTGTGGTCGCCCGATATGGAAGTCAACCTCATCGGCGTGTTCTTCGCGTTCCTCGCGGCGGTTGGATATGTCATCTATTTGTTCGGGCTCTCAGCGGAAAGCGTCAAGCAGGAGAACAGCTTCGCAGTAGCGGGGTATGTTATGACCTCCGCGGCGGCGGTGAACTGCATCCGATGCGCCTTAAGCGGGAAGCCGATGTTTGCGACAGAGCCGGCCCAGATCGGCATGATGATTCTGCTGTCTGTCGTATGCGTATTCCTGGCGATCCTGTTCTACGCCATTGGCGTGCGCCTCATCGGACCGGGCAACGCAGCGCTTGTCAACACACTGGAACCTGTGCTCGCGTGCATCTTCGGTCACTTCCTGGTCGGCGATGTGCTGACAACGGTGATGATGATCGGGTCTGCCCTTGTTGTCGCTGCTGTGCTCATCACCAATCTTCCGGAAAAGAAAAAGGACGTACCGCAGCCGGTACATCCTGATGAGTCGGGACAGTCTGGGGATCATTCATTGGACCATTCCGGGGATCAGTGACTCTGCAGCTTGTCGCGCAGCCAGTCGATCCACTGGTCAAATCCTTCTCCTGTTTTTCCTGATAAGAAAAGAACATCCGCATCCGGATTCAGTTTATGGATGCGTTCCTTTACAGCGTCATCGTCAAAGGCAAACCAGTTCCTTGTATCGATCTTGTTGATCAGCACGCACTGGCAGATCGAAAACATGAGCGGGTACTTGAGGGGTTTGTCATCTCCTTCCGGAACGGACAGAATCTCTACATTATAATCAGCGCCTGTATCCTGCTCTGCGGTGCAGACTAGGTTGCCCACATTCTCCATGAACAGCAGGTCGATGCCGTTCGTGTCAAATTCCTGCAGCGCCTGCTGAACCATGCTCGCGTCCATGGCGCACTCGCCGCCTGTGTGGACCTGTATGGACTTGACGCCGGCTGCCTGCATTTTCTCTGCATCAACGGAGGCTTCGATATCTGCCTCCATAACGCCGATTGTGTAGTCGTCTTTCAGCGCATCGATTGTGCGCAGCAACGTCGTTGTTTTGCCTGCGCCCGGCGACGCCATGATGTTGATCATCAGCGTGCCTTTGCTTCTATTATATGTTCTTACTTCGTCTGCGATCCGGTTGTTCTCGTCGAACACACCGACCTTGACGTCGATTACTTTTACTGCCATGTGGTTCCTCCGTTTGTTAATACTGAAGGGATTATACCATAGGAAACAAACTATAGGAAACAAACTATAGGGAACAAAACGGGTGGGAAGATTTTGCAGAAGCTCAGCCCGGCACATGATGCTTTTGCTTGCGGCGCGGGCGCCGGTCGTATATAATTTCATTCACAAACCGACTGGAGAAGAACGACTGACTGGTTACGATAGAGAATCATGATGAGAGGAGAATGAGAATGATCTTTCTGAAGAACGATTACAGCCTGGGGTGCCATCCGATCGTGCTGCAGGCTCTGGTCGATACGAACATGGAACTGCATGACGGATACTGTGAGGACGAATACTGCAGGAAAGCAGCGGACAGGATCAGAAAACTGGTCAAATGCCCCGGAGCGGATGTGCATTTCCTGCCCGGCGGAACGCTGATGAACCTGTCGGCACTGGCAGCATTCCTGCTCCGGCCGCACTGGAGCGTGATCTCTGCGGACAGCGGACATATCTGCGTGCATGAGACGGGCGCCATCGAAGCGACCGGACATAAGATCAACCACGTGAAGACCAAGGACGGCAAACTGCGCCCTGCGGATATCGAGGACGTTCTGATCTTTCATGAGGATGAGCACTATGTTCTCCCGAAGGCAATCTACATTTCCGATTCCACAGAGACCGGTCTGGTATATACAAAGGAAGAGCTTCAGGCGCTGCGGGACTGCTGCGACAAGCACGGCCTGTATATCTATCTGGACGGTGCGCGGCTGCCGATGGCGCTGAGCAGCGAGAAGAACGATGTCAGCTTTGAGGATCTGCCGCAGATCTGCGACGCGTTCTATCTGGGCGGGACCAAATGCGGCGCCATGTTCGGCGAGGCGCTGGTCATCGTCAACGATGCGCTGAAAGAGGATATGCGCTTCCTCATCAAGCAGCGCGGCGCGCTGCTCGCCAAGGGCAGGCTGATGGGCGTACAGTTCGATGCGCTGCTGGAGGGCGGACTGTATCTGGATTTAGGTGACCAAGCAGTCAGAATGGCGACGCAGCTGGCGAAGGGAATCGCAGGCAAGGGTTACGAGTTCTATCTGCCGCAGGAAACGAACATGGTGTTCCCGATGTTCCCGAAGGAGCAGGCGGAGTTCCTGGCGACCAAGGTCATGTTCGAGACGTATCCGGTCGTGACAGACACCCATCAGTGCATCCGGCTCGTCACGAGTTGGGGCACTACACAGGAAGAAATCAAAGCATTCCTGGAACTGATTTAAGTTTCAGAAAAACAGCAAAAACATCCTGATCAGCTGTTGTCAATCGCCCGAAAACCGCTCAACGAAGGGCATTCGCGGGGATTTCAAAAAAACTTTTAAAAACATGAAAAAAGTTGTTGACAATGGTTCGGGCATGAGGTAATATATAAAAGCTCGCGGTAAGCGGGCCACGGCGAAAGCCGCGAACATTG
>JBGUKV010000153.1:0-13575 GCA_045114655.1 Candidatus Allocopromorpha sp. | reverse complement strand
TCACACCGTACTCCATCAGAGGCAGCCAGTTCCGGCAGCCGCTGTGCGAGTTCTCTGCCGCCTGCGCAGGCTGCGGCGAGACACCGTACGCCAAGCTGCTCACACAGCTCTTCGGTGACAGAGTATACTGGGCAAACGGCACAGGATGCTCCCAGGCGTGGGGCTCCGGCATGCCGGGTATTCCGTACTGCCTGAACAAGAGGGGTCACGGCGTTGCCTGGACCAACTCCCTGTTCGAGAACAACGCGGAGCTGGCGCTCGGTATGTACCTGTCCGTCAGACAGCAGCGTGAGAGACAGAAGGATCTGATGCACAAGTATCTGGAGATGGCAGGAGACAACTCCGTCGGATTCGAATGGCTGGACACCTATGATGATCTGGAAGCCAACAGGAACGCCACAGACCTTCTGATCGAAGAGATGGAAGAAGTCGTCAGAGGGGATGTCAAGCAGGCCAACGCCATGGAACAGGAATTCATCGAACTTACCGAAGAGATCCTCGAGCGCAAAGACTATCTGGCCAAGAAGAGCTTCTGGATGTACGGCGGCGACGGCTGGGCTTACGATATCGGATTCGGCGGTCTGGACCATGTCATCGCTACTGGTGAAGACATCAACGTATTCATCATAGATAATGAAGTATATTCCAATACGGGCGGACAGTCCTCGAAGGCGACGCCGCTCGGCGCTGTAGCTGAATTCCAGGCGTCCGGCAAGAAGAGCAGAAAGAAAGACATCGCGCAGATCCTGAAGACCTACGGCAATGTCTATGTCGCTACCGTCGCCATGGGCTACGACTTCAACCAGCTGCTCAAAGCCATCAAGGAAGCAGAAGAGCACAAGGGACCGTCGGTCATCGTCGCGTACACACCTTGTACGGTGCACGGCATCAAGGCCGGCATGAACAATGTGCAGGAAGAGATGAAACGCGCGGTGCAGTCCGGTTACTGGCCGCTCTACAGATATAATCCGGATATCACAGACGGGCCGAAGATGCACGTCGACTCCAAGGAAGCTTCGATCCCATATGAAGAGTTCCTGGATGGAGAAAACCGGTACGCTGCCCTGAAGATCACTTTCCCGGAGAACGCGGAGAAGCTCTTCAAGATAGCGAGTGAAGATGCAGAAAATAAATACAAGGCATTCAAGAGGCAGGAAGAGGAGTAAGATATGCCAAAAATCACGGGAAATGAACTTCTGATCAGAGCCCTTCAGGCGGAAGGCGTGGAAAAGGTATTCGCCTATCCCGGAGCAACAGTCGTCGGTATTTTTGACGAACTGTACAAGCAGGATCAGGTGGAATTGATCCTGCCCCGGCAGGAACTGGCCCTCGTTCACGCGGCCGAAGGCTACGCACGTTCCACGGGCAAGGTAGGCGTTTGCATCGCCACCAGCGGTCCGGGCGCGACGAACCTGGTAACAGGCATCGCTGACGCGAATCTGGACAGCGTTCCGTTAGTGTGCCTGACAGGACAGGTGCCTTTCGATCTGATCGGAAACGACAGCTTCCAGGAAGTGGACATCGTAGGCGTTACAAAGAACATTTCCAAGTATTCCGCCATGGTCCACAACAGAGGCGAACTGAACAAGATGATCAAGGAGGCGTTCTATATCGCGTCCACAGGTCGTCCGGGCCCTGTGCTTCTGGATCTTCCGAAGGATGTGATGGAGACTCTCGGCAGCGATATATATCCGGACAAGGTCAACCTGCGGGGATACAAGCCGCCGACATCCGTCCACGCCGGACAGATCAAGCGCGCCGCAGGCATGATCGAAAAGGCGAAGAAGCCTTTGTTCATCCTGGGCGGCGGCGTGAAGATCTCCCGCGCCCAAAACGATATGACGAAGCTGGTGGAAGCGTCCCAGATCCCGGCTGTGACCACGGTCATGGGCAAGGGAAGCGTTCCCACCAATCATGAGCTCTACTACGGCAATGTGGGCATGCACGGAAACTGGGCAGCGAACAACGCGGTCAACCACTGCGATATGCTCATCTCCATCGGCACGCGATTCAACGACAGGATCACCGGCAAGCTCGGAACTTTCGCTCCCGAAGCGAAGATCATACACATCGATATCGATACGGCGTCTATCTCGAAGAACGTCAACGTCGATGTTCCGATCGTAGGTGACGCGGGCAAAGCCATCCGCGCGCTTCTGAAGCAGATTGAGGAAGGGGAAGCTTCTTCGGCTTCAAGTGCGGCAAGCGCAGCAAGCGCGGCAAGCACCGCCCGCAAACGGGAGGCGTGGATCAGCCAGCTCAATGAGTGGCGCGCCGAAAAACCGCTGACGCAGACGTTTGGCGAAGATATGCCGGACTGCCTGAGCGGCGAGAAGCTGCGCGCGAAGCAGATCATCGACGGCATCAACAAGGTCTTCAAGGAACCGATCCTGACGACGGACGTAGGACAGCATCAGATGTGGGCGTCCCAGTTCTTCGAGGTCTACGGCAAGCGCCAGTTCATTTCCTCAGGCGGACTGGGCACGATGGGCTACGGACTTCCGTCGGCCATCGGCGCGGCGCTGGGCAATCCGGGCGCAGAGGTGGTCACCATCACCGGCGACGGCGGATTCCAGATGAATTCCCAGGAGCTGGCGACGGCAGTTGTCAACGAGCTGCCCATCACCATATGCATTCTCAACAACGGTTATCTGGGAATGGTTCGCCAGTGGCAGGAACTGTTCGCGAACAAGGTCTACTCCGGAACCTGCCTGCGCAAACGCAGGAATCTCTGCAAGGAGTGCCACGGTCGTGACAAGACGTGTCCGCCGTATGTTCCGGACTTCGTCGCGTTGGCCGAGGCCTACGGGGCGAAGGGTCTGCGCGTATTTGACGCCGACGAGATCGAACCGGCGCTGAAAGAAGCCCGTGCGAACAAGAAGGGTCCGACCCTCATCGAGTTCATCATCGAAGACGAAGATCTGGTCATGCCGATGATCAAACCGGGCGGCGCGATCACGGACCTGATCACAGAGATGTAGGGACAAGGAGGTACAGATATGAGCAGCAATACAACAGGCGGAATGAGACGGCGCTGGATCTCCCTCTACGTGGAGAACAGAGTTGGCGTACTGGCGCGGATCTCCGGGTCCTTCTCGGGCAAAGCCTACAACATACATACTCTCACAGTAGGTGAGACAGAGGATACGAACATCTCCCGCATGACCATATGCGTGGACGCAGATGACGCCACTCATGAGCAGATCAAGAAGCAGCTCAACCGCATGGTCGAGGTCATCAAGGTGATCGACTACACAGACAAGGCCATCCGCAGCAAGGAGGTCATGTTCATCAAGATCTTCAACGTCAGCAACACAGAGCGCGCCGAGATCTTCCAGATGGCGGAAGCGTTCAAGTTCCTGGTCAAGGACATGGACAAGAAGAGCGTCCTCATCGAGGCGACCCGCACGGAGGCCAAGAACGACTCTATCCTGCGCGCCATCAACGAGCGCTTCAAGAACATCGAAGTCGTCCGCGGCGGTCCGGTAGCCATCGAGTCCATCAGCATGCAGGACAGATAAACACAAGGAGGCAATCGCCTCCTTTTTTGCTGTCCGCAATTTCGGAATGTAAAAGTTTTCCTTCCAAATGCAGTCAAAAACTACGACAATCAACTGTGTCTTGCTCTCGCAGGAGGTCTATGGTCGTAGTTTTTGTTGCGAATCGTTCCAGAAACTACGATTTTCCTTGGTCGGAGACCTCAGGGCTCTTATGCAAAAGCAAAAAGTCGTAGTTATGATTCACTTTTGATATAAAAACTTTTACATTCCGATTTTTGATCGGAAAAGCTGCTGTGCGGTAGAAATTTGGGGTTGATATTTTTTGGATGTAGTGTAAAATAATGTCAGAACTTACACGCAATGGGAGTCGGTGGCGTGCACAAAGGATACGCGGACAAAAGCAGATCCTGCTTTTGCCCGCAGTGCAGCCGCGCCGGAAGCACGGACAGTTGTGCCGGATGCATGGGCGAACCGCGCCGGAAACACGGACCAGATGTGCAGGGAAGAACCGGATATCTGCACCGGGTTGAACCGGGGAGACGCCGGGCGTGTAACGAAAGGGGGATGTGAGATGAAGATGCAACAGCTTGCGGCTTCGGAGAGGCCGAGGGAGAAACTGCTGCGGGACGGGCCGGAGAGTCTGTCGACAGTGGAGGTGCTGGCGATCATTCTGGGCACGGGGACCAGAGCGAAATCGGTGATGGAGCTGGCAGGGGAAGTGTTGGCGCTGGATGAACGGGGACTGCGGTACCTGGCGGAGTGCAGCCCGGAGGAACTGAAGAAGGTCTCCGGTATGGGTGACGCCAAGGTGTGCCTGCTGATGGCGGCCCTGGAACTGGGAAAGCGACTGTCGTGCCTGCCGGCGGAGGAGAGAGTCAGGATCCGGAATCCGGAAGATATTGCGAATCTGTTTTTGGAGAGACTCCGGTATGAGACGAAGGAACATTTCAAATGCCTGCTGATCAATGCGCGGGGAGAGATTTTGGAGGAGCGTGAGGTGTCCGTCGGCGATCTGACTTCCTCACCGAGTCACCCCAGGGAAGTCTTCAGCCCTGCGGTGAGAAGGAGCGCGGGCTCCGTGGCCTTTGTGCATAATCATCCGAGTGGGGATCCTGCGCCCTCCGATGCGGACATCGATTCGACGAAACGGCTGGTCGAGGTGGGCAAGCTGCTGGGGATCCCGGTAATCGACCACATCATCATCGGTGACGGAAGTTACGTGAGCATGAAAGGCCTCGGCTACATCACATGAAGGTCGTCTCGCCGGAAAACCGCAACTGCACTGTCTGACAAATTATTTCTTGACTATTTCCTTTAATCCATGCACAATGTAAAAAGCAGATAAATCGATTTTTTTGGAGCAGGATGATGGGTAAAGTTCTACTGGTCGCCTCCGGTAAGGGCGGGACCGGCAAGACAATGTTTTCGGTCAATATGGGAGCGACGCTGGCGCAGCGTGGCTATAATGTGCTGCTCATAGATATGGATATGGGTCTGCGGAACATGGACCTTTATCTTGGCATGGAAAACAGAGTCGTTTACAACATCATGGACGTTATTTAGGGAATCTGCAGGATCAGCAAAGCCATCATCAGGGTGGACGGATTCAGCTCCCTGTACTTCATGGCGGCCGCCCCCAGACTGGATGAACGGGATATTACGCCTTTGCATATGGCGATCCTCTGCGCTAAGCTGAAGGAAGTGTTCGACTACATTATCATCGACTGCCCGGCAGGGATCGGGGAGATGCTTGAGGTGTCTTTGGAAGCTGCGGACAGGGCCGTGATCGTGACGGAGCCGGAGTACGCGGCCAGCCGCGACGCGGAGATGACAGAGCGTTTCCTCCGCGACAACGGTCTGACAGATATATATGTCGTGCTGAACAGAGTCAATGTCGAACTGATGCGGGAAGGATATATGCCGGATCTGGCTACCGTTGCAAGCTGCTTCACGAGCCCGCTTGTGGGAATCATACAGGAAGATGAGAACATCAGGATCTCCACGAACAAAGGCATCCCCATCGTTATGAAACGGGGGACTTACATCGAGAAGAATTTCGTCGACATCGTTGCCAAAATCATTCGTTGATTTTGCATCAGAAGCCGCATCATAATTTGTATTAAATAGTACGTTGACATATTATTGTTGGATATATATAATAACGGAGTGCAATATCTTGTTATATTGCACAAGTTATTATTTTTTTTTATTTTTCAGTTATTATTGTTAGAGAGGAAGTGTTTTATTTTGAGAGCACAATGGAACAGCAAATTAGGTTTCATACTCGCTGCAATCGGATCCGCTGTAGGTCTCGGTAATCTGTGGAGATTCCCGTACATCGCAGCTACAAACGGCGGCGGCGCGTTCATTTTCCCGTACCTGTTTGCCATTCTCACAGCTGGTATTCCGATTCTGATTCTGGAATACACATTAGGGAAAACCTACAGATCAGGTGCTCCTGGTACACTGGCAAGGATCAACACGAAGTTCGAGTTCCTTGGCTGGTTCCAGGTACTGATTTCATTCCTGATCACCGTTTACTATTTCGCAATCGTTGTATGGGTACTCTGCTACATCGGCAAGGCCTTCGGATGCACTTGGGGCGAGGACACAGCGGGCGCATTCTACGGAATGCTGCAGATCACTGACAGCATCACACAGGTCGGCGGCATCAATGTCGGTCTGCTCGCGCCGTTCTTCATTGTATGGATCGTAGTAGCGATCATCATGTACGGCGGCATCAACAAGGGTATCGATATCGCATGTAAGATCTGCCTGCCAATCCTGCTGCTCTGCGTAGTTGTTATTTTCTTCAGAGGAATCACACTGCCGGGCGCGATCGATGGTATCGCTTACATGTTCACTCCGGACTGGAGCGCGATCGCCAAGCCAGATGTATGGGTAGCAGCTTATGGCCAGGTATTCTTCAGCCTGTCGATTGCTTTTGCGATCATGATTTCATACTCCAGCTACCTGCCGAAGGAAGAGGACGTTGTTAACACAGCGTTCCTGACAGCATGCACAAACCACGGATTCGAGATCTTCGCCGGCATCGGCATCTTCTCCATCATCGGTTACATGGCATATGCACAGCAGTGCGGCGTAGAAGACGTTGCCGCAGCAGGCGTTGGCCTGGCGTTCGTCGTATTCCCGACAGCCATCAGCACACTGCCGGCTCTGAACTCACTGTTCGGCGTACTGTTCTTCGTATCCCTGTTCACAGCAGGTATCACATCGCTGATCTCCATCATCCAGGCGGTCATCACAGGCGTACAGGACAAGTGGGAACTGTCTCATACAAAGGCAGTCACAACCGTTCTGGTTCCTGCGTTCATCGTATCATTCCTGTTTGTCACGAAGGCAGGTCTGTACTTCCTGGATCTGGCGGACTACGTTGCAAACAACATCGGCATCGTAGCCAGCGGCGTTATCGAAGTTATCCTGATTGGCTGGTTCTTCAAGCCTGAAAAGATCAGAGCAGCAGCCAATGAGTTCTCCAACTTCAGCATTGGCAAGTGGTGGACATGGTGCCTGAAGATCGTCACAGTCATCGTTCTCGGCTACACGACGGTTTCCAACCTGATCACTTACTTCAAGGATGGATATGATGTATATCCGCTCTGGATCGGCATCATCTTCATTCTGTTCCTGGTAATCGGAACAATCGTTTTAACTCTGATGAAGGGCAAGGAAAGCTTCTACAAGAAGCCGGACGACGCGCCCGGATATGATGACTAAGTAAGGAGGTAACACAATGAGCGCAAGTGCAATCATAATGATGTGTATCGCATGCATCGGACTGTGGGGCGGAATTGCTGTTTCTCTCGCCATCATGATGAAGAGTAATAAAGCAAAGGCTGCAGCAGCCGGGCAGCAGAAGGATTTTGCGAAGGAATGGGTCGATGCGGAAATGCTTCCGGATGAAGACGAACGCAGAAAAGAAATGGCTCAGAAGATCCTGGACAAAGACAAGAAATAAAATCAAAGAAATTGGCGCGCCAAATGCGGCGCGCCTTTTTTTTGTGCGGCTTTTGTGTTATAATAGTACTTGTGAAAATACGTGCTAAATGACTGTATCGAAAATGGTTGTAGTATAAGTGTAACGTGGGTGGAATCATGGAAAAGAATCAAACAGCGAAGGGCTTGAGAAAAAACAGCACGCTGATCGCGTTTGGTGGGATGCTGCTGGTCATGCTGATCCTCGTGCTGGGGACGATCTGGATGGGGCAGGCCGCGAAAAAGAGTTCGGAGGCATCCGTCGAAACGGTCAGCCACCTGTATCTGGATGAACTGGCAGGCCGCCGGGAACAGGTTGTTGCGGACAACCTGAAAGGGCGAATCCAGGATATGGATGTCGCGCTCGAAATGATCGAACCGGACGATCTGCAGGACGAAGCGCATCTGCAGGAGTATCAGGCTAAGATGAAGAAATACTTCCATCTGGAGAAGTTTGCCTTCGTAGATGAAGACGGCGTGATCCATACGTCCCTGGGGAAGCGATATGATATCGATCAGTACAGCTTCGATTTCCATACGATCAAGGGACCGGAGATCTCGATCAAAAACCTGCAGCAAAAGGACAAGACTGTCATCATCGCCCAGCCGGTCGATTTGAACCTCGATGGCAAGAAACTGGCCACATGCTTTGAGGAAATCAGTATGGATGAAATGCTGTCCGGCGTTTCGATGCATTCACAGAAAACAGACGCGACCTTCTCGAACATCTATACCAGCGCCGGCGTTGCTCTGACAGACCAGATCCTGGGCGGTCTCGCCGTGGAAGACAATCTGCTGGGAGCTATGGAGCACGCGGATTATCTGGAAGGCTATTCCTACGAAAAAGTCTGTGATGATTTTGCAAATCTGAAAAAAGGAGAAAGTGAATTTACATACGATGGGATCCGCGAGACACTGAGTTACGCGCCCATCGAGGGGACCGACTGGATGCTGACCTATCTGATCCGGGAAAGCGTGATCACCGACAGAATCAGCGCTTACACAAACGGGATCATCAACAGAAGTATCCTGCTTTCTATTGTGACGGTCCTGATCATGCTCGCGATCCTCGGGTATATCCTGGTGCAGAACAAGAGAAATACGAAGCTGCTTCTGGCGACGGAAACGGCGGAAGCGGAAGCCCGGACGCGGCAGGAAGAACTGGACTACAGGATCTCTGTGCAGAAGCAACTGGAGGAGCAGAGCCAGGCGCTGAGCGACGCCCTCACCGCAGCGGAGGAGGCGAACAAAGCCAAGACTGCCTTCCTGTCCAACATGAGCCATGAGATCCGGACGCCGATGAACGCAATCATTGGATTGGACAACATCGCCCTGAACGATCCTGAAACACCGGAGAAGACCAAGGATTATCTGAAGAAAATCGGAGATTCTGCCGATCACCTGCTGGGACTGATCAACGATATCCTCGATATGTCCCGCATCGAATCCGGAAGGCTCGTGTTGCGGAATGAAGAGTTTTCCCTCCAGAAACTGCTGGAAGGAATCAACGTGATGTTCAACGGCCAGTGCATGGACCGCCGTTTGGATTACCAGTGCCATATCAAGGGGCAACTCGACGAGTATTACATCGGCGACGACATGAAACTGAAGCAGGTGCTGATCAACATCCTCGGAAACGCTGTCAAGTTCACGCCCGAAGGCGGCAGTGTAGAACTTGAAGTAGAGAAGAAAGCGGAATTCGACGGACAGTCCACCCTGCAGTTTAAGATCTCTGATACCGGCATCGGAATGAGCAAAGAATTCCTGCCGCACATCTTCGACACCTTCGCCCAGGAGGATTCCTCCACGACGAACAAATACGGAAGCTCCGGCCTCGGCATGGCCATCACCAAGAACATCGTGGAAATGATGAACGGCGACATCAAGGTCGAAAGCGAGAAGGGCAAAGGCACCACATTCTCGTTCACCGTCACCCTCATGAATTCCGAGCGAACGATTGCGGATAATCTGAACCATACGGTCGATCCGAAGAAGATGTGCGTTCTGATCATAGATGATGATCCGATAGCCTGCGAACACGCGCAGCTGGTACTGAGCAAAGCAGGCATCGCTTCAGAGAGCGCGGAATCCGGGAGCCAGGCCATTGAGATGGTGAACCTGCGCAACGCGCGTATGAATCCATACAACCTGATCCTGGTCGACTGGAAGATGCCTGAGATGGACGGCGTCGAAACGACCCGCAGGATCCGGGAAATCGTCGGAGACGAATCGGCGATCATCATCCTGACAGCATACCAGTGGGAGGATGTTCTGGAAGAAGCAACGGCAGCAGGCGTCGACAGCTTCCTCGCGAAACCGCTCTTTGCGGCGACCGTGATAGATGAATTCAAGGCGGCCATGAACAAGAAGGGGATCGCCATCAGCAAGGAGACGCGCAAGGCAGACCTGGCCGGACGTCAGATTCTCCTTGCGGAAGACGTGCAGGTGAATGCGGAGATCATGATGATGGTCCTGGAGGGCAGAGAGATGGAGGCAGATCTTGCCGAAAACGGAAAGATCGCAGTCGAGAAATTCGAGTCCCACGAGCCGGGATATTATGATGCGATCCTGATGGATATGCGTATGCCGGAGATGGATGGTCTGGAAGCGACGAAGGCGATCCGTGCGATGGATCGTCCGGATGCCAAGACCATTCCGATCATTGCGCTGACAGCCAACGCCTTTGACGAGGACGTGCAGCGGAGCATGCAGGCGGGACTCAACGCACACCTGTCCAAACCGGTCCAGCCGGAAGTCCTCTATGAGACACTGGAGAATCTGATCGAAGATTAGACCGCTTTACGAACACCGGCAAAAGTGTTAGAATGCGCTTTGTGTGAATGCACTTTGTATGAATCCGCTTTGTATGGAGGTAGCGAATGGCAATAGATAAAGTAAAAGAATATTTCCGTCAGTTCGGAATGGAAGACAGAGTCATGGAATTCGACGTGTCCAGTGCGACGGTCGATCTGGCAGCGGAGGCGGTCGGCGTAGAAGGCGCGCGCATCTGCAAAACCATGTCCTTCCTGAAACCTAACGGCGAGGGCGCGATTCTCGTGCAGATGGCTGGCGACGGACGGATCAACAACAGGAAATTCAAGGATCAGTTCGGCTTCAAGGCGAAGATGCTGAAGCCCGATGAGGTTTTGGAATACACAGGACACGCCATCGGCGGCGTTTGTGCTTTTGCATTGACACGTGACGATGTGGATGTGTACTGCGACGAAACCCTCAAGCGTTTCGAGACCGTGTTCCCGGCATGCGGCTCCAGCAACAGCGCCATCGAACTGACCTGTGATGAAATATACAAGTATTCGAACGCGATCGGCTGGGTGGATATCTGCAAACTGCCGGAAGAGGAGGCGTAAGCGATGTGCGTAGCGATCCCCGGCAGGGTGACGGAAATTGACGGCATGACCGCCAAAGTGGATTTCAACGGAAATCTCGTCAATGTGAATATCGGACTGGTGGCGCCCGAGGTGGGCCAGTATGTGCTGGTGCACGCGGGCTGCGCCATCGAAGTCATGGAAAAAGAACAGGCTCAGGAAATCATCGACCTGTTCGCGGATCTGGAGGAGCTGGCGTAAGCCGGAGGTGTCAGATGGACATAGCGCAGGTAATCGATTACCTAAAATCATATGACGGAAGACAGCTTAAGCTGATGGAAGTTTGCGGCACTCACACTGCCGCAATTTTTAAGAACGGCATCCGCGATCTGATCTCGCCGAAGATCAAGCTGATCTCGGGCCCGGGATGTCCCGTATGCGTGACGCCGACGGCTTTCATCGACAAATGCGTTTCTTATGCAAAAGCACCCGGCTGCGAGCTGCTCACCTTTGGTGACATGATGAAGGTGCCCGGCACGGCTGGGAGCCTGTCGGAAAACAAAGCGGGCGACGCCGGCGGCGCGAAGGCGAACATTACGATCATGTACTCGCCGCTGGAAGCCATCGAAAAGGCTGCGGCGCATCCGGATGTGACATATGTGGTGGCGGCAGTGGGATTCGAAACGACGGCGCCCACTTATGCGTTGCTTGTGAAGGAAGCCGCGCGAAGAGGCCTTGCGAATATCCGCCTCGTAACGGCGCTGAAGACCGCGATCCCGGCGTTGCACTGGATCTGCCAGAACCAGAACGACATCGACGGATTCATCTGTCCGGGACATGTGAGCGTCATCACCGGCGTGCACGTGTACGATGAGCTTGCCGCCGCGTACGGGAAGCCCTTTGTCGTTTCCGGCTTTGAAGCGGAGCATATCCTGGCTGCGATCTACAGGATCGTCAAACAGATCGAAGCAGGTGAGGGCCGCGTGGAAAACATGTACCCCAATGCGGTGCGGGAGAACGGAAACCCGAACGCCCTGCAGGCGATCGAGGATGTATATGTTCCCGGTCCGGCCGTGTGGCGCGGGCTCGGACGCATCGATGACTCAGGACTCTATCTGAGAGAAGAGTATGCGCAGTTCGACGGCGGAAGCCGCGGACTCGATGAAGATATGGAGCTGCCGGCAGGATGCCGGTGCGGCGATGTCATCACCGGCCGGATCAATCCGGACCAGTGCCCGATGTTCGCCGGCGGAAGCTGTACGCCCATGGAACCCTTCGGACCGTGCATGGTCTCCAGCGAAGGTTCCTGCGGGATCTGGTACCGGAACAAGCATTGAGAATTCATGCTTGATCATGGGTGATAATAATGAAGAGTAAAATCTGTTATTTCAGCTTAATAGTTGCACTCAGCATCATCTGTATGCTTGTTTCTTTTGGTGCAGTGGATGCTGCTTTTGCAGTTGAAGGGACAGACACCGGCGAACCCGAAGTGACAGAACCGGGCGGAGCGGATCCGGCAGAGCCGGGCGAGCCTGAGGTGACGGAGCTTGCCACGCCAGGCATCGAGCTCGAAAGTGATCAGATTACTTCTGATGAAATCAGCGACGTTAGTGTAGTGGGTAAAGTTTCCATCGGTTTCGGACAGGTTGTCGGCATCTATGACGCAGGAAGCGAGACTTGTTTTGGAACAGTGACCGTAGGGGAGTCCGGCGGGGAGGAGGCTTTTGCCATTGTAATCTCAGCGGAATCGCTGCACTACGGAGATAACAGTTTCACGGTCAAGAGCCTGCCGGTAAAGGATGTGATCAATGGGAGCGAGCCTGCAGCCGTGACGATCACGGTTCCGAAAAAGAACCAGACCATAACTGCAGGAGATATCACATTCAAAGAAGGCCAGAGCATCAACATCAAAGCAAACGTTGACAGTGGGCTGCCTTTGACTTATATGTCCTCGAAACCAGCCATCGCAACAGTGAATGCATCTGGGACATTGGTTGGGAAACGGGGCGGAAAGACGCAGGTGACCGTCCGCCAAGCGGGAAATGACGAGTTTAACCCGGCAAGCTTCAGGATTACAGTCACAGTCATTCCGACGACATTCAGAATTGCCTTTGATCCGGCCGGAGGTAAGGGCACAGTCACAGAGCAGGCGGTGAAACCGGGGCAGAGAGTACACCTGAAAGCCAACCAATTTACTCGGGAGGGATATAAGTTCGTCGGCTGGGCAACAGCTTCCGGTAGACCGGTGACGACCAATACGGATGTTACGAAGTTCAAAAACGTGAATATGAAGCATTTCCAGTTGGGAAAAGTGAAGTATAAGAACAAGGCATCTGTTAAGAATCTGGCCAAGGTCGGAAAGACAGTGAAACTGTATGCAGTTTGGAGAGGCACCGGCCCGGCGGCTGCGGCAGACTGGTCCAAACTGGTCGCCAGAGACAACAAGTTCGGTTACAATCTCTTCGGTGGACACCTCGGGAAAAAGTACGGCAAAAAACACCGCGCCGGTAAGAAAAAGAACAAATTCGGCTGCTATTTCTGCAGAACCAATACCATGAGCAACAAGTATTGCTGGAGAGGCGGGAAAACCTATGTGTGCATGACCTTTGTAAACGCCGCCTATGCCCATGGCGCGAACTGCAAAACCTTCTGGAAGAAGAACAAGACCTGCAGGGTTTTATATATCAATGGGAAAGCGAGCATACCAAGGGTAAAAAAGAACTGCAAAGCCTTGAAACTGATCGGGCACCCGA
>JBGUKV010000152.1:0-11712 GCA_045114655.1 Candidatus Allocopromorpha sp. | reverse complement strand
CTCTGAGAGGTTGTCCCGCATCTCATCGATGTAGGGACTGATCTTCGGTCTCTGGGCGATGAGGGTGACGTCAATGTTGCCGATATTATAGTAATTATCCTCGAGCAGCTTTTTGACCTGCGCCAGGAGTTTCAGGCTGCTGATGTCTTTGTACTGGTCATCACTGTCCGGGAAGTGCTTCCCGATGTCTCCCAGAGCGGCTGCGCCCAGAAGCGCATCCATCACGGCATGCACGAGCACATCCGCGTCGGAATGACCCTGAAGGCCTCTGTCATAGGGGATATCGACGCCCCCGAGTATCAGTTTCCTTCCCTCTGTGAGCTGATGCACATCGAAGCCTGTGCCGACTCTGTTTTCCATGGGCAAGTCCTCCTTCGTTGTGATTTTGATGTTGCCGTAGTCTCCGTCCACAATGGCGATATCATAGCCCGCCCGTTCGACGATGGAGGCGTCGTCCGTTGCCTCGAAGTCATCATCATAGGCTCTGTCGTAAGCGTCGATGAGCATGGACTTGCGGAAGCCCTGGGGCGTCTGGACCGAATAATAATCTGTCCTGTCCACGCTTTTGCTGGCTTGTCCGCCCGCTTCCATCACACGCACGCTGTTCGTCATCGCGACACACGCAACCGCTGCGCCGGTGTTCTCTGTTTCCTCAAGCACGTTCAGGATGACGTTCTTTTCGACGAAAGGCCTTGCCCCGTCATGGATGAGCACCATTGAAACGCCGGGCTTGCGGGCGTTGATCTCCTGGAGCGCGTTGTAGACGGAATCCTGTCTTCGGCTTCCTCCGGGAACGATCCCCTCCACCTTGGTGAAACCCCGCTCTTCTACGATCTCCGCGCACATACGTGTATAGTCATCGTTCGTGACAACAAAAATGTAGTCGATTTCATCGATGTTTTCAAAGGCTTTGATTGTTTTTGCGATAACATATTCTCCGCCGATTTTGAGATACTGTTTGGGGACGTTTGATCCGAGACGTCTCCCTTTTCCCGCGGCGGCGATGATCACCGCAACCTTGCTGTTCTTATACATCTCCGTTCACCCTTTTCAGCTCACCCTTTTGCAATGCCCTACAGGTGTGCGGGGCGCACATTCCCCGCCGGTTTGGCGAAAATCATCCTGCCGGCGGATGTCTGAAGCACGCTGCTCACGATAACTTTTATAGTCTGCCCGATAAACGGTTTCCCCTCTTCGACTACGATCATCGTGCCGTCATCGAGATAGGCCACGGCCTGACCGTTCTCCTTGCCTTCCTTGACAAGAGAAAGTATCATTTCCTCGCCCGGCAGCACGACCGGTTTGAGGGTGTTGGCCAGTTCATTGATGTTGAGCACCGGTATGCCTTTGATGGCAGCGACCTTATTCAGGTTGAAATCGTTCGTGACGACCTTGCCGTTCATGATCTGGGCAAGTTTAAGCAGCTTGACATCCACTTCCGGGATTTCATCAAGCACCTTCTCCGAAGCCGTATTGTAGATCTCCACTCCGTATTCTTCCTGGATCGCATTGAGGATATCCAGTCCCCGCCGGCCTCTCTGTCTCTTGAGGGTGTCCGATGAGTCCGCGATATGTCTCAATTCGACAAGGACAAATTCAGGGATGATGATCGGTCCCTCAATAAACCCCGTCTCCAGGATATCTGCAATTCTTCCGTCTATTATGACGCTTGTATCGAATATTTTAGGTGTTGCGTCGCTTTTGTGTTTGCCGCTTCTTCCTGACTGAGAAGCACCTTTTCTGGCGTTGATCAGAAGGGACCCGAATTCCTTGGCCTTGCTGTTGACAACAAGCACGCCAAGTCCGCCGAGAATGATATACGTCAATATATTCAGGATCATGCTGACAACCGGTATCTCGATACTGGTGTAGATGCCCCTGCTTATAAGGTACGCAACAAACAGGCCCGTGATCAGCCCTGCTATCGTCGATATGATATCATTGATCGGTGTGTCCTTCAGATCGGACTCCAGGTTGCCGGCAGCCTTCATGCCGCCTCTTCTGAACAATGGAAACAGTTTATAAAAAATAATAGCGAAGATAAGTGCGATTGCCGTGACAGTAAAAATCTGTTCTGCCAACGAAAACTCTGTTTCTATGTCGTAGCCCTGAAGGCCTGCCCAATACTTCACAAGCAGATAGAAGCCGTAACCAACGATGGCACCCACGATGGTCATAATAGCTCTTATCAACTTTCCGAGCACTTTGTCATTTCCTCCTTTCCTTACGAAATTGCGCATGCCAATGAGACTCTGCCCGGGGGATTCCGCGCTGACGGATTTAACGCGCCTGAACAAACCGACTTATATTGCGTTGTCGATCAGTTCCAACACCGCTTCCTCATCCATTCCGGTGACGAGCATGATCTCACTCTGCAGGATCTTGCGCGCGTTGGAGAGCATCTTTTTCTCTCCCGCTGAAAGTCCGCTCACCCGATCGTGTCTTGTGAGATTCCGTACTACCTCGGCGACCAAAATAATATCGCCGCTCTTCAGTTTTTCAGTGTTTGCCCTGTACCGTTTGCTCCAGTTTCCACTTAATTCTGTGGAATCCCGGCCAAGAACAGAAATCGCTTCGTCGATTTCCTCTTGTGTCCCTACAGGCCTCACTCCAATGTCATCACAAGCTTCGACGGGAATCATTACTTCCATATCTCCACAAGGGACATGAAGTAGATAATAGTCCTTCACTTCCCCGAGGATCTCGCAGCTTTTTACCTGCTGAATGACTCCTGCTCCATGCATAGGGTACAGGACTTTATCTCCTGCTCTATACATCATATTCACCCGCGTATTCTCCTGCATTATCTCCTGTGTCTCCACATGGAGAAACCTTTTGGTCATACGTATTAGTATTATAACATGTCGGCTGCATGGCAGTCAAAGAGATTAGGGGCGGCAAAGGCCGTCATATGCCCGCAAGAAACATATGACGGCCTTCATCGCGCCGGACTGATCCGGCTGGGTCTTTCTGCCGCCCAATCACCTGCTGCAGAACAGTCTTCTGATCAAATACGCCGCGGACAGAAGCATTGCCGCAAAAGCTGCCGGCAAACTCTTCGGGAAGTTTTCCCCGGTCTGCGGAGACGAGAAGGAAAGAGTCTGGGATCTTGCGTCAAACCGTCTGTGAGCGGCGATTTCGACTGTCTGCTCCCCTTCCTCGGAATCGATCATGATATAGCATGTTTCAAAAGCAACCAGTGTTCTGCTTTTGAGCTTCGAGGTGTCTGCCTTGAACGTAAGCGTGACCTTGCCCTGCGGCTTTGCCGGAGTGAATGTCATTTCGGATTTGAGTTTCCGCCCGTCGAGTATCACGGGCTTCCTTGTCGCTTTGTCCATCAGCACGCCGTACATGATATAAGTCTTTCCCGGAATCAGGTTCTCGTATTTCACCCTGTCCCTGATGATGGTTCTGCCGGCAGAGGCCTTTGTTTCGATGGCCGGAACGTGCACTGTCTGCCCTTTGTCTTTGATGTCTTTGTGCTGGCCGACGCGTTTCTTACCCGTATACAGTTCTTCAAAAGCGACAAGACTTCTGCCAGCGTATTTTCTCGCGTCCAGCCGGAACGTCAGATCCACGGTACCGGAGACAAGCTCTGCTTCATTCTCACCGCCTTCTGCAGCCGGCTCCGTCTCCGCAAAGACCGGGTCGTCTTCATAGACAGGTCCGTCTGCCGTTGCCCTGAACCGGACAGCGGCGGTCACCGTTTCACTGCCTTCTTCCCCGTCGGCCGTCACCGGTTTGCCGGTTTTCTGATCCATCAGCATCCCGCGGATCTCATAGATACGTCCTGCCATGACATTCGAGTATTGTACTGTATCGATGATGACCGCTTCATCGTCTGCATTTGTGACGTGCATCCCCGTATCCTCACCTCTCGCTGTCGTGCGCAGCGCGGGGAAGTAGATGGACTGATCCTCATTGTCCGCTTCGGAGTGGGTGGCGATAACGGAATCGCCAATCGGGAGTTTCGGATCTCCCAGGCTTTCGAAGATGACCGTTTTCGCTCCTTCCAGTTCCGAAGCATCAAAGGTGAAGCTTACATCCACAGATCCCTCTCCTTCTGCCGCCGTGAAAGGAACGGTTTTCTCGACCGCTCTGCCGCCTGCAATCACCGGATCCGCATCTTCGCTTGTTTCTCCCTCCTGCGTCTGCGGCTTGAAGACGAGACGCCCGGTCATCGTGTAGTCTTTGCCCGGTGTCAGGCCCTGATACCGGACGGTATCGATCAGCGTCACGGTTCCTCCCGACGCGTTGGACATGCGAAGTCCTGCTGCAGCATCCCGTGCCTGGGTGCTGATCTCGGGAGCCGCGTTTTCAAGGACGAGTGGTTCCATGTCTTCTTCAAATGTAAACGGGCAGTCGACGGATGCAGCATATCCATCCGGTGCCTTCGTCTCGACGAGTCTGTACGAACCGTGCCTCTTAAGCCCCCGGAGCACTGCGTAGTTGTACTCGACCGTTTCATCACTGCCGGAATCCTCTGACGCGTCCTCAGCGGATTCGCCTGCGGATTCCTCCGCTCCGTACTCGTCTTCGGCGGCGTCTTCAGATGTTTCGCTGCCGGAAGCTTCAACGTCTGCATCCCCGGCTTCAATGGGCGATCCTTCAGCTCTCCACAGAATGTTGGCTTTTGCTCTACCGTCTTCTTCCCTGACGATGCTGAATGAAACGACCTTCTCCCCTTCCTCATGCAGGTCAAACTCGGCCCCGTCCAAAAGCATCCGGGATTCCCTGTCTACTTTCGTGAGGAAAAGACTTGTAATAGGGTCGTTTTCAAAGGAGATTTCAATCGGCGCATCTTCATCCCCTGTCACTGTGAAGGCTTTGGCGGGATTCTCATATCCTTCAAGCCTGTATGCGTCATGGAAGACATAGGCTGAAGAGTCAAATCCGGTTTCCTCTAAAACATAACTGCCCGCGTAGAGCTCCCCGAAATCGATCCTGCCGTCTTCTTCCGTGACCGCTGTGACCGGTTCCAGTTCGGCCCCATCGAAGGATCTTGTCCCCGTCAGAGTGAATTCGAAACCGGCGACCTCCCCGTCCTTTCCGGCATTGGTCTTGATCAGCGCGACATCCGTTGCCTTGGCTTTGTTTTCAAAATCGAAGACAAGCGGAGCTGCGTCCTCACCTTCTTCAAGGACCTTTGTCTGCGCTGCCGGGGCTTTGAAATGGCTTCCCTGTTCCTCGGTCAGTTCTTCTGTTACTGTATAGGTTCCGGGAAATAGATCCACGATCCTGATCAGCCCGTTCTCTCCTGTCGTTGTCTCCGCGTCGTTCTTATAGTATGTATCGGCGCTGCCCGCCCAAATAATATCGTTATAGTTTATAGTCCATCCTTCCGGCTCAGAAATGCTCGCCGGAATGACCGGGTTCGTCACTTCACGCTGCTCGCAGACCGAGCGGAGCGTCACCTGTACCGGCACGGTGATTGTCTCTGTTTCTTCCTCCGGTTCATAGATTCTGAAGTACGTCTCGTCGTCGAGCAGGCATTCTTCTCCCCCGGTGCCCCGGATCTGATCCAGACTGTACGTTCTGGTTTCCTGCGCAATGTAAACGGTCCCGTCATAAAGCAACGCGTCCCCTTTTGTGAAGGCGTAGCTGTCCTCGCTCTCCAGGAATGTTTCCAGCTGCCGGCTCTGCGGCGGCTGCGCCGGTCCTTTGGCTTCCGCCGTGATGTGCACGGTACATGTCCCTGTCTCCTTGTTTTCCGCTGCGTTGTTCAGCTCCGCCAGTTCCGCTTCATTCACGCGGAACCCGCCCAGCGCAAAACCTTCCCGCACCGTTTCAGGTGTTATGTGCGCATACGCCAGCAGCGCTTCCTGTGTGAGTTCTCTTCCCTTGATGTCTCCCTGCACAGCGAACCGGAACCCTCCGACCGGCGATCCATCATCGGTAGTCTTGACAATGACCAGCTGGTTCGCCTTCGTGTAGCTGTTCTTCCATGTGATCTGCGCGGTCTTGCCGTTCTCGATGGTCACGGTCTGTCCCTGCTTGCTTTCATTTGCGTAGCCGGCTTCCTGCTGCGCGGCGGTCAGGTTTTCCGTGACGGTATATGATCCTGCCTTCATCTTCTTGATATTGAGCTTGCCGCTTGCGTCAGTCACTGCTGTATATTTCAGGCCGCTGTCTGCCTTGCTTTGGAGCGTGAACCGGAATCCCTCCAAAGAAAATCCGTCATCGGAGTCCGGCGTGAACGCCTTCTGAAGGAGGAACGCGCCTTCCGCTTCATCACTGGCCTTGACCTTGATTGTCTTCTTGCTGACAACTACCGCCTTGTACCATTTGGCGTTCAGAAGATAGTACGCATTGGTCTTCGTCTCCTTCACGTAATACGTACCCGGCTGAAGCGAAAGGGTGTTGGTCGAGCCGTCCGCCTTGCAGGTGAGCTTGCCGGCCACGGTTTTTTTGTCGCTCTTGTAAACCGTATACTCGCAGCCGGCGAAGGTTTTTTTGTATCCTTTGACAGAGGAACTTTTCACCAGATTCAGTTTTCCCGGCGGCGTATACTTCCAGATGACTGCCGCCTGCTTAGCCGTGTCCCCCGTCGGAATCACGAACCAGCACGCAAAGCCTTCCGGAACCTTCACATTCTTCGCCGTATCGACCATTTCCTTCAGGGTCTTTTCCTTGAAGTTGAACGCCTTGCCTTTATCCTTGGCGCCGCTCTGTGTGGAAACGTAATTCAGGCATCTGGCAAGTTTCGCCCCGTTGGTTCCGCTCGTCCACCCCTTCGTGTATCCGTAGTAGTAGGCAAGCTTTGCCATGATGTTGTTTTTGCAGTAGTTTGATGAATTGTGCATGGTGTAACTGTGTTTTCCGGTGATCGCGTGGTAGTGTGCCTTTGCGCAAAGGCCTTCATAACCGCTCCCGGAAAAGTATGTGTTCGTGTGCCAGTCGCCGTACGCATCCTTGTACTCGAACTTCTTTCCGGTGAGCGTGATGGTGCTTGCCGCAACGGCGCTCTGCGCGGAAAACAGGAATCCGCCCGGGATCATCGTCACTGTAACTGCAATTGTCAGAAAAATGGCAAGCAGTCTTTCTTTCGCTGTCTTACTGTTCATGATTGCTTCCTCCGAATATAAAAAAGTAAATAATAATTGAGAAAAGGAGTTTCCGGCTCCTTCTTTGCATCACCTTTTCATCACATTTATGTGCTATAATGCAGTCAAATCATGGAATTCACAGGCCCCTGCCGGGCCGGATAGGAGACTGTAATGGCGAAACTACTCGTTGTTGATGATGAAAAAGGTATACGCGATGTGATCAGGGAGTATTCCGAATTCAATGGCCATGAGGTCACTGAAGCTGAAGACGGCATGACAGCCGTCGGTTTCTGCAAGCTCAATGAATATGATCTGATCATCATGGATATTATGATGCCGCGGCTTGATGGTTTCTCTGCCTGCAAGGAGATCCGCAAGATCTGCGACACCCCTGTGATCATGCTCTCAGCCAGAGGCGAAGAGTATGACAAGCTGTTCGGTTTCGAACTGGGCATCGATGACTATGTTGTCAAGCCGTTCAGCCCAAAAGAACTCATGGCCAGGGTCAGCGCCGTGCTCAACAGACGCAGCAACAGCGTTAAGGCTGAATCCGATGTACTCAAATTCGACGGGTTGGAAATCAATATCCCGGCACGAACCGTAACGATCGACGGTGAGCGCGTGGAACTGACGCCGAAGGAATACGATCTCTTGTTTTATCTTGTGCAAAACAAGAATATCGCTCTTTCCCGGGACAAACTGCTGTCAGACATCTGGGGCTATGATTTCTTCGGTGACGACAGGACCATCGATACCCATATCAAAAATCTCAGAAGCAGCCTTGGTCCCTATAGGGACTGCATCGTGACGCTCAGAGGAGTGGGATACAAATTTGAAGTATAAAATCGATACCAAAAGCATCAAGTTCAAATCCTGGCTTTACTTCATCCTGTTTGCGGCTGTTCTCATGGCGGCGCTGTGGATCGTTCAAGTGCTAATGCTGAACAATCTGTACGGCACCATGAAAACCGCCCAGACACAAAAGGTAGCCATCGACATCGAAGAGTCTTTTAAGAATAACGATTCTGAAGACTTTTTTGATGATGTCGCAGAATATTCCGATTCCCACGATATGTATATCTATGTCGTCTCACTTGACGGCAAAACCATGTATTTCAGGCCTTCCTCCGGCGATTATGACATGTCCGACCTGAATGGTTCCGCAGACACCGAAAGCAAGGACGCCGAAGCTCCTTCCGGGAACGTACAGGCTCCGCAGGGGCCTTCGATCAACCCGCGGTACATCTCACAGATGCAAAGGCTCAACGAAGAGATGATCAAAAAAGGGAATGCTGTCTACATGACATTCGGCGAGGACGACGAGGCCCAGAAGGTCCTCGCATGCGGCAATGTCCTGCATGCCGAGGACAAGGACGATGTGATTGTCTACATCTTCTCGCCTCTGTGGCCCGTATCATCCACGATCCGAATCCTGGCGCACCAGCTGCTGATTGTAACCATCATCTCCCTTATCCTCGCATGCCTGCTTTCCTACTATCTGTCCAGCAGGATCACCAGGCCGATCAGAAAAATCAACAATTCGGCCAAGCGTCTGGCTGCCGGAGAGTACGGAATCGTATTCAAAGGCGGACATTACACAGAGCTCAACGATCTGGCAGACACCCTGACCGGCGCCTCCATCGAACTTGAGAAATCCGACCTGATGCAAAAGGACCTCATCGCAAATGTTTCGCACGACCTGCGCACGCCGCTCACGATGATCAAATCCTACGCGGAAATGATCCGGGATATCTCAGGCGACGATCCCGAAAAGCGCGAACAGCACCTGCAGGTGATCATCGATGAAACAGACCGGCTGAACAACCTGGTCGGTGACCTGCTCCAGGCTTCCAAGATCCAGTCAGGCAAAAGCACGCTGGAAAAAACCAGGTTCTCTCTCAGCGATTCTGTCAGATCCATCGTCGAAACCTACCGCGTCAAGGAATTGGACGGCGGCTACACCATCAATCTGAAGTGCCCTTCCGACTTCATGGTTATTGCCGACGAAGACAAGATCAAACAGGTCGTTTCCAACCTTATCTCCAACGCGGTCAAGTTCTGCGGTGAAGATAAAATCGTGAATGTCACACTGAAAAAGCAGGGCCGGCAGGTGATGGTTTCTGTGGAAGACCACGGGTGCGGCATTTCCGCGGACGATCTGGAACACATCTGGGAACGCTATTACAGGGCCAGTTCCAACATGGTCCGTTCCGTAGAAGGTTCCGGACTGGGCCTGTCCATCTGCAAGGAGATTCTCTCCCTCCACAAAGCCGACTTCGGCGTTGACAGCGCCCTGGGCAAAGGCTCCACGTTCTGGTTCAAACTGGATCTTGCCAAATAAGCAAAAGCAGTTCATTCAAAAGCAATTCACTACTGTTTGAACTTCACCGCGACCGAGTGGTCCGCGGTGATTTTTTTGAAGGTGTATTTTGATTTTGCTTTGACCTTTCTGCCGTCCACCTTGACATATTCCACAGGCTTCCCCGAAGCTGAAGTGAATTTAATGGTTGGGCTTTCCCCTGCCATATATATGTTCCCTGGCGTGATCGTTCCGTTGATGCAGCTGGTCCTCACCTTGAATGTTCGGATGCTGCAGACGATGTGCACCGGCTTGTTCAGGTTTCTGCCCGACGCCCGGTGTCCCCGGAACGCCGCGTCACTGATCTTCCCCCTTCGCCATTTGGCTCCCACATTATCCGACTGCTGGATCTGTTTATTGATTTTTCCTGTCAGTTTATCTGCGTGTCCGCCCGAGTGATGACCCCAAACGACACATGTTCCGTGCCCGATATCCCTTCGCGTGCCGCTTTCGTAGATCAACGGATGCCCGCCGGCGTCCTTTCCCATATAGACAAAGGTGTGACCGGATCTGCACAGGATGTCTCCGTAGCGGATCATGTCGTTCTGCGCCAGATATTTCAGGCTCTTGTGCGGATAAGAAATCGCGAGGGCTTTGGAGTTCCTGCGCAGATTCCTGACTGTCTTGTTGGGTTTTGTGCCGTGATTGGAGCTAAGCCAAATGCAGCCGCTCCTATGGGGCAGCAGTCCGATTCTCTTGAGCGCGACTGTTGATAATGTCACGCAGCTTTGGGTGTTTCCCTTTTTCCCCGTCCGTCCGCTCCATTTCCCGCTTTTGGTCTTCCAGTACTTCCCCGGATCACCGTGGCTGTATTTCCTGCCGTTGATGTGAAAGAACGTATCGATCAGGACGTGCCTCCACGGCGCCAGCGCCTTTTCCCTGTTCCCGGCAGGCGGTACTGTCACCTTCACCTTTCGGGATGCGGGTTTGTAGCTGCGATCGCCCTCTTGTTTGATTGTGATCTTTGCCGTTCCCGCTTTTTTCGCCTGCATGACTCCTTTCGCGTTTACAGACACCACCTTTGCGTCGCTTGATTTGTACTTCAGTCCAAGACCGGACGAAGCTTTCGCGCCGATCGACATACTTGCTCCGACTTCCGGGAATGTGTAAGACGAAATGCTTTTGATCTTTTGCTTCGCCTTTGCTTTTTCTTTCTCTTTTGGCGCGGACGTTGTTTTGTATACGACCGTTACCTTTGTCTTTTTTTGCGCAGCAGTCGTTGCCTTTGTTGCCTTCGTCGGTTTCGTCGCCTTTGTCGGTTTTGTCGCTGTAGTTGTCTTGGCTGCTTTTGTCGGTTTCGTCGCTGTGGTTGTCCTTGCCGCGGTCGCTGGCTGCGTTTTCTTCGTCGATTTTACTGACGTGGTTTGCTTTGCTTCCGGGATGCCTTTGTATGTCTTCGTCACCGTGCCCTTAAAACTCCCGGTGCCTGTGATCTTCACTGTCGATTTCCCGGCATCTTTTCCCCCGCTGAAGGTAAGCCTGTAGTCGATGTTTTTCCTGAGCTTTCTCCCCTGATATGTGATCGTCACCTTAGGCGTGTGATAATCTCCGTCGACGACGAACTCCGTATATGCGAGGGTAATGATGCATTTGCTGAGATCTGTCTTAGCCGCTGTTGTCTCGACCTGTTCCTTCGCATAGGACACAGATGTGAATCTGAGCGGCGGCGGAACACCGGTATCTGCCGGTTTGCTAAGAAACATGCAGACTGCTGCAATGATCACTGCCGCAGCAAGGATTGCGACCAGGTGCGGAAGTGCTCTGCCTGTCATTCTCATTTTCATTCCCCATACTCCTTTCGCTGAAAAAATGCGCATAAAAAATGGAGAGGATACCGGATGCGGTATCTTCTCCACAAATTGTTTTCATATATCTTTTTGTATATCTAAAGTTTACTGGAACAAATCCCTTGTCTGCGTGATGTTCCGGATGCCGATGATCTCGATGCTGGCAGATTGTCTGTCCTTCTCACGCAGATGCTGGGCGTTTTTGATTGGGAGCACGATCCTGCTGAATCCCAGCCGCTGCGCTTCCCGGATGATTTTGTCGCTGTTCTGCACGGCCCGCAGATCTCCTGTCAGGCCGATCTCGCCGATCACCAGTGTCCTGCTGTCTATCTTCCTGCCTGTGCAGGATGAATAGACGGCCAGAGCCACAGCCAGATCCGTGTAGGTGCCCTCCGGTTTGATGCCGCCTACAACATTGACATAGACATCCTGATCGAGGAGCCTGAGCCCCATCTTCTTCTCCAGGACTGCCAGCAGCATATTCAGTCTGGAACTGTCGATCCCAAGCGCGGTTCTTCTC
>JBGUKV010000151.1:0-5721 GCA_045114655.1 Candidatus Allocopromorpha sp. | reverse complement strand
TTTTCTATGATTTCAGTGCCGATTTCACGACTTCGATTATGGCGGGTGAGGAAGGACTCGAACCCTGTATTTGTGGGGATGACTTCTGGAACCATTATATTCAATATCTATAGACCGTAAAATGTGCGATGGCAATTCACATTTGATGTTGAATAAATCAACATCAAATCGTGGCAAAAGAAAGATGCTACAGAGTGACAAATCACTGCACAAGAATGTTGGCTCACACCTGCCTGACGGCTTTCAGCACCTGCCGGTCGGCGATGTAATCCTTTATAATAGACTGCGCTTCGGAAGGGGAATACGTATAGTATTCCTCTTTTTGGCTTGCGTAGATGGCGAACTGGCGCCGGTGCTGCAGGGGCGTTGTCTGCCAGAAATATTTGAAAGCCTTGTAGAAATATTTCTGCGAAGAGAAACCCGACAGCGCTGATATTTCCCCCACAGGAAGGTCGGTCTGAAGCAAAAGCTTCTGGGCGTAGAAACACCGGAAATAGTTCACTGCTTCCGTCAGGGAATGAAAGGTGGTTCGCCGTAGGAAGCTGGAGATGTATGAGGGATTCAGGAAAATCGTATCAGAAAGACCGGATATGGTGATCTTTTCGCGGTAGTGCTGCATGATGTAGGAGAGGATTTTGCGGAAACGGTCAGCGTACTTCTCATCGTCAGGGTTGTAGAGATCCTCATGGGCGTACCATTCTTCAATCGAAAACCAGGAGAACCGTCTGGTGAGGATATCAACCAGATTCAGCCGGATATTCTCACAGGTCGATGTGCTGTCGGTGTGTCCGGAAGAGGCCTCATACATGAGGGCCAGCATCATGTCGCAGACCAGCTGAACAGATTCCGGGTGACGGGTGAAGTCCGGGTGTGTGGTGCAGGAATAAATCGTATTGATCAGATCGTCCTCAGAGAAATCCGGATGGTCCAGATTGAGGTGAACAACCAGGCAGAGATTGTCCTGGTCAGCAAACACATTGTGCACATCCTCCCGGTCAAAGGTAACAAGATCCCCCGAATTCAGATGGAGGTGATTGTGCGCGATGTGTCCCCAGACTGATCCCTCCAGACAGAAGATCAGTTCGAGAGCTTTTTCATGGTAGTGGGTGTCCAGCTTGCGGATATTCAGCAGCTGTACCTGCACGCCGGTACCCGAGATGTAATCCGGCTCTATGGCCTTGCATAAATTAAGTTGCTGTTTCATTGTATTTGTTTGCAGAAATTAGTCAAATTGATAAATAAATAATCAAAAACAACTATTTATAAGGTATTTTTTTAACGTTGTACTAATAATATCATAAAAACAGGAAAAAGCAAGAACAGCCAAACCGGAGGTAAAGGAAATGAAAGCACCGGAATTGATTCTGACAAACGGCAAGGTCTATTCCGTGAAACTGAATGACGAGATCGTGCGCGGCGAAGCCGTTGCTGTCAGAGAAGGAAAAATCCTGAAGATCGGAAATAAAGAAGAAATCATGAATCTGGCAGGAGAGAACACTGAAATCATTGACTGCAATGGCAACACGATTCTGCCCGGACTATGTGATGCACACTGTCACCCATCAATCGCTGCGGCGTCTATGGCGGGAGCAGATCTGTTCGGCGTCTACCGCGAGGAAGGACAGAGCGCCGAAGATGTTATCAGTATTCTCATGGGACGGCTCAAGGAATATGTGGACAGCCATCCGGATGAGAAGGTCATCCGGGGAACCGGCTGGATCTACCAGGATTTCAGCCCGGCAGAGAGAATGCCAAGCCGTCTGGATATCGATAAGGTCTGTGCGGACAGACCGGTCATTCTGGAGTCCTTCTGTCAGCATAATCTGTGGGCCAATACGAAGGCCATCGAAATCGCTGGCGTGGACGAGAACACACCGGACACTTCTATCGGCTGCATCTACCGGGAAGAGAACGGTTATCCACAGGGTGTCTTCAATGATCCTGAGGCCATGGACTACATCAAGACGGGGGTTCCGGGATATGACCTGACGGTGGAGCAGTATAAGGAATCGATTCTCTGGTATCAGCATGAATGCGCCAATAAATACGGCGTCACTTTCGTGCAGGATTGCATGCACAGTGATAACGCGAGAGAAGCATACAGACAACTGGCGGAGGAAGGCAGACTGACACTCAGAATGCGTGCAGTGTACCATCTCAAACCGGACAAGTATGAGGAGCAGCTGCCGGAATATATCGCGCGCAAAGGCAGGGATAACGTGGATGAAGACTTCCGTATCGATACAATCAAAATGTTCGCAGAGGGAATGTTCAGCATGATCGACGGATATCTGCCGGAGTTCTGCGATGCCATCGGTCAGCCTCATGATTTCAATGCACCGCTTTACTGGCCGGATGACGTTTTTGTTAACTGCGCAGAGAAAGCAATGGAAGCAGGATTCAATGTGCATGTACACGCTATGGGAGATAAGTCCGTGAAGCAGAGCGCCGAATGCCTGGCAAAAGCACAGCAGATCGCCGGCAGGAAGCCGCGCAATGTCATTGCGCATGTCATGATTACGCCGGATGAGACAGCAGAGCTTATGGGAAGAGAGCAGATCATCGCCAACTGCCAGCCGGCATGGATGATGCTGGAGGCGGATGTCTCCGGTGAAATTGAAATGTTCGGCGCAGAAAAGGCTCTTCAGTCATACCCGTTCCGGAAGTTCATCGACAACGGCGTTACTGTTGCCTTTGGGACAGATTACCCAGTCACGCCGCCGCCCGATACCATGCAGGAGATCTGTGTGGCCATGACCAGATCCATTACCCCGGGCGCTATCGGCTACGAGAAATTCAAGGGGCAGGTTCTGGGTGATGAGAAGCCGGCAGCGCTTGCGGAAGCCGTCAAGGCGCTGAGTATAAACGGCGCGTTCCAGATGTTCGGCGAAGACTACACCGGAAGCATTGAAGAAGGCAAGTCAGCGGAGCTGGTGGTTCTGGATTCCGATCTTGAAAACACCAGACCGGAAGACATCTACGCCATCCGGATCGATAAAACGATATTCAAAGGCAAGCTCGTTTACGACGCAGCCTCGGAATCATAAATCAAAGGCAAATCTATCAATTATCTAAGGAGGAAAGGCTATTATGGAAGAAAAAGAAGTAATGGCTGCAGCAGCTGAGACAGCAGAAAGCGCGCAGGTAACTGAGCAGAAAAATGGATCCACAGAGATGGACCGTGTGCTCACCACACGGCAGCTGGTCGTCAACGGACTGGCCTGGCTTTGCCCGGCATGTATCGTCATGTATTACGGCATCGTCAATCAGATGTCCGGCGGTGCATTCCCGCTGGTCGTACTGATTGCAGGTGTCGTCATGATTTTCGCCGCATTCGGATACGCCAACATGGGTAAGAAGTACATTCAGGGAGGTTCGGTTTATACATACGTAGGCGGAACTTTCGGCCCGCGGCTCGGATTCATGTCCGGGTGGCTGATGATCCTGGACTACTTCCTGATGCCGATGATCTGCTATCTGACAAGCGGACTGTACCTGAACATCCTGTTCCCGTCGATTTCGGCGAACGTGTTCACGATTCTGACGATCATCTTCGTATTTCTCTGCAACTTTATCGGTGTCAGAGTCGCATCCTTTGTAAATCTGATCAACATTATTGTACCGATTTTTATGCTGATCATAACAATGGTATTCATCGTTAAGTTTGTTCTGACAGATGCGCCGCAGTCTACGGGAACCCTGCTGAGCATGAAAGCATTCATGTCACCGGAGACAATCATGTGGGGCGGAGTCCTGCAAGGGGCCGCGATCATGTGTGAGATGTTCATCGGATTCGACATCGCGACCACATTGGCAGGCGAGGCGAAGAATCCTACGAAGACCGTTCCGGCAGCTGTCATCATTATCGTTATATATACGGCGATCAGCTTCTTTGTTACAGCATATCTGTTCAACTGCGGCTGGGTTTACGAGGAAGGCATGCTCAAGGACCCGAACACAGCGGTAACAGAATACTACGTATACCTGGGACTGGGATGGATGAACACGGTATTTGTTCCGGTCAACACCATCGCATGCATCGGATGCTGCATCGCAGGAAACATCTCATCATCCAGAATCCTCTACAACATGGCGCGTGACGGATTCCTGCCAAAGAAGATCTTCGGATACATTCACCCAAGATTCAAGACGCCTTCCTTCAACATACTGCTTGCTGGTATCGCAGGTCTCTCAGCACTGCTCTTCCAGGGACAGGTACTGGGCGCTGCCAACCTGTGCAGCTTCGGCGGACTTCTGGGAATGGTTCTCGTTAACGCCTGTGTTATCGGAGCGTACTGGCATAAGGATAAGCTCAGAGGAACAAGTAATTTCTTCAAGTATGTCGTTCTGCCGATCATCGGCGGAGGCGCGACCCTCTTCCTGTGGTGCCAGCTTTCGGTTACTGCTAAGATCGTCGGGTTCTCATGGCTGGCACTGGGCGCCATCATCCTCGGCATCAAGACTAAGGGCTTCAAAGAAATGCCGCCTGAGATGGACTTCAGCGAAGTCGCATAACAGACATGAAAGCATACAAACAGGAGAATGAAATGACTGTTAACAAAGTATTGATTAATGGACGATTCTATACGGAGAATCCTGAGATGCCTTGGGCGGAAGCGGTTGCCATCGAGGGCAAAGACTTTGCATATGTCGGTGATAATGAAGGCGCGGAGGCTTTTGCAGGCGGCGGTGCTGAAATCATTGATATGAAAGGCAAAACGATTATCCCCGGACTTCTGGACGGACATACACATCCGGCAACCGTATCCAAGACATACTGGTTTGTCAGAGGAACGCTGACAAAGGATAAAGACGAGCTTCTCGCAAACATTAAAGCATTTGCGGAGAAATATCCGAAAGAAGTTAAACCTTATTTCTACTATGAAAGCTATTTCACGGAAACCTTCGGACCGGAAGGACCGAATAAAAAGCTGCTGGATGAAATCATCAGTGACCGACCCGCACGTATACAGGACTTTGGCGATCACGCATGCTGGTACAATTCGGCTGCGCTTGAAATGCTGACCGGTGAGGATGGCAAACCCCACAGCAAAAGCCCCATAGGTGAGCCTGAATTCAAGCAGGATGAGAATGGGGATTATACCGGCTGGGCTCTGGAATCTGTTGTGGAAGGTGACGAAGGGATTTTTGACAAACTGGGCTGGAGACCTGAGACAGTCATGAACGATGAGATGTCAAAACCGCTGTTTGACTTTTTCAGGCAGTATGGCGTCATGTGCATGATGGATGGATTTACTGAAGGAGAAGAGAATTTCAAGTATGTATATGATCTCGACTGTGCCGGAAAGCTGGGGATGTACTATGAAGCTACTTCTATTTTAGGTGAACCAGATGACCTTGAGGAATCCATCGCGACGCTTCGCAGATGGCAGGAACAGTACACAACAGATCACATCCGATGCAATACAATCAAGTTCTTCATAGACGGAACGAATGAAATGGGTGACTGCCTGAGCACGGAGCCTTTCCATAATGATCCGACCGGCAGCAGCTGCGGAGAAGCGTATGCATCCATGGAACAAGTCCGGGACATTCTGGTCAGGCTCAATCAGGAAAAGATCGATTTCCATGTCCACACGATCTGCGATGGAGCATTCAGACTGATGTGCGACGCCGTTGAAGAAGCGCAGAAGATTTGCGGTGACGAATGGTGCATCAAGGTATGCCTCGCGCACTGTGAAATCATACATCCCGATGACA
>JBGUKV010000150.1:0-2974 GCA_045114655.1 Candidatus Allocopromorpha sp. | reverse complement strand
TCATTCCTCGCATACTGGAACTGTTCACGGATACGGGTCTCCTGGGTGGAGCTGTCGCTGTATTTCAGCACGATCGGAATGTTGAAGCTGACGGATTCATTCGTCTCGTTGGCGAGATCAAGGTTGACGGGCTCGCCGTTCAGTCCGACCCATTTTCCGTCAAATGCCATGGTCGCCATCCCGTCGGCCTCGTCATAGTTGACGTTGAAGCTGTTACCGAGATCAAGCCAGACGGAATTGTTCGCATCAAAGCTCTTCAGGTTGTAGCCGACCGAGATGAGGCATTCTTCATTTTCGAAATCTGCGTAAAATGTACCGTCCTCCTTCTGTCCGGCCGTTGCCGTCGGGACCTTGAAGTCTTCGCTGACCGTGAAATGGTCGACTTCGTCATAGACCCAGTCGGGAGCTTCCCATTCGTCGGCAATCGCGTCGATGTAGGCAAGATACGGCGTGCTTCGGCAGGTGCTTCCGTAGCGCTCGAGCCGGTTCGTTCCGCAGACATCCGTATATCTGTAAAATGAAAGTCCTCCGGCATAGCTGTGCTCCGTACCCTTCACCTGGTAGACGACACAGTCCGCGACTGTGTTGGTGATGTCGAGCATCGCCTTCTCAGACAGTGTTCCCAGATAAGCTTTATTCGCAAAGTCGGTCAGATCGACCATACCGGTCGTCATGTCGCCGTAGCTGAAGGTGTCCGCCAGAGAAGTGTAGTAGGCGACTTCGTGGAAGGTCGTGAGGTCGGTCAGCATGCCGCCGATCTCCTTGAACATGTTGTCGAAGGCTTTCGCTACAGCGTCGATCTTCGAGAGGTCGATGACGGACAGAGTAAGGGTCTCGCTTGTGAAGTCATCGTGCAGATCTTTGTACTTCTGCTGGGTCGTGTCACAGATCAGACGGCCGACCTTGAGCCCGTCGCTGCCCGGAGAGGAGCAGAGATACTGCATCCACATGTCGGATGCGGAGCCTTTGCCCGGAAAGACTTCTTCCGAAGCGACCAGGTACTTGGCGTAGGGGGCCAGCATCTGCGCGGTTTCGAGATTAGCCATGAGGCAGCAGTCGGTCAGGATCAGCTCGAAGTTCACGCCGCCGTCTTTCAGGGCCTGTTCCCACTCGTTCAGTGTGAGCATGCTGGGATTTCCGGACTGATTCGGAAAGAGCTCATCGGAAAGGAGACCGTGCACGCCGCTGCCGTGATCCCACATGACGAGCATGTACTTGTCTGCCGGATAGTTCTTTTTGCCCCAGGAAATGAAATCACTGAGGGTCTCGGAATCGCCCATGGATGCGCCCGGCTGCTCATCGACGAGTTCAAAGCCTTCCTTCGTGTAAGAATACCGCTGAAGCTTGTCTGTGCTGATGTCCAGCCCCAGATCCTTGGCGTGCCATTCCTTGCAGCCGCCGGTCTCGACGATGAAATGTACATTGTCCGTCGGAGTTGTTTTGGTGATTTCCCTCAGGTTATAGGAACCGCCCGGTTCGGTAGCGGAGTCGCTCTCGAGGTCCGTACCGCACATATAGAAGAGTACGGTCCAGGTGTCGTCAGAGGTCGTGAGAATAAAGCTTGGCAGGAAGATCGACGTCATCTCCGGAAGTCAGCGCAACACAGGCGTCCTTTACCTGCTGATCTCCATGTTCGGCTTCGGGATTGTCTCCCATGCGCTTGCACAGGATGAGCTGAACCACGCGATTGACAGACAGAACGGACTTGTCGCTGCAGCGTAATTAAAAAATGAAAAATCAAGGACTTCGTTTCGCAGATCTAAGCGAAATGAGGTCCTTTTTTACCTTGCGTGATTCACTGGATCAAAAGTATCGCAGGAGCTGCTGCGTTGTATTCCATACAATGCGCTCTCTGGACCAAAAAAACCAGTAATAACAAGGCTTTCAAGCATCTTAAATTAAATATGACACCATTTTGACACCAAAGAGGGGGACTCCTTGGTGGATTTGTGTGGACAAATGTGAAGGACACACTCTGTTTCAAGCAAAACGGAGGGTGTCCTTTTTCTTATGCTTGCAGCCAACAATACTTTATCAGAAACGCCGAGTATTCTGCAGGGGGCAGCCATTGTAGGTGGTACGGTCGCACTAAATCTGAATACAACAACACCGAGACCTGTTAATCAGGAAGTGTTCGCTGCTACTCCGTGGAGAATAGGAAACACCGGTCGTACCAAAAAGCTGGACTATAACAACAGCTTTCAGATGTTATACAGGGTAATCAATATTGATCGGATTTTACCGGACTTTCCAAAAGATCCGGTAAAAAAAACTGCAGAAACCCAGTATTTATGCGGGGGTCGGGATAAAATTATGGGACTCCCAACCCCAGGCAGTGACCCCGACCCCGCAAGTCAGATACCTTCTGTCGCCGGGCACAAACTCGCAGTTTTCAGCAGCCTGGCAAGCGTTCAGGCCGCGCGTAAGGAGAATTGTAGCCTGAATATCGCCTATGACTGCGAATATCAGGAGATCTCGCCCAAGCACCGAATCATTCTCTCTTACCAGTTCGCTCTCTATATCACGGAAACGAAGATCCTGGAGGTTGTGTTTATCACGAAGGACTTTGATGAGAGCAACCGGCTATATTTAAGGACCTGCCTCGGTGCTATTCTGGATCTCTTGAGGTTTCGATTCGGTTTTGAGTATCTGCATTATGCCTATGCGCACACCAGACGTTACAACCTGACAATGGAATCACCGTACTTCGATGGAGCTGATGAGCGATACAAGACTGTCAAACGGTTCAGGTCCATGGAAGAGGCAGCGCAGTTTTGTATGAAAGACAATCCGCTTCTTGTGATCGACAAAGATAATATCAGGAAGAGCAACGATTTCGGGGATTACCGAAAATGTGCGATGACCATCACCTTGGTCTGCCACACCGGGATCGTTGATTTATCAGCCTTCAAGGATGATGTATTTGGGTTCAGAAGGAAGAATGGTCACATAATGCCTTATCTCAAATCTATTC
>JBGUKV010000149.1:0-12828 GCA_045114655.1 Candidatus Allocopromorpha sp. | reverse complement strand
ATCAGGTGACCCGTCAGGCTGATATTGTCATGTATGTCGGGAATCTCACTGCGTTCGACCCATTGGGCGCGGGCCAGTTCCTCCGCGTCCATGTGGATTTCGGGATCACCGTCTACATCACAGAAGAATCCCATGAGGACATTGGAATCGGAACCCCATGGCTGGCTGCCGACGTAACGGAGATTTGTTACGCGGACGCCGGCTTCTTCCATCGCTTCGCGGTGGACTGTATCCTCGACTGTTTCACCGATCTCGCAAAAGCCGGCAATCAGAGCCCAGCCCTCGTAATCCCTGCCTGCGTATTTGGTCATCAGAATTTTCTCTCCCCAGGTCACGCCGATGATCACTGCCGGCGCGATCGTCGGGAAGACCATGTTGCCGCAAGACGGACATTTCAGCATGCGCTCCTGCTGACTGTGGTGGAGCATCAGGCTTGCGCCGCATCTGCCGCAGAAACGGTTTTTGTCATACCAGGTAAACAGGTGGAACGCGGTCGTGACCGCGAAATCAGCAACAGGGTATTCAACGTCTATGATCTGCCAGAGCGGCAGATAGGAATAGCCCTGGATTTCCATTGCGTCTGCATCCGGGCTCTCATGCAAAAGCAGGAAATAGCTTTTGCTGCTGATGCGGAACAAGTAACGGAGCACAAAGCCTGCCATACCGGACTCCGGCGCGTTCCCTCCGGGCAGATCGGCAATCACAGGAAACCTAAGCGATCCGTGTCCGTCTTCGCAGCAGAGAACTGATTTCCCATCAAACACAAACACCGTATCCTCCGGCTGCGGAACTCGGTCTGTATACTCATTATGAAACTCGTAAGGTGAAATATCCTGAATCATGACGCCTCCCATTAGCATTGAATGTGTTATAATTCTACCATGATACCTGCCGGTGAGAAAGACGGCAGGGCAATAAATATAGACAGAAAAAGGAGCAAGACAAGAATGGCAAAGAGACAATTTAAGGCTGAATCAAAAAAACTGCTGGAAATGATGATCAACTCGATCTACACACATAAAGAGATATTCCTCAGAGAGCTGATCTCCAACGCAAGCGACGCAATCGACAAACTGTATTACAAAGGGCTGTCGGACCAGACGATCGGAATCCAGAGGAGCGACTACAGCATCCGGCTCGATGTGGATGCAGACGCCAGAACACTGACGATCAGTGACAACGGCATCGGCATGACGAAGGAAGAACTGGAGAAGAATCTGGGAACCATCGCCAAGAGCGGATCCATGGAATTCAAGGATGAAAACAACGGCGCGGAGGATGTGGATATCATCGGACAGTTCGGCGTCGGGTTCTATTCCGCGTTCATGGTCAGCGATAAGGTCACCGTCGTCAGCCGTGCTTTTGGAAGCGACGAAGCATACGTGTGGGAGTCGAAGGGTGCCGACGGTTATACGATCAAGGAGACAGAGAAGGACGGACACGGAACGACCATCACCCTCCACATCAGAGAAGACGGAGCCGAGGAAACAGAAGAGGGCGGCGAAAGCTATGATGATTATCTGAATAAGTACAAGCTCGCGGCGCTCGTGAAGAAGTATTCCGATTACATCGCTTATCCGATCCAGATGGAAATGACACGTTCCGTTCCGAAAGCAAAAGCACCCGATGCTCCGGATGACGCGCCGACGGAGTACGAACAGGTCACGGAACTGCGCACGCTCAACAGCATGGTCCCGATCTGGAGAAAGAACAAGAACGAGCTGACAGATGAGGATTACAATAATTATTATAAAGAAAGATTCTTTGATTTTGCAGACCCGATCGATGTGATCCACACGAGGGCAGAGGGGCAGGTCGTTTACGATGCGCTGCTGTTCATTCCTTCCAAGGTTCCGATGAACTACTATTCGAAGGAGTACGAAAAAGGTCTGGCCCTCTACAGCAACGGCGTGATGATCATGGAGAAGTGCCCGGATCTTCTGCCGGAGTATTTCAGCTTCGTCCGCGGCGTAGTGGACAGCGAAGACCTGTCACTGAACATTTCCAGAGAGATGCTGCAGCATGACAGACAACTCAAGATCATCGCGAAGAATATCGATAAGAAGATCAAATCCCAGCTTGAAAAACTCCTGAAAGAAGACCGCGAGAAATATGAAGCGTTCTTTAAGGAATTCGGGATGCAGCTCAAGTTCGGCGTCTACGAAGGTTACGGCATACACAAGGAACACCTGCAGGATCTGCTCATCTACTATTCGTCATCGGAGGAAAAGCCGGTCACGCTGAGAGAATACGTTGACAGAATGGATCCGGAGCAGGACAAGATCTACTACGCATGCGGAGATTCGATCCAGCAGATCGATGCGCTTCCGCAGGCCGACGGCGCGAAGAAAAAAGGCTATGAAGTCCTTTACATGACGGATGAGGTCGATGAGTTCGCAGTGAGGATGATGGGCGAGTACGACGGAAAGCGGTTCGTGAATATCAGCTCCGCGGAATTCGAATTGTATTCGGAAGACGAGAAGGAAGATCTGGAAAAGAAGAACGCGGACATGTCGGAGATCCTCGCAAAGATCAAGGACACCCTCGGAGATGCCGTGCAGGAGGTCAGACTCACAGGAAGCCTGGGCGACTATCCGGTCAGCCTTACAAGCGCGGGCGAACTCAGCATCGAAATGGAGAAGGCCATCAACGCCATGCCGGTCGGCGAGAAGGTCAAGGCGCAGCTGGCCCTTGAAATCAATGCGAACCATGAGATCGTCGACAAACTGAAAGCCGCAGCGGAAGATGAGGAGAAACTCGGCAAGTATGCGAAGATCCTGTACTTCCAGGCAAGACTCGTTGCGGGACTGCCTGCAGAGGATCCGGCAGAGATGAGCAATCTGATCTGTGAACTGATGTGATCCGGCTTTTGCATATGTGATAGTCTCGAAAAAGTTATCAGAAATGATAACTTTTTTGTTGCTTTTGGGGTTATCATATGTGATACTATAGAAAACAAAAGAAGGGGCAAAGGCGTTAGAGGAGGTACAAACCATGAAACAGAACGACAAGACAAAGCTCAGAACGAAGATCGCTAAACAGCTGGCGGTTGAGCGGCTGTTCGCGCAGATCAGCCAGGAGGAACTGGCGCAGCGGGTCGGGACGCAGAAGTCCAATATCTCGCGCATTGAAAACGGACGGCAGAACATCAGCGTCGACTATATCCAGGCCATCGCGGAGGCGCTGGGCAAAGAAGCGAAGTTCGCGCTGGAAGAGCCCGGATTCGATTACGGGGACGACACGGAGTACAGCCTGAAACTCTACGATGAAGAACTCCTGCGGTTCCGGCTGCACACCGAGTATATGCTGCATGCGGAAATCCTGTGGTTCAATGAGGATCGGCGTCATCTGCTGCCGTTGGACTTGAAACTGGATGATGACGGGATGCTGAAGTGGCTGGGGCATAGAATAATACCGGCAAATCGGGAACTGGTGGGAAAGATACTGGGCTCCCTGGGGCTGGATGTCAACAGTCTAAAGGGCATCATCGATGTTTGTATGGGGTTGTCTCTTAACGACAGTTACTGGACTCCGCAAAAGGGCTTTGAGGGGACCTTCAAAGAATACAACCTGTATGAAAACCGGTTTACAGAAGCCTTATCCCTCATTGCCTACACTGGTTGGAAGTTCGATACGAGCAAATTCCGAACATCACCGGAACTTACGACAGGCGGCATGCTGCGAAAGGGCTGGCGGTTTTCAAAGAGCAAAGGCATCTGGCTCTACAAGGGCGGCACATTCGATTATGCCAACGCGGGCAACGAGCCGTACTCGGAATTCTATGCCAGCCAGATTGCAGAGAGGATGGGTCTGCACGCTGTGCAGTATGAACTGGAAAACTGGAAGGGCATTCTGGCATCCAAATGCAAACTGTTCACAGATATCGACACCGCATACATCCCGATTGGGCGGATCGTGCGGACCGGCGGCATCGATGCCTGTATCGAGTTCTATAAGGAGCGCGGCAACGCATTCTATCAGGAACTGGCCAGTATGCTGGTCTTTGATGCAGTCATCCTGAATGAAGACAGGCATTTCGGGAACTTCGGCGTGCTCCGGGACAATCACAGCGGAGAGATCATTTCCCCTGCGCCGGTCTTCGACAACGGACTATCGCTCCTTTGCTACGCCATGCAGGATGATTTTAAGGATATCGATGAGTACATCAAGACAAGAAGTAACCCTTATGGCTGGGGAAATCAACATATGGAGCTCGCAGCCAGGGTTATGGGTCCGCTCCAGAAAGAGCAACTCCGGAAACTGATCAACTTCACGTTCAAAGAGAGTGATGTCTGCAATTTGCCGAGCTGGAGAACGAGAGCCTTGGAGGAGATCATCCAGAAACGCGTGCGGGAACTGTTGAGTATGTAAATTATCTGATTAAAGTGTTATTATATTACCATGATTTATCTAGACAACGGAGCGACAACTTTTCCGAAACCGGAATGTGTATATGAAGCGACGGACCGGTTCGCCCGGGAAGCAGCGGTGAATGCGGGCCGGGGTGCCTACCGTGTGGCCAGAGCGGCTACCGACATGATCAAGGATGTCAAGACGGAGCTGCTCAGCCTTTGTGATGCGCGGGGCCAGGCTGAGGTGGCGCTGACGCCTTCTGTTACGATCGCCCTGAACCAGATCATCCAGGGACAGCGCTGGAAGGAAGGGATGACAGCCTACGTCACCCCTTACGAACACAACGCCGTCCTGCGCCCGCTCAAACTCATGGAGCAAAAGCATCACATCCGGGTGGAGGAGCTCCCGCTGAAGGAGGACCTGTCCATCGATTTGGACGGCGTGCGGGAGACTTTTGCAGCGTGTCCTCCGGACTTTGTGGCGGTGACCGCCATCAGCAATGTGACAGGATATGTGCTGCCTGCGGCGGAAGTATTCGCCGAGGCGAAGAAATACGGGGCGTTTACCGTGCTGGATGCAGCCCAGGCGATGGGGCTTTTGCGGATGCGGTTCGCGCAGCTGAAAGCAGACTGCATTGCTTTTGCAGGGCACAAGACGCTATATGCGCCCTTTGGTGTGGCGGGATTTCTGGTGAAGAACGGCGTGGATCTGGATGTGGTGCTTGCCGGCGGCAACGGGATCCGCTCGGAGGATCCGAATATGCCGAAGTTCATGCCGGAGAAGATGGAGTGCGCCAGTATGGATTCGGTTGCGATCTGCGGGCTGCACACATCGCTGAACTGGCTGAAGGGCGTCGATCCGTGGAAGATCGAGACCGAACTGACAGAATACCTGCTGGCACGGCTGCCTGAAGTCAAAGACCTGACGATCTACAAGGCGCCGCCGGGCGCGCAGCAGGCAGGCGTGGTGAGCGTCAACCTCGAGGGCTTCCGGGCCAATGAAGTAGCGGCGATCCTGGACGCGAAGAACGATATCGCGGTCCGGGCGGGACATCACTGTGCGGGGCTGATCCACAATTACCTGAACAACAAAAAGTACGACGGGACGATCCGCATCAGTTTCGGCGTATTCAACACGAGAGAAGATATCGACGCGCTGATCGATGCGCTGAAGGGCATCGACCGGGACGCACTCAAAGGAATCGATGCGAATATACTCAGAGGCAACTGCTGAGGCGGAGACAGTTGCTAAGAAGAGGAGGAACACATATGGCTTACGAGAAACTGTTTGAACCGGGAAAGATCGGAACAATGACCATCAATAACCGCGGCGTTATGGCGCCTATGGGTTCGAACCTGGCGGGTAATGACGGCAACGCAACAGACAGGCAGATCAAATATTATCAGGCGAGAGCCAAGGGCGGCATCGGCATGATCGTAAACGAGTACACGGGTGTCGATGATGTGGACAGCATGCCGTCGGTGAACTATTACAGAGTCGCCGGAGACCAGAATATCGCGGCGGCCGAGGCGCTCGTTGACGCGGTTCACATGTATGACTGCCGCATCGTCGCGCAGCTCCACCACGCAGGTTCCACATCCAATCCTGCGTACACGGGCCGGGACAATATCGCGCCAAGCGCCGTGCCGATTGCCGACGGGAAACCGATGCCGCGGGAGATGACGCTGGAAGACATCAAACGTGTCCAGGGCAAATTCATCGACGCCGCAGTCAGATGTCAGAAAGCAGGCTATGACGCCGTCGAACTGCACGGAGCACATGGGTATCTGCTGACGCAGTTCTTCAACCGGTATTACAACCGCAGAACGGATGAGTACGGCGGAAGCATCGAGAACCGCTGCCGTTTCATCGCAGAAATTATCGCGGGAATCCGTGAAAAACTTGGCCCGAAGTATCCGATTCTGGTACGTATGTGCGGCGATGAGATGACGCCGATCGAGGGATTCTTCGATCTTGCGGAAGGCATAGAGATTGCGAAATATCTGGAAAGCCTTGGCATCGACGCCATCGACATCAGCATGGGCAGTTCCCGCAATGCGGACGCCAATTGCGAGCCGTTCTCCTACAAACCGGGTTGGAAGAAGCATGTGGCAAAGGCATACAAGGAATCTTTGAATATTCCGGTCATCGCTACAAACACAGTCAAAAATCCGGATTTCGCGGAGCAGCTTCTGGAAGAAGGCGTCTGCGACTTTGTGGCCATGGGGCGGTCCCAGCTGGCCGATCCGGAGTTCATGAATAAAGCAAAAGCAGGAAAGGCGGATCAGATCCGCAGGTGCATTGGATGCCTCTATTGCAGAGAGCGCATCTTAGGCGCAGGTCTGCCGATCCGGTGCTCTGTCAACGCGCGGACGGCCCGGGAGATCGAATTCCCGGCTTCGGAACTCAGGCAGGATGGGGCAGGCCGCACGGTTGCCATTATCGGCGCCGGTCCTGCCGGCATGGAAGTAGCCCGCGTCCTGGCACTGCGGGGATATAAGCCGATGATATTCGATAAATCAGACAAGCCCGGCGGCGCTTTGAATATCGCGGACAAACCGCCGCTCAAAGATAAGATCACGGATATGGTCGCCGGTATGAAGGCGGAACTTGACGTGATGGATGTCTGCTGGCGATTGGGTGAAGAAGCTACGGTTGAGAAAGTGAAGAAGCTGGATCCGGTAGGAGTGGTCGTGGCGTGCGGCGCACAGCCGGTCATTCCTCAGGTACCCGGCGCGGATGCTCCCAATGTAGTCACGGCAGAAGACGTGATTACCGGAAAGGCGAAAGCTGCCGGCAAGGTCGTCATCATCGGTTCCGGTCTGACTGGACTGGAGACTGCGGAAATGCTCCTGGCAGATGGGAGCACTGTTTCTGATGTCTCCATCGTGGAGATGCTCCCGCAGATCGGGCCGGGGATATTCGGCGCGATCCTGAACGATGAGATGAGCCGGATCAAGCCGTATGATCCAAACCTCTATCCGGGTCATGCGCTTGTATCGATTCAGGACGGGTCCGTGACTGTGAAGGAACTCGCGACGGACAAGCAGTTCGACATCGAAGCCGATACTGTCATTATGGCGGCGGGCATCAAACCGCGCGCTGACGTGGTGGAGGCGTTCCGTGCTGCTTTCGATAAAGTCCTTGTTGCAGGTGACGCCCGCAAAGGCGGCCGTATCGCAACCGCTGTACGCGAAGGCTTCGAGACCGGTTGGATATTCTGATGGATTACGAAAACCGAATGGAAAAAAAGGTATCGATTCCCGTTCGCCGGGAGTTTCTGGATAAACAGGAGTGCTTGAAAGAGGCGCGGGAGCTTTTGCACGAAGGAACTTTGCGTGGAATGAATGAGAAACAAATCGCGCGGGAACTGTATTCCCACGCGGTGGTGCATTATTTCTGCGATAGAACCGGAAAGTTCTCATTCTTCAAGGAACATGCGAGCCCGATCGACATGCACGACGGAGGGGATAACCCTTTCATGCGCGCAGCCTTTGCCGCGTGCTGGGTTTTGCGGCCTTTTAGAAAGCACGAACAGGAAGAAAAGTACAAACAGAATGAACGGTAAACTGTTTTCCTGATCGGTATGATAAAAAATCAGGAATGCCGATGTAGACAATGCGGCGCCAAAAGAATATCATATATATGTATGAATTATCACAGGATGATTGAGAGTATAGTGCTATGAAATTAGTAGAACTGTTAGAAAAAGATAAAGAGAATCTGCTCACGGAGCTGGCTGCGGCAAAGGAACCGGACAGAGCGATCCGTGTGCTGGAAAATGAACTGGACAAGCTGCTCATGACGTACAATGAGCAGGCGGACAGCGAACGGGAGAGGGACGCGGCGGCGTATATGATGCAGGCGGTCAGATTATCCCTGCCGCTAGTCGACTCAGTCGGTGAGACGAAGGTCTGGGAGACCGGCAGCGTGGTCGAAGAACGCAAAACCAGAATGTGGCCCCTTGTGATCATTCTTCTGATCGTCGCTATCGTTCTCTGCGGCGTAGGGCTTTTGCCTCTTGTGATGGATCTGGGAGGCATAGAGAAAGTCGATTATGTGAAACAAGGACCGATGCTGCTCGGCGGACTGGCGGCTGCCTTTATAGCAGGACTTCTGCCCAGACGCTCAGCCCCTAAAAAGACAAAAGCAGGACAGCGGGTCGAGACAAATATAGATCCGAACAAGGTCTACATCAGTTTCCGCAACGCCTTGCTGGCGGTGGATCAGAATCTGGAAGAGATCCAGTCCGTGCAGCGCTGGGAGAAGCGCGAAGAAGCGGGAAAGATCGACGGCCACGTTGTGTCCGATTCTGAACTGGACATTTTCTCAGATCTTCTGACGGCATCCTACAGCAAAGACCCCGAGTACGCCCTCGAGAAGATCGAGAATATCAAATACTATCTCCACAAGCAGCAGATCGAAGCGGTGGATTACAGTGCGGAAACAGCACAGTTCTTCGATATGATGCCATCCCAGCGTGCCGGCACCATCCGGCCTGCGCTGGTCGCAGATGGGAAACTGCTGCGGAAGGGCATGGCGTCAACGGGTTCAGGACATTAATCAGTCAAGAAGGAGCAAGAACCAATGGATCGATTTTTTGGATTTGACTTGGGCGATGCAGAAAGCGCCATCGCCAGATTATATAAGGAGGACCAGGTCATTCCTGAGATGATACCGGTGGCGGGGGAGAAGAGTTTCATCACCGCCTACGCGCAGACGAATTCCGGCGAGATCATCATCGGGGAGAAGGCCTGCTACGCTGACAATGTTGCCAAGCGCAGGATCCGTTTCAAGAGCCGGTTCCTGACAGACGGCGGCAGCGCGGGCGATGTCAAAAGCTTCGCGGCGGGCGTCTTGGGACAGCTCTACGGGAGCGGCGACATCATTCAGAACGAGGAGACCAGCGTCTATGTGGGATGCCCCGCAGGCTGGGATCGGAACGCCCGGGAACACTACCGGGAGATTTTCGAGAGCGCGGGATATCCGCCCGTGCGGATCATTTCTGAATCCAGGGCCGCTATGGTCAGCGCCTGCCAGTCCAAGCATCTGCAGATCGGTGTGGACATCCTGTCCAAGCCTGTCCTCGTTGTGGATATTGGTTCGTCGACGACGGACTTTGCATATATCATGGGAGGCAAGGAAGTCGAGATGCGGACGGCCGGTGAAGTGATGCTGGGCGGCGGCCTGATGGATGAGATACTGCTGGAAGAGTCGGTAGCGGACGCCGGTCTGTTCAAGAAGAAGATCCAGGCGGATCTGGAGGAGAGCGAACCGTGGCGCACGTACGCTGAGTTTGCGGCCAGAAGACTGAAAGAAAAATATTTCTCAGACGAAGATTACTGGAGCAGGAACAAGTGTGTGGAGAGCATCATGCTCCACTACAATCTGCCGCTCAAGCTGACTCTGAAGATCGACAAAAACATCGCGGACAAGTTGGTTAATAAGAAAATCAAAAAACTGGACAATCGTTCTTTCCGCGAAGTGTTCACAGAATCTCTTAAAGATGTGAAGGACAGCATCACCGGGAAACAGCCGGAACTGATTTTCCTCACCGGCGGCGTCAGCAAGATGCCCGCCGTCCGCAAGTGGTGCAGCGAAGTGTTCACGGACTCTGTTATCATATCCGCAACAGATCCGGAGTTCTCCGTGGCGAGAGGACTGGCTTACTGCGGCCGCATCGACGAAGACTTGCGGGAATTCAAGGAAGATCTGGATAAACTGGTGCATTCCAATACTATTGAAGATATCGTCGGCAAACACATTACAAAACTCTACAAAGACGCAGTCGACACCCTTGTGGATCCGATCGTCAAGAAGGTGGCGCTGCCGATTTTCGAAAAATGGCGGTCCGGTGAGATCAGCAAGCTGTCTGACACGGATGTGATCCTGCAGCAGGATATCGCTGCGTTCCTGAGTGAAGACGCGACCAGAGAACTGCTGGCAGGTCCGATCACCTCATGGCTGCGACCGGTCATTGAGGAACTGGAGGAGCACACCGTGCCGATCTGCATCAGGCACCGCGTGCCGTACACGGCTCTGAGCCTCAAGTCCTACCTGTCCGTTTCCGATATCGATATCAAGGTGAACGCGAAGGAGATGTTCGCGATCAATGAGATGACGATCCTGATCGACTCCATCGTGACAGCGCTCCTTGCCATCCTGATGTCCACCCTGGGATTCATTCCGTTCTTCGCAGACCCGAGCGGCATCATGGTCGGTATCATCACCTCGATCGTGATCCTCTTCCTGGGCAAAGACAAGATGCAGGAGATGATGCTGACGGCGGACATCCCTAAGCCGATGCGCCGCCTCGTTCCGAAGAGCGCCTTCAGCTCCCGCATGGACAATATCAGCGCTGATGTCAAGGAGGCCTTCTACAAGAGTCTCGAGCAGGAGAAGAACGATGAGATCAGCCAGCGGATGGTGGAGGAGATCTCGGCGCAGATCCAGCACACCCTCGTCAAGATGGCCGAGGTCGTGGAAATCCCGCTTGGACGGTAACAGCAGCGGCGAAGGTGCCGCTGCTGCCGCCCATCTGGCACCGCGATTGGTTACTTGTCAAAGTCCCGGTTGTGCTTGAAGTGTCCGGGGTTGACGACAGGGCCGATAGTGCTGACCCAGCGGTTGGTGTAGTTGAAGAAGCCGGCGACGAAAGCGGCTTCGAGGATCTGGTGATCGTCGAGACCGACATCACGGAGCTTTTCGATCTGCTCATCGTCAATGTCGCGCGGGTGTGCAGTCACGAACCAGGCGTATTCGCACAGCGCGTAGTCGACGCGGGACAGTTCGTCCTTGCATGCGCGGAAGTTTCCGGAAAGCTTGTCGACGAGGGAAGCGTTCTTCCACATGCCGCGCAGGTTGTCGCCATGCGTCTGCAGGCAGTAGGTGCAGCAGTTGTAGGAAGAAACGACGACGCCGATCATTTCCTTCTGTGCATCCGTCAGGAAGCAGCTGTCATTGTACAGGGAGCCTTTGAAATTGAGGAAGCCGATGTATTCCTTGGCGTTGAGGGGGAGGACCTTGAACAGGTTGTTGATGAACCCCCAGTTCTCCATCATCACTTCCACATTCTTATCAAAGACTGCGTACTCCTCGTCGGTCATATCCTCCCGGACAGGCTTTTGCAGGCGCGATAATTGTTCGTCAAATTCCAATGCCATAATGTACCTCCATAGTATTCTGTCACAACAGTCATTACTCTGCCGGGCAGATCGCGTAAACTCTTGTCGGGAATCCGGTGCCGTCCTTCAGCTTCGGGAAAGCGATGAAGATGACCGCGCCCGTCGGCGGCAGCTGGTCCAGATTTCTCATGACCTCGATCTGGATCCTGTCGACTGCCAGAATATACTGCTCCGCCGGATACGGATAAGCGTCTTCCTTCGTCGTAACGATGGCAGGGTCTGTGTCGGCAGGCTCGTGTCCGATGGATCCGATGTTGCGTTCTTCAACGAGCCACTTGATGGTTTCGGTTGCCCATCCCGGATAGTGGGGCTGGCCGTCCGCGTCCTTGTTTTCCAGATCGTCCTTCTTGTACCAGTCTGAACGGAACGCCACGAAGGAGCCTTCGGGGATCCTGCCGTATTCTTCTTCCCATGCTTTAATGTCGTCGATGCTCAGGACGAAGTCGGGGTTCTCGGCGCATTCCTTGGATTTGTCGATGACGACCATCGGATACACAAGTTCCTTCTCCGTAATCTGGCTCATGTCGCGGCCGTCCGCATGGAAGTGACTCGGTACATCCGCATGCGTGCCGTACTGGCTGGCGACGCTCCACTGGTGGCAGCGCATCGGCGCCATTTTATCGTCCGGCGTGCCTTCCAGATAATCGAACAGAAGCTCGCCTTCAAGAGGACTAAATCCGAACCAGTGCGGTGTCTGCGGGCTCAGCTCGTGCGTCAGATTGACCCACTTGTAGCCGGGTCCCTTAAGTTCATTCACGATATCCCAGAGTTTCGTATTTGCCATAATACAGTCTCCTTTCATATGTACAAAGTTTCACGCTTTACTGAATTGCTACTTTATTCTATCATAAATGTGTCAAAAGGGACGGTTCTTTTTGACACATTTTCAGAGAACACACTGAGGAGTAACCAGTTATGTTAAATAAAAAAGACGCCGGCATCACTTGTCGGCGTCGATGGTATCTAACACAAGTCGTACGGTCTGTGCCCGTTGCTGTTCGGCGGAGATGCCGGCTTCGCCGTCGCCTTCCTGCAGACCGTAGGAACCGAACTGAGAATGGTTGCCTCCCTTGATGACGCACTCGACTGTGTCAGCAGGGAGGTTGCTTTTGTTTGCAGCGTAGTCATCCATGTTGAGCACACCGTCCGCGTCACCGTAGACAGATACCACAGGGATGTCTTTGTCGGACATGTCTGTCGTTGTGTACGCGGCGAGCAGAAACAGACCGTCGAAATCGGAGATCGCAGCATATTTGGCTGCCATAGCGCCGCCCAGAGAGTGTCCGCCAAT
>JBGUKV010000148.1:0-3005 GCA_045114655.1 Candidatus Allocopromorpha sp. | reverse complement strand
TCACCGTCATGAGCAGACCCATGTCGCCCTCTTCCATTCTCTCAGCCACCTGAGCGATCAGTTCCTGGCTTAAATGCTTATTGTCAGTGTCTTTGGCATCACCCAGCAGGGCGCCTGTAACACCGCCCAGCATCATGCCGATGCCGCCGCGCAGCAGACCGATCAGGCCGCCGATCAGGCCGCCCTTAACGGTATCGCTGTCGGTGAGATAATCGGACGTGAAGTTGTCGCAAAGCTTGAGTTCGCCATTCTGGCGTTTCACCAGCGCAATCTGATAAATGGTGGTTCCGTTGATTTTGGGGGTCTCGGACAAGCCCTTCAGGGCCAGGCGGGCAGCGCTCTCGTTAGCGAATTCTACGGCTGCGATATTGTACATGTTGAAATCCTCCCTCTTTAAGTAATTTTTTGATGGTATTGATTATGTTTTAAGTTTGATTTTTTTCAATGAGGTGTTCCCGGAATAGCCTTTTCATGGTTTTTCTTCCTGTTTATTCATCGGCGATGGAACAGAGGGGCGTCCCGTTTCAAAAAAGGGGCGTCCCTCCGTTCCAAAATGCTCCTCAGCGTTTGATGATAACAGGCGCTGTCCAGTTTTCAAGCGCTGCTGTATCCGGCAGATAGATCCGCATAAACAAATGGAATCCTTTGGGATCTGTCGGCAGCACATACAGATCAGATTCGGTATCGGTATTCGCAGTAAGCAGGATGTCGAGTGAGCCGTCGTCATTCAGCTTGAAATCCGAACGGTCATTTACGCAGTATCTGTTCAACGGATTCGCAATCAGGAAGTCGTCGTTGTCATAAGCTGTGATCGACCAGAAACCCTTCTCCAGCACCGGCGGGAGTGTATCGAAATGCAGAATATAATCCTGTGTGCCGTCAAACGGATCGCCGTTTTCATCCGCTGCACACTTCGGGTAGATCGCGACGTCGATGGTGTTTGCTCCGAAGGCTGATACGGCTACAGCCGCCCGGTATGTGTATTCCGTTCCAAAATCGCCTACCGGTTCGCCAAAATAGCTCCAGATGCCCAGGTTTTTCAGGTAAGCCGCGGCGTCTTTCGCAATATCGGTGTAGAACTTCTGCAGCATTGCTTTCCAGCCGTCTCCGCTCTCATCCTTCAGCACTGCAGGGTCGAATTCCAGTCCCGCGCCGACTCCCAGGGCTGCAATCCTTTCGGTCTCGGGCTTGTCGGCATCCGCAGGAGGATTATCTGCCATCAGTTCATTCGCGAGCCCGAAGAATTCCTCCGCGTTCATGGCTGCCACGGCCTTTACAGGAACGATGTCCTTATTGATGCCTTCGTCGGCAAGCACAGCGTTGTTATGCTCTTCACCGGAATTGTAGACGCTCAGCGGGCACAGGTCCATCCCGTCCTGTACCTCCACAACATTCGGCAGATCGTCATCGCCGTTCACGATCACTCTTCCGAGCACCCACGAAATACGTGTAGGCAGTTCCACCTTTGTGACATTTGCAGGCAGCTCGGTTGTATCACCCTTTTTTATAAACGCGTACACGCCCGGCTTGTCAAGGACGGCCGCTGTATTGGACCAGGCATCCATGACCTGCATTTCCATGAACCTGTCCGTCTCGGGAAGCGTGAGAATGATCGGCTCATGATCAATATTCAGCATGATCTGCGTGTAGCACGTATCCACATTCATGGTTACCACGGATTTGTACTCTGCAGTGGCAAGGGTGCGGGCATGTACGAGCGTATTGGCCGGCAGTGTCCTTGCGGTCATTTCCATCAGCACCAGCGGATAGGAAAAGATGTATGCCTCTTCCGCAAGTGCCCACAATTCCGTTTCATCTTTCTCAGATTGCAGCTGTTCCAATGCAGCAGGTTCTTCCTCTGCCCACGCTGTGCATCCGCAGAGAGACAGCAGGCAAACGGCAGCAAGCACAAAACTGAGTATCTTTTTCATGGTTCTCATCATTCCTTTCTTGCAATCACAGGCGCTGTCCAGTTTTCAAATACTGCTGCATCCGGCAGATAGATCCGCATAATCAGATGGAATCCTTCGGGCGCTGTCGGCAGCACATACAGATCAGATTCGGTATCGGTATTCGCTGTGAGCAGGATGTCGAGGGAGCCGTCGTCATTCAACTTGAAATCTGAACGGTCGTTTACGCAGTATCTGTTCAGCGGGTTCGCGATCAGGAAGTCGTCGTTGCCGTAAACTGTGATCGACCAGAAGCCCTTCTCCAGCACCGGCGGGAGTGTATCGAAATGGAGGATATACTCCTGATTTCCATCAAATGCATCGCCGTTTTTGTCAGCTACGCATCTCGGGTAGATCGCGACATCGGTAGTATTCGCTCCGAAGCCTGATACCGCTACAGCCGCCCGGTATTTGTATTCCGTTCCGAAATCGCCTATCGGCTCGCCGAAATAATTCCAGATTCCGAGTTTTCTTGAGAAGGACAGGGCCTCTTCCGCAATATCGTTGTAGAACTTCTGCTGCATGGCCTTCCAGCCGTCTCCGCTCTCATCCTGAAGCACTGCAGGGGCGAATTCCAGTCCCGCGCCGACGCCCAGCGCTGCAATCCTGTCGGTCTCCGGCTTGTCTGCATCTGCCGGCGGATTGTCTGCCATCAGTTTATTCGCGAGCCCGAAGAATTCCTCCGCACTCAAAGTTGCTGCCGCCCGTACGGGAACAATGTCGTTATTGACGGCTTCGTCGGCAAGCACAGCGTTGTTATGTTCTTCACCGGAATTGTAAACGCTCAGCGGGCAGAGATCCATGCCGTCCTGAATTTTGATCACATTCGGCAGATCATCGTTGCCGTTAAGGATCACTCTTCCGAGCACCCACGAAATACTTGTAGGCAGTTCCACCTTTGTGACATCTGCAGGCAGTTCGGTCGCATCGCCCTTTTTCACAAACGCGTAAACGCCTGGTTTGTCAAGAGCGGACGTTGTATTGGACCAGGCATCCATAACCTGCATTTCCATGAACCTGTCCGTCTCGGGAAGCGTGAGAATGATCGGCTCATGA
>JBGUKV010000147.1:0-3425 GCA_045114655.1 Candidatus Allocopromorpha sp. | reverse complement strand
ATGCACTGCAGCGGGCGCTCTATGAGGAGTTTGATTACTTCCATACATCTGATAGGGTGCTTCGGATGGAAGGCGGGAACAATCCCGGGATCACGGAAATCATCCTGCGAGAGTGGTGAGAAAGGATAAACGTAAACAATGAAACCCTTAGTAACATATTTCAGTGCATCAGGGATCACGGCGGAGGCAGCCAGAGCACTGGCACAGGCGACCGGCGCAGATCTGTTCGAGATCGTGCCGGAGAAACCATACTCGGAAGCGGACGTCAACTGGAAGAATCCGCTGGCTAGATGCAACAAGGAAAAGCTGGGTAAGAAGAATGTGCCGGTAGCAGGGAGCATAGAGGACTTCAATCAGTATGATGTCGTGCTCCTGGGATTCCCCATCTGGTACGGCGGTGCTCCCAATGTCATAAACACCTTTGCTAAAGGCTATGACTGGAAAGGCAAGAAGATCGGAATCTTCGCCACATCCGGTGGCAGCGGGATCGGCAAGACCGCGGCCAAACTGCAGCCCTATGTGGAGGGCGCAGAGATCGTAGATGCACAGGTCAACCTGCCTTTGGATGAAGACAGCCTGAAAGCATGGGCGGATAAGATCCTGGCGGCAAGCTTTGAGAACTTGGAGAAGTGGGCAGAAACGGTATAAGGGTATGGAAATCAAGAAAAAAGACTGGAAACTGTTTATGGAGCGTGTGCCGGAGTGGCAGGAAAAGTATATGGAGCGTCTCCTGAAGGAGTATGTAGCATATCTTGAGAGTGGTGAGCCGGCATCCACGAAATTCTGGGGCCTTGAAAAACGCATCAAGGATGATAAAAGAACGCCAGGCGTGCAGCTAAGACTCGAGAAGCAGGATATGGATTTTGATCTGGCAAGAATGGTCAAAGATGGAGTCATCGGTTCCAAAGACCTTAAAGGCTTCAGTGATGAAATGATCGATAGGGTGCTGAGCCTTTTAAATCGGTGAAATGATGAGAGATAAGGCATTTATCACAGCCTTGGTAAGAGGCATCGCCTTCGCGGTGATCACAGTGCTCTTTCTGTGGATCCCGGCCTTCGACGGGTTTCTGTGGTGCGTATACATCGGATTCTTCCTGACCATGGCCTTCGGCGTGAAAAAGCAGGAGTACCTGAACTACGTGTGCAGTCTGCTGGCGGGCTATGTTTGGTCGATCGGCTACGTGTTCTGTCCGGGTCTTCTGGAGACGCTGGCGCATATGCCTCATATAGCAGCCATGGCGATATCCGAGCTGGTGCTGACCTTCCTGCTGATCTTCATCCATGTGAAGTTTCTGCACGGCACAGTGCTGAACAAGGTGCCGGCAGTCTTTGCAGGTGTAGCGACCATCTTCGCCGCCGGCGGGATCCAGTACACGGCATTCTGTGCTTTGTCCGCCGTGATCGGGATCAGTATGGCAGTGGTGACAGAGATCATCATAGTAAAAATATTGGAGGAGGACAAAAATGAGCAGAGTAAATGATTTTCTAAGCGAAACAGGGGTATTCTTTCTGGCAACGGCAGACGGTGATCAGCCGAAGGTAAGACCGCTTGGAGCCCACATGGAGATGGATGGCAAGGTCCTGTTCGGCGTAGGCGACTTCAAGGATGTGTATAAGCAGATGGTGGCAAATCCCAAGGTCGAGATCGTGGCCTGCAAGCCGGATGGACACTGGCTGCGTTACACCGGCAGGGTTGTGTTCGAGACGGATCCCAAATACGCCAATGCAGCGATGGATGCCATGCCGGATTTGAAGGACATCTATAATGAGAAGACCGGCAAGAAGATGATGATGTTCCATCTGGAGAATGCGACGGCTGTCGACATTGCCATGATGGGTGAAGGGGAGAGTCTGTTATAGAAGACGCAGGGAGATGCTTTGAAAATGTTCTGGGACAGAGTTGCATTCGTATACGACATATTCGCCGACATAATCAATGCGAAGACGCATCGGAAGCTCTGCGCGGTCGTAGCTGATGAGATAGACGGAGACGACGATGTGCTGGAGTGTGCCTGCGGGACCGGCCTGCTGACAAAGGTCATCGCAGAAAGATGTCGGACGCTGAGGGCAGAGGATTACTCTTCTGCAATGCTCAGGAAGGCGAAGAAGAACTGCAGGGCCTATCACAATATCAATTTCCGGGAAGGAAACATCCTGAACATCGATGCTGCGGATGAATGCTTCGACAAAGTCATCGCCGGTAACGTGATCCATTTGCTGGACGAACCTTACCGGGCCCTGTCAGAACTGGATCGCGCCTGCAGAGTCGGAGGCGAGATCATTATCCCAACCTATATGAACCGAAACAGCAAAGGCAGGACAAGCGGGTTCGCCGGGGCCGTCGGCAAAGCAGGTGCGGATTTCAAGCGGCAGTTTACTTATGAATCATATCAGGAGTTCTTCGCTGCGGCAGGCTATACGGATGTGAAGTACATCATGATTGAAGGCAGAGTGCCCTGTGCGGTAGCGGTGATCCGGAAGGGTGAAACGTTCAACAAGGAAGGACAATCGGGTGAAGACAGCCTTTGTGCGGAGAAAAGAGACAGGGGACGGTTCTCTGTCTGTTACCAGACGCAGATCAGTGATGCCAGATGGATCGCCTACGATATCCCGGGCAACCTTGGCTGGATCGCCTATTTCACAGGACTTGGCATGAGTGTCTATCGGGGAGATCTTAAGTATGCGGCGATCACCGCAGCACCGGCAGCCCTGATGGCAACTGGTATTGCGGAGCTGATCGACGAGAGGACCAAGGGGCTGGATCGGACATTGCCGAGGAGAAGGCTGCTCAGAGGATTTGGAGCATTGACCCTTGGCGGCATGGCCGGAGCGGCTGTGGCAGGAGTGGGAGCAACGGAATGCTCCGATAAAAGAATCGCTGCCGGGATGTGCGCCGGAGGAACAGTATGCGCAGCCTTTGCGGGATTACTTCTGAAGGGATACAAAAGGAATCATGCAGACGAAAGAACAGGCATTTGAGAAGCTGGCCAGATCGAAGTTCCGGATGCGCTTCCATCTGGGCGAGAAGGAACTGCAGTACATCAATGAGAAGGGCATGGACGTGATCCGGTCGCATGCGGAAGATTTCATTTCACAAAAGCTGGCGCCAGCCTTTCCGAAAAACGACGGCAAACAGACGCCTATGCGGGGACATCCCGTGTTCATCGCCCAGCATGCATGCGCCTGCTGCTGCAGAGGTTGCCTGGAGAAATGGTATCACGTGCCGCAGGGCGTAGAACTGACAGAAGACCAGCAGAGAAGGATCGTGGACTTCCTGATGGAATGGATCGAGAAAGAGAGAACCTGATGAGACACGAATGCAAAATTACAGTATTGGAGACAAAGGTGTTTCCGGATCTGCAGGAAATGTATCTGGCGGACCCAAAGTCAGGTCCGTGCCCGTGTTTCAAGGCGGGCGACACTTT
>JBGUKV010000146.1:0-39408 GCA_045114655.1 Candidatus Allocopromorpha sp. | reverse complement strand
TAGCTCGCTGATACTGGCAGGGATGCCTGCCTTGAACGAGAAGCCCCCGCTTCAAGCCGACAGGCTAAGCGGCGGGAGTAGGTCACTACTGTGATATTCTTCTGGAGAAAGTGTACATTATCTCCGCGATTTCCTGACCGCTCAAAGGGAAATCTTCATTGACCCATTCACGCAGCATTCCGACTGTCCCGTTGGCGATATACAGCTGTGTGAATCGGGCGGTCAGTTCATCCGGATTCTCTCCGACAGGGATGTATCCATGACAGAGGCGGTCCACCATCTGCGTGGCAAAATTGCTGCCGGAAGATGAATTGAAAAGTATCTGGACCGTTTTTTTGTTCTTCTTTACAAAATCAAAATAATCCGCGGTCGCAGCCAGAAGCGACTTTTCATTTTGCTGGTCCAGAATCTGAGGAGGGCTCGGGATCATGTCCAGGAAATCCTGCTCGATGTCCTGTCGGAATCTTGTATGGACGCAGCATATCGCATATAATGCATATAACAGGTTCATCCTCGTATTAGTAGGGAGACAATGAGATGAAAACAGGACTTCATAGAATATTAGTTGCAGTACTTGCTGTGGCGCTCACGGTGACCATGTTCCCGCTTCCTGCCTTTGCAGTAGACGGGGATACTCAGGACCCGGCGGATACCCAACAAACCGTGCAGGATGATCAGGACGGGAATAATGAAGGCACGCCGCCGGCAAGAAATACAGGCCAAGGCACTAAAACCTATGCAAAAGCATCCGGAAACAAGAAGATCACCATCAATAAGAAGACCTGCAAGGTCACGGTGAAGGAGGGCCTGAAGAAAGGCACCTACAAAGTAAAGGTCAAAGTCACCGCCAAAGGCAACACAACCCACAAGAAAGCAACGAAGGCAGTGACATTCAAGGTGAGAATCAAATAAGAAAGGAATCGAAGACCTGAGAGACGGGGTGGAAACATGAAACTGTTTTGGCGAAAAACTGCAAAGAAAATGCTGATCATACCTATGATCGTGAGCATGGTATTTACATGTATGCCACAGATGGCTTTTGAGGTATCCGCAGTGGAGCCGATTGCGAAGATAGGCAATGAACCATACTATAACTTCGGAAGCCTTGCAGATGATATCGACGATCTGGGTGGGAAGACTGCTACCGTCGAGATGCTCAAGGACTGGGACTATGCCTCTGACGGAAAGGTCAAAGAACGAATCATCGTTCCGAGGAACTGCAACCTTACCCTGAACATGAACGGTCATATGTTCAACAGGCGGTTGACCCAGGACGACGATTATGAGACCAATGGCGAGCTGTTTGCCCTCAGGTATGGGGCCAGAATGACGGTCAACGGCGGGACGCAGGAAACGAGCCATACGGTTTATGTACACAATTCCACCAGCAGAGATAAATACGCCACTAAAACAATCGAGACCAAGGGAGGCACACTTTCGGGAGGATCCAGCACCAACGGCGCAGGGTGTTTCCACATGTGTTCCCATTGCACACTGACCCTGAACGACGTAACCATCGCGGGCTGCAGAGCTGAACAGAGAGCCGGTACGGATGGCTACGGCGGCGCGATCTATTTCGAGGCTGACGCAGGCGGGGAAGGAAGCTGCACGGTCTCTCTGAACAACTCAATTATTACCGGCTGCTACGCATATAACGACGGCGGCGCTATTTATTCAGACGGACCGAGGAACATTATCTACCTGAAGAACTCCAAGATCACCAACAACTTCTGCGGAGATGACGGCGGTGCGTTCGCTTACAATTACGCCAATGGCTCCCTCAGCGGGGACAAGGATTCTGCCATAACCGGCAACCAGGCGGCGAATCGCGGCGGGGCAATCTGGATCGATGATTCCGGGATGAATATCTCCGGACTCAAAATGGATCAAAACCACGCGAATAAAGGCGGTGCCATTTACATCAACGGCGAAGAGGCTGCCATCGCTTCCTGCGAGATCACAGGAAACGGCGCCAGCTTCAGCGGCGGCGGCGTTTATGTTGCGGAGAATATCGACAAGCTTACTGTTTCAGGCACGACGATCATCAGAGACAACGGACATGATTTGTATCTTTCAGACGATGATCCGGAGGATAACCGTGTGAAATTCAATCTTGTCAAGGGCGCCGATGTACGTGTCACATACTACAACACCAAAGGCAAGAGTTCCATTATGGTCACTCCGGGGTCGTTGAACGATACCACCAAGGCCAAGAACTGCATCAAATACCTGACTGCCGGAAACAGCGGGTATTACTTCGACTTCGATCCTGCAATCAACGTGAGAAAGATCTACTATAAGAAAGGGACTGCGCCGGTGCCTCCGAAGATCCAGGGCGTAGGCGCCCGTAACGCCAATAACGCTTCCGGGAAAAAAGCTGAAAGTTCCGTGATCGCCGGCAAGATCGGTACCGTAGGACCGGGCGGCAGCGACGGAACGGACTATGATCTGATCAGGGGATTCTATCTCCATGAGAAAACGGACAGCGGGACCGAAGACAAGACAGGTATCTTCTACTATACAGATGCATTCTTCGATGAAACGGTAGACCCCGCTGCATACAATTATCACCTTGCAACAGCCTCCTGGGTACTGGCTTTTTCGGGGACCTACCTGAGAAAGTTTGAAGACCCGGATTCCAAAGGCAACACCTACTACAACAAGCACGCCGGAGCCAGACAGTTCCTGGCGGATATCGGCTGTCCGGATCAGAACATCTATGTCAACGACAGCATGGTCAGCAAACCGGGCACGGACACGGTAGGCTGCACCATAGGGAGCAAGTATCTGGCCAAGGCAGACGGTACGAAGACCGGAAGGATCCTGATCCCGGTCACAGTACGAGGCGGCGGCTATGAATCGGAATGGGCCAGCAACTGCACTCTTGGCGCCGGCACCGATAGTGAAGGCAGAGACGGTGAAGCAGCGGGTTTTTCTTCGGCTGCGGATCAGGTCGTAAAAGAGATCGATAAATATATCAAGAAATACGGACTTGAGGATGAAATCAAAGAAGGCAACGTCACGTTCTGGGTAGCGGGCTTTTCCCGTGCGGGAGCCACGGCCAACATCACCTCCAAGAGGCTGGTTGAGAAGTATGCAGACGGGTCAGGCGCTGAAGGCAAGACGAACACAGTCTTCGGCTACACCTGTGAGGCCGCAAAAGGCGGTACTGATAAAGCAGAGAAACTAGACGATAAAACGAGATATTACTGTATCCATAACATGGTCAATACTGCAGACGTAGTACCTCTTGTCGCGCCCTGGCAGATGGGATTCAAGCGGTACGGCGTGGACCACTATATCCCGGGTACAACTGCAGGGAATGTCATGTCTGAGCCAAAGCAGGTCAAGCACGCGGGAAGCAGCGGGATCACACAGGTGACGACCTACCGGGATAATGAGGTGGTCAAAACCAAGACCACGGATTACGACAATCTCAGAGATGGAAGGACCTCCGCATACAACATCAAGATGCAGCAGCACCTGTCATCCATCGATTCCGATCTCTACTTCGATGACTATTTCCATCCCATGGCGATGAAGTTCATCCCGCCGAAAATGTATGAGAACGGAGTTTATGACGGGAACAGGGTGGAGGACTTCCTGGAAGATTTCTTCCGCGGCGCCCAGGAGGGGCTTCCCGAGGATGATAAGGAATGGTCGATCGCCATGGGCAGCAGAAAGGTCTGGGCAGAGGACAAGACAAAGATCAATGACGTGACATATTCTACCGTCCAGGACGCAATGCGGGATACCATGTCCATGGTGTTCACCATGAGCGATGAGCAATCCGATAGTTTCATGGAACGCGCGTCGGCCATTGCGTCCCGTATCGACCTCATTAGCTTTGACACCTGCATGCTGGATGTCTACCTGTACGTCATCGGAGACTGGCATAACCTGGGCGATACGGGAAAAGAGGATTACACCAAGTTCTTCTGGAATAAGCTGAAAGAGGTCGGTGCTCTGGATGAACTGGATCCCGATGCAGTGACGAAACTGGAAAACAACTGGCCGACACTGGCGAATTTCATTTTCCGCCTCATAGACAATGACTACAATTATAAGCCTGGAAAACATACTGACATAAGCAAATGGGCAAAAGGCATGACGGATAGCATGACCTATATCCCGACGTTTGCCACATTCTCTTCCTATATCCTTGCCAACCACTATCCCGAGACGAATATCGCCTGGGTCAGGTTGGATGATGACTGGTACATAGATGGCAAAGGTGATAATTATCGCAAAGACCTTACGGAATACGAGATCATACCATTTCCGACCGTAAATGTACCGGGGGCCTATGTAATAGAAGAATCAGAGCAGGATAACGGCTCCGGAGGAACCGAACCGGCCACGACTGAGAAAGAGCTGGTTCCTGATGATAAAACGGCAAACAGACTGACCGGAGACCGGAGAATCATACTTGAGAACAAGCATATCGTCGGCGAGGCGGTTTATTATGATCTGGAGGACATCACTGACGGCGAGAGCAGCAAAATGCTGGAGCAGGATCAGATCTATCGCGGGGGCGTTGATCTTACCTTGGGTGCTGCCGGCGAGAAGGCCTACAAGATCACTACCTATGACATGTCCTACGGCGTGAAGAGCGACGAAGAAATATACTATATCAACCTGACTGACGGAAAGCATGATGTCATTATCAATGATGAAATCGACGGAGAGACCGAAGGTCAGACCGAGGAAAGAACACGCACTTACAAGTATGAAGAAGGCGATGAAGTGCGTATTTCCGCAGGAGCCCCTTCGGGCAAGGTGTTCACTTCCTGGACAGTTCTGGACAATAAAGACAAAGATGTGACAAATACGATCTTCGCGGGGGACTACGCGCAGTACAAGACGAAGGCAAATGCTGCCTTCATCATGCCGACGCCGGACGAGGCGGGCGGTTTCAGCGAGGACTATACGCTGACGTTCACTGCCAATTACGACAATAAGATTTCACATATCACACCGGCTATCACGGCCCCGGAAGTGGGTGTAAATCTGGCTTCTGACGCAAAGATCGTCTACAACACCATCGAAGGGAAAGAGTTTGTCTACCCGATCACATGGACTTACACGATTAACGGAAAAGACATCGTCACCTCCGGTCCTGCACGGGCGGATACTACATATACGGCATGGATCACCATGCCGCAGGAAAAAAGGTGTCCTGTAGGGTCGAGTGAACCGGTGCCGATTGCTTTTGCAAACAAAGTGACATACACACCACCGGAGGACGCGTCAGGCGGCGACCTGAAAAGAAATCCGTCCGACGGAAGCATCCTGCTGAGAATCATATATAAGACCGGGGAAGGTCCGACGCCTCCAGCGCCGTCAATGGTCAAGCTGACCATTAAGGCGTACGACCAGAACATTGAGAACTACCTGAGCGATGTGACCACTTATTTCGTCGAACCGGGAACAAAAGTCACCGTCTCTCCGATGGTTGTTGCGGACGAGATGTTCTATCAATGGAATATGTTCTATAAAAAAGATGAAACAGAAATAGACAGCGGCGTAAGGATCGATCCTGACAAAACGACGTCCAAAGACAGGACCGTAGAGCTGATCATACCGCAAGATCCGAGCGGTGACGAAATGATCATACAGGCGGAATACAGGCCGCTTGTATGCAGCATCGCTGTTGAGGTTCCCGCGCCGGTGGCCGGTCAGGAAATGGCGACAGGGATCGATTCCATGATCGTTACAATCAGCAATGAATATATCGTTGAGCAGGAATGCACTGCAGTCACATGGTCGCCGGCGCCAAAGAATGGCAAGGCTGACTACGAAGTTCCATACACGGCGATGGTGACATTGAAGCCGTATTCCGATGGTGATCATGAGGGAACGATCAAAGTTACAGATAAAAATGATCCAAGTAAGGTTTACTACATACCGACTGACCTCTTCCTGTACGCGGAAAACGCGACTGCAACGATGAACGGCGAGGAGGCCTTCCTGGACACGGAAGCCAATGCGGTCAGTTATACCTTCCCGGGAACGAAATACCATCTGGCTGCGAACGCCAAGAGTCCGGATGATGTGTCGGGCATTCCTCGTGGCACAGATATCGGGCGCTATATCCCGGATACTGTCAAAATTTTGAGAAGCGACGGGATGGAGGTGGACGCCCAGGTAGATTGGAATGAACCGACCAGCGAGAGGCCGGAAGGAGATCTTGGTGAGATCATATGGACGGTGACAGGAACAGTCATACTGCCGGACAACATGGATAACCCTTACGAGTACAGTCTGGATGTTTCCATGAAACTTACGGTAGACCCGGCGCCTTATGCGGCGTCGCCGGATGCTTCTCTTCCATCGGGGACTTACCTGACGGATCAGGAAACCACTCTGACCACCGATACGGAAGGAGGGGAGATTTGGTACACGCTGGATGGATCAGATCCGAAGACCTCAGATACCAGAACAAAATATGAAGGAGCCCCGGTCTCCATCGACTTCGATCCGGACGCAGAGAAAACAAGCATCACGCTCAGAGCGTACACGGCAAAAGACGGCTATCAGGACAGCATCATTTCCACATATATCTACGAGTGGACAGATGAAGTTCCTGTTCCTGCCGGCAGTACTGCCACATACAGCGGTGAATCACAGATCGGCGTCGAAGGAAGCCCGTTCTACACTCTAGTGGCGGAGGAAGGAAGCGGTGTGACCATCGATGAAGAAGGTAATGCCATTGCCACCAATGCCGGCACTTACACCGTCACGGCGAAGATCAAGGACGGCTACGAGTGGAAGATCGGAAACGACGAGGACGGTTCCACCACCACAGATGATCAGACCATCACGTTTACCATAGATCCTGCGCAGATCTCAGATGTTGCCGACGTCACGGCAGAAGGCAAGTTCAAGACGATCGAAGACCTGAAGAAGGCTCTGAAGGTCGTACCAAAAGAAGGCGTCAAGCTAACCGAGGGCGTCGACTATGAAATCGTCTATGGCGAGGTTATAAACGGTAAGGTCACGGTCACTGTCAAAGGCAAAGGCAACTATACCGGCACCATCATCAGCACGTTTATCATTGATCCGGATAAGAAAACCTATTGGATCACCCTGGATCTGAACGGCGGAGAGCTGGATGGAAACACCGGCGTTGTCAAAGAGCAATATGTTGAGAAAACAGTTCTCACGCTCCCGAAGCCGACGAGAGAAGGTTACGAATTCCTGTACTGGAAGGGATCCAAATACAAGGCCGGAGACAAGTACAAGGTGACGGAAGACCACACATTTGTGGCCCAGTGGAAGCAGGAGAACTCGGATGATCCTTCGAAAGATGGAAACGGCTCCGGTAATGGAGATTCGTCGAAGAGCGGAAACGGCACAAACACGGGCGATTCGGCAAACATCCTCCTATGGCTGACGCTGCTCACAGCATCCCTGCTGGGAGCGATCGCAGTCGTGCTGTTCCGTCGGAAGAGGTTGATGTAATCAATGAAACGGAAGAGAACAAATGTTAAGTGAACAATACAGGGAATTCACCGACTGGACGATCTATCAGATCTATCCGCGCAGCTTTAAGGACAGCAATGGCGACGGAATAGGAGATCTGCAGGGCGTCATCAGCAAACTGGATTATATCAAAGAACTTGGGGCAAATGCCGTGTGGCTTTGCCCTTGCTTCAAAAGCCCCAACGACGACAACGGATACGACGTTGCGGACTACTGCGATATCATGGATGAATTCGGGACCATGTCCGACATGGACGAGCTGATCGAAGGTCTCCACAGCCGCGGCATGAAACTCATTCTTGATCTTGTGCCGAACCACACTTCCACGGATCACAAATGGTTTCAGGAATCGCGCAAAGGCAAGGACAACCCGTACAGTGATTACTATTACTGGTTCGACGAGATCCCAAATGACTGGGTGTCTAACTTCGGAGGGAGCGCGTGGCAGTATGATGCGGTGCGCGGTCAGTATTATCTGCATTCCTTCGCAGTCAGCCAAGCAGATCTCAACTGGGACAATCCCGCGGTCGTGAAGGAGATGCAGGGCATCGTCGACTTCTGGGCAGACAAGGGCTGCGACGGCTTCCGCATTGATGTTATTGACGGCATTTCGAAGAACCTCAGGAACGGAAAGAACGACCTCGGACCGCATTTGCATGATTATATCCGGGCGCTGTTCGGCCGGGAAAAAGTTGCCCATCTGTTCACGGTGGGTGAAGGACACACGAATGATATCGAAGACATCGTGCTGCACTGCGCGTCAGAAAGAAACGAACTGTCCACGCTCTTTATCTTTGATCACATGGAGTGTGGCCGCGCTGACAAATTCACGCCGAAGGATGACAGCCTGAAGTCGCTTCGGGACTATCTTGTGTACTGGCAAACTGAAACAGGCAAGCACGATCTGCTTCACAGTCTGTTCATCGAGAATCACGACCAGCCGCAGATGATCTCGCGTATCGGAAACGATCAGGAGCTGAGATATGAGTCGGCGACAGACATCGCGGCGATGGTCTGCCTGCTGAAGGGCGTGCCGTTCATCTACCAGGGGCAGGAGATCGGCATGCCGGCGGCGCATTATGACAGCATCGATGACTTTGATGATGTGGAGTGCCTGGGATTCTATCGAAAGTATAAGAAGACTTTGAGCGAAGAAGAATGTCTCGAGAAGATCAACTTCGGAAGCCGTGACAATGCCCGACATCCCATGGCGTGGGACGGCAGCAGAAACAGCGGTTTCACAGATGAGAATGTCTCACCGTGGCTGCTTCCTCACAGCCGGGCGGCGGAGATCAATGTCGAAAACGATCTGGCATCGGAAAAATCTGTTTACAGATTCTATCAGAATATGCTGCACTTGAGAAACAGCAATCAGGCGCTGCAGTACGGTGATGTTGCGGTCCTTTCGAAGCCGGAGGATGACTTCTTTATTTATACGCGCAGCCTCGGAGATTCGAAATGGGTCGTGATCTGCAACTTCGAAACAGAGCAGAACATAGACCTGCCATTCGAATGTGAAGTCCCTGTGCTTGCGAACTTGAACAGGCAGGCAGCGAGCGGCAGCTACGCGCCGTATGAATGCGCAGCAGCAAAAGTAAAATGAAGTATGAATGAAAAGCTCAGATCAGGCCCAGCCTGATCAGGGCTTTTTCTATGCCGTCTGCATAGATCGAATCTGTTGTCAAATAGGTTTCTTTCAGGTATTGCGGCGCGTCGCCCATGACGATGCCGGTGCCGACAGCCTGGAGCATGGTAATGTCATTTCCGCTGTCACCAAATCCGTAAGTGTCTTCTACGTTCGCTCCAAGTTCACGGATGATCCGCTCAACACCGGTGCCTTTGGAGTATCCTTTCAGCGTGATCTCGATGTAATCATATTCCTTGTGCGTGATCACATCAAACCATGGGGAAAGGGCCCCGATGAGCTCCGGGAGACGCGTCTTGTCAGAAGGATAGCCGGTCATCTTGGAAATTTTGGGCGGCAGCTCGCTGAGCGGCCGGTATTTGCCGATGTAGCGCTGCTTCATGCCGCGGACGATGTTCTGAAACATCTCCGGCGTCCCTTCCGGATCGGTGTAAAAGTGATTGGAATTTTCCACGAAGAACGGACAGTCAAAGCTGCGCAGGATATCCACGATCCTGTAAACATCCGGACCCTCAACGCCGGCGTCCGTCAGCACGGAGTCTTCAAGCGAAACATAAGTGCCGCATGCCCGGACACCGCCATGCAAAGGCAGCACTTCCACGGGGACAGGAAGGGTGCAGGCGCCTCTGCCGGTACATACCATGGCCATATGGCCGTTTTTTTCCAGTTCATAGATAGCGCGCACTGTGCTTTCCGGTACGAGACAGTCTTGCCGGTACAGAGTGCCGTCTACGTCAAAAAAGATTATCTTTCCCATGTTCTCACCTTCAAAATAAGCGGAATGATCATAACGATCCACACAATTGGTTCTACAAGAATAACGCCGAAGTATCCCAGGGCAGGGACCAGCGTAAAGGCCAGAATGATTTTGCCTGCCATCTCGATCCCGCTGGAGATGAGCGGCGTCACGGTGTCTCCGATCCCCTGCATGGAGTTTCGCTGTACGAATATGACAGCCACCAGCACATACAGAATACTGTCGATGCGGAGGTACTGCGTTGCGGCATGTATCATGACCAGGTCGCTGCTGCCGGTAATCATGCAGATCAGTGTTGGCGCCAGCGTATATACAATGACAAGCACCAAGACGCACCACAGGCAAGTGATCCAGTAGCCGGCCTTCATCCCTTCGTGGATGCGGTCCCAGCGGTCTGCGCCGAGGTTCTGGCTGCAGTAGGTCGCCATAGTATGGCCGATGGCGACGAAGACAGACATCAGGATCTCTGTGATACGGCGGGCGGCGCTCTGTGCAACGATATAGGAATTCCCCAGTCCGTTGATGGCTGTCTGCAGCACGAAGGAGCCGATGCTGATCAGGCAGCTCATCAGCGCCATAGAAAGCCCCGTTTTCATCATCGTCACCATCATCGGTCGTTCCAGCAGCTGCAGGTCACCGCTGCGGTAACGGTAGAAATCGTATCTCCGGAGAATATAAACGCAACAGACGACAGCGGTGATCAGCTGCGCGGCAACAGTTGCAAGAGCTGCGCCCCAGACGCCTGTATGCAGGACGCCCAGCAGCAGTATGTCGCCTGCGATGTTGAGCCCGACGGAAAGAAAGAGCGTCAGCAGGGGCGTCACACTGTCTCCGATGGCCCGCGCCGAGGCGATCAGAATGTCATAGAGCATTGTGATCAGAAGCCCGGCGATGATGATGCGGATGTAGCCGGCAGACTCAGCGAAGATACTTTCCGGCACATTGAGCAGCCGCATGATCGGACTCAGAAACAGCAGGCAGAGGATGCTGATGGACACAGCAAGGCCAGCGCCCATCACGATCGACGAAACAAAAGAGATATGTACCTTCTCCATGTTTTTGCCGCCGAAATGCCGGGCGGTCATCACAGCGAAACCGTTGGCGATCCCCATGAAAAATCCTATGAAAAGAGTATACATCACAGAGGTCGCGCCGACCGCAGCAAGGGCGTGATCGCCGAGGAACGTGCCGACAAGCCGCATGTCGATCACACTATAAGCAAGCTGCAGCAGATTGCCCAGCAGGATCGGTATGGTAAATTTAATTATGATTCTGACCGGACTTCCGGTCGTCATGTCATTCATCTAGAGTCGTGTCTTTCTGTGCTGATGGAAACTTCCAAGTGTTATTTCAAATGATTACATAGCATTATACCATAGCCAGTAAAGCAATACAGTCGATGCGCGATTGACGCGCCTTGTTCGTGAAGATATACTACAGGCAAGAATGTGAGGGAAAAGAAAATGAGTGAGAAACAATACAGCAAACTGGTCCGCGAACGCCGCAGCGTGAGAACGTTTGACGGGCAGGGAATCCGCAGCGCGGTGCTGGAACAACTGAAGACGTTTGCCGGAAGCTGCGGCAATCCATTCGGTATCCCGATGGAATACCGTTTTCTGAACGCGAAGGAGCATGGACTGAAATCTCCGGTGATCGCCGGAACAGAGGAGTATGTTGCAGTCAAACTGAAACGGGTGCCGCACTTCGAAGAGGCGCTTGGCTACGCGATGGAACAGTTTGTTCTGGACGCATGGTCCGTGGGGATCGGTACGTCCTGGATCGGCGGCACCATGGACCGTCAGGCCTTCGAAAAAGCGATGGAGCTTTCTGAAGATGAGGTCATGCCCTGCGTCAGCCCGATCGGACACGCAGCGAAACGCATGTCGCTCAAGGAAACGGTCATGCGAAAAGGTGTCGGCGCCGACCGGAGAAAAGCCTTCGAAGAACTGTTCTATATAGATAACTTCGACCGGCCGATGAAAGAAGATGAGGCGGGAGAACTTCTGCTTTCCCTGCAGATGGTCCGATGGGCGCCGTCGGCAGTCAACAAACAGCCTTGGCGGGTCGTTGTCACAGAAAGCGATGTCCACTTCTATATGGCCAAAGGAAAGGGATTCGAAAGCTCATCTGTCGGCAATATGCAGAAGATCGATATGGGGATCGCCTTATGCCACTTCGCTCTTGGCACAGAGGAAGCAGGGCTTGACGTAGAATTTGAGATCAGTGATCCCGGAATCCCGGTGCCGGAGAAGACAGAGTATATCGCAACCTATCATCAAAACAAATAGAAACCCTTCTATAGGAAAATCTACAAAAGGAAAATCTACAGAAGGAAAAACTGCAGGAGGAAAATCTACAGGAAGATCCTGTCGATGCAGTATCTGTCGGGGCCCTGGGCGTTCGGCAGTGCCTTCATCTTCAGGACAGACTTCGGGCAGCGGCTGACACATTGTCCGCAGCCGATGCATTTATCAGAGCGGATGGTGACGCCGGTGTCAGAGAAACTGATCGCGTCCATTTGGCATACTGCAGCACAGCGGCCGCAGCCGATGCACTGCTCAGGCAGAACGACCTGCACGCTGAACCGGGACGCGACTGCCATGGTGTCTTCATTTCGAGCCAGCGTCCGCAGACAAATACAGCAGCAGGAGCAGCAGTTGCACAGAGACAGCGGGTGCTGGAGGTTGCTGATGACCTGCACCAGTCCCAGTTCGCGCAGCTCTTCTAATTTTTTTCTTGCCTCGTCTAATGTCAGTTCTTTTGCCCAGCCGCCGCGGATCGCTTCGTAGGCGGCTTCGTTGAAGAGGAAACAAACATCCTTGATCGGATAGTCGCAGGCCCTATCGCCGCGGTTTTCTATCGCCTGGCGGCATACGCAGTTGATGACCGCGATATGCTTGCAGCGGCGCAGCATCTCCTCACACAAATCAGTAGGAATCACTTCCCTGGTATCCGGAATGTCGACATTCATTGCGATCCTGCCGTCGGTATACTTGCCGGTAAGAGATACGGGATTCGGGAGGACCCGGTGTTCCGGGGCCATCGTGCGGAGCCTTGACCCGTCCACATCTGCGATATAAAGCCAGAAATCCTGCAGCGCTTTGTCCAGAGGAGAACCGGAGTTTGCTTCGACTGCGTTGTAGCAAAGATATAAAATATAAGTTCTGAGATATCCTGTGCTCCCGTCCTGTCTCGGCATTGGCGTCAGGAAGCCTTTGCGGATGAGGCTGTCTGATAAGGAAGCGAAATCCGCCCGCAGATCAGCGTCGGCGTTTCCTGCCGCTTCCTCCGGCCGCAGTGGAGCAGCCCTGTAGCTGAAGTCGGGATACGCAAACCACGCACGGCACTCTTCTGCAGTCAGTTCCCGGCGGAGCGCCGACAGAAACTCGTCGCGGTTGGGCATCGTCATATAGGGGTGTTCCAGTGCTGCCAGAACCCGCTGATGCGGATCGGCAGGAACACCTTCCCGTGATTGTTCATATTGCTCCAGATTGTCTCTCAGAAGCTGATGGATACTTGCGAAATTGTCAGTCATAGCGATTCTCCTTGGAGCATATTATATCATGCTTCCGTAAGTGCTTCCAAATATGTTTCGGCGCTATGTTTTATTATTGTCTATCAGTTCAGATAAATTGACTGATTCTTTGGTCAATGATACAATGGTATAACTATATTTTAATGTAAAAACAATGTAAAGAGGGAGGTGACACGTTGAAACATAGTATGAAACTGATCACTCTGGTGGCGGTTTTCGTCATGGCGCTGTGCTTCATGTCCGGATGCGGTGAAACTGCAGAAGACGGACCGTCGGGCAACAGCAACGGTATCACGATCTTTAACTCCAAGATGGAGATCCAGGATCAGATGCTGGAGATGGCGAAACGCTACACAGAGGAAACAGGCGTGCCGGTAGAAGTGTATTATTCTTCCGATACGGTATCTGCGCATCTGGCTACGAGGTATGCATCCGGCAACCCGTACACGCTGTCCATGGTCGATGCGAAGGATATTTATTCATTGGCGGAAGATCACGCTGTCGACATGAGCGATCAGAAGTGGGCCAAAGACACCCAGTATGCTATCGGCATAGGGGACAAGATCTATGGATTCCCGGTCTGTATCGAGGCGAGAGGCATCATCTACAACAAGGATGCCATCGAGAAGATTACAGGCAAAGAGTTCAAACCGGAGGACTACAAGACATGCAAGGCTTTCAAGGGGCTGATCGAACAGCTGAAGAAGGGCGGCATGGAATCCCCGACAGGAGTCATGAAGGAAGACTGGTCTTTGGGTGCACACTATCTGGCGCAGGTATATGAGGAGAGAGATGATCCGGATGCATTCGTCAGAGGGCTTTCGGACGGATCAGTGAAACTGATCAAAGACCAGAAGTTCAATGCACTGATGGATACGTTCGATGTTCTGAAGAACAATAGCTATTCCAAAGACAGTGCGATCTCAGCAGAGAGAGAAGTTACGGAGCAGAAGCTGGCAGAGGGCGAGATTGCCTTCCTGTTCGGCGGCAACTGGGACTGGTCGGTCATCAGCGCATTTGACTACACGGAGAACATGGGACTGATGCCGGTACCGCAGGATCTGGATGACGGCATGAACGAAATGCTGGTCGGCGGCGGCTCCAAGTTCATCTTCCTGGATTCTTCCAGCAACACATCAGATGAACAGCGTCAGCAGGCGACAGATTTCCTGAACTGGCTCGTTTACAATGAGGACGGACAGAAGTTCCTAGTAGACGACTGCGCACTGGTTCCGGCGTTCTCCAACATCAAGAGAGAAGTCACAGACCCGCTGGGCAAATCCGTCAAGTACTATGCGGACAAAGGCGCTCTGGTTCCGAACTACAACTATCTGCCGGACGATCACTACGCGATCCTGGGCGCACAGTTCCAGAAGTATCTGGCAGGCAAGAGCGACCGCAAAGGCTTCGCCAAGGACGTAACGACGTACTGGAAGACCAAGACGCTTGAACCCCATGAGAATTAATGCAGGGAGGAGGAAAATATGGAACGAAATACAATGTCGTATAAATCAAAGCAATTCCTGATGTTTGCCGGCCCTGCACTGATCCTGTTCTGTATGGTCATCATCATTCCGTTCCTTTACGGTCTGTATCTGACCTTTACAAGCTGGGACGGCGTATCAGCCGAAAAACCATTCGTAGGATTTGCGAACTATGTATCTGCTTTTAAGGACGCCTACTTCTGGGCATCCATGGGCAGGACAATCTTTTATTCTGCTTTTGCAGTAATCTTTGTTAATGCTGTTGCCTTTGCGCTGGCGTATCTGGTAACCAGCGGCATCAAGGGACAGAACTTCTTCCGCGCAGGGTTCTTCATTCCGAACCTGATTGGCGGCATCGTATTAGGTTATGTATGGAAGTTCGTCTTCAACCGTGCTTTTGTTGCCATCGGCTCCGCGTTTACCGACGGAACGGTCCCATCGCTTCTGTCGTCGACGGGAGGCGCCATGTTCTGCCTGATCCTGGTATCTGTCTGGCAATACGCCGGCTACATGATGCTGATCTACGTGGCAGGCTTCATGGGCGTTTCCGACAGCCTGAAGGAAGCGGCGATGATCGACGGGTGCACGCCGTCACAGGCAATGCGCAACGTCACGATTCCTCTGATGAGGACATCGTTTGTAACTTGTATCTTCCTGAGCATCACCAGATGCTTCGTTGTGTACGATGTCAACCTGTCGTTGACAAACGGTGAACCGTTCATGTCGTCGATACTCGCGGCAATGCACGTATACAACAAGGCGTTTATCTATAAGGACTTCGGCACAGGCCAGGCGGAAGCGCTGATCCTGTTCCTGGTCTGCGCGATCATCGGTATCGCTCAGGTGTATATTGGTAAGAAAGGAGAGGTTGAGGCGTAATGAATCAGAACGAATTAGCTGCTAAGCAGAAAAAGAGACGCCAGGTCATCACGATCATTGTGCTGATCATTGTGTTCATCCTGTTCGTCATACCTTTCCTTCTTGTCCTGATCAATGTTTTCAAGACAAAAGGTGATATCACATCGAATCCGCTCGCTCTGATCGGCGAACACGGATTCACACTGCAGAACTTCCCGGAAGCGATGGCCAAGATGGATTTCTGGAACGTATTCAAGAACTCCGCAATCATAACCTTCAGTGCAACGATTCTGACGATCCTGTTTTCGGCGATGGCGTCCTTCGTCATTGTTCGTAACAACTGGAAAGCATGTACGTTGTTCTTCGCACTGATGATCGCATCCATGGTCATTCCGTTCCAGGTACTGATGGTTCCCCTCGTATCCGTTTACGGCGGAATCTTCGGAATTCTGGGAAGCAGGATCACCCTGATTTTCATGCATGTGGGATTCTCCGTGTCGATGGCGACATTTATGTTCCACGGCGCGATACATTCCAACATTCCGTTAGAACTGGAGGAAGCCGCCCTCATCGACGGCTGCAGCAGATGGCAGACCTTCTGGAAGATCGTCTTCCCGCTGCTCAAACCAACAGTCGCCACAGTGGCTATCATCGACGCGATGGCCTTCTGGAACGACTACCTCCTGCCGAGCCTTGTACTGACAGACAAAGAGATCTACACGATCCCGATTGCGACGCAGGCGTTCTACGGAACCTATTCCACAGATATCGGACTGGTTATGGCGGCGCTGCTGCTGGCCATGCTGCCGATCCTGATACTGTATCTCTTCCTGCAAAAGCATATCGTTGCAGGTGTTACAGCAGGCGCAGTCAAAGGATAGGATTGGGAAATGGATCGGTTTTTTGACGCAAACAACCCGATCATGAAGTTCCTCTCACGTCTCGTGGATATGGCGGTGCTCAACTTGATGACAATCGCCGGAATGATCCCCATCGTGACGGCAGGAGCTTCGATCACGGCCATGAACAATGTTCTGATCCACCTTGTGAGAAAGGACGAGACATACGTCTGGAAGATGTTCATCACATCCTTCCGGCGGAACCTGAAGCAGGGAATCGGATTGGGACTGCTGTTTACAGCAATCTTCGTTGTGGCAGGGCTGGAACTGATGATGCTGCATTCCATAGATGCGAAATCATCCACCATGTTCATGATCATCATCACAGTGATCGGCATCTGCGTGTTCGGCGTCGGTATTTACACCTTCGCCCTGCTCTCGCGGTTTGAGAATACTGTGCGCGGCACTCTGGTCAATGCGGCGACCCTCGCGCTGGGGCACTTCCCCAGGACATTGGGCATGCTGGCGGTCTGCGCCGCATGGGCAGTTCTCCTGCGGCTCATGCACGGGATATTCCTGCTGGTGCTGCTGTACGGACTGACCATACCGGGTTACCTGTGTGTCAAGATATATGATCCGATTTTCAAAACAATGGAACCAAATGAAGAATCAGAAGCTGAGTGATTTTAATAAAAACGAACGGCCAGTGTTTCATCTGACGCCTGAGATAGGATGGATGAACGACCCGAACGGCTTCAGCCGGTACGGCGGAAAATACCATCTGTTTTATCAGGCGTACCCTCACGGAACCAACTGGGGACCGATCCAATGGGGACACGCGGTCAGCGAAGACCTCATCAAGTGGGAACGTCTCCCGTATGCTCTGATGCCGGACCGGGACTATGACATCGGCGGATGTTTTTCGGGAACGGCGCTGACCTGCGCGGACGGCAGGCACATGCTCATGTATACGGGATGCCGGATGGATCCGCAGGGCAGGGAACTGCAGACTCAGTGCATCGCGTTCGGAGACGGAGTAAACTACGAAAAGTATGAGGGCAATCCGGTCATCACAGCAGAAATGCTGCCGGAAGACGGAAATCCCCATGAGTTCAGAGATCCGAAACTCTGGCGTGAAGCAGACGGGACATACCGTGCAGTCATCGCCAATCACAACCGGACAAGCGGCGCGCAGGTCCTGCTCTACAGAAGCAACGACGGACTGGAGTGGAAGTTTGAAAGCGTGCTGGCTGACTGCAAGGGCAAACCCGGATGGATGTGCGAATGCCCCGACTTCTTCCCCCTGGACGGCAAATACGCACTGCTGACAGGGACAATGGGAGAAGTGGACAACATCTGCAGGATCGGCATGTTCGACAGCGAACATGGACGCTTCTGCGAGGACTGGTGGCAAAGCATAGAGCAGGGGTTCGACTTCTATGCAGGACAGACGGTTTCCGCAGCCGACGGAAGACGCATCCTGATTGGATGGATGCAGAATCCGCAGACGGCAGAGTACAGGGAAATCGATCTTCCGATCAACGGACAGATGAGCACCCCAAGGGAGCTCATGATCCGGGAAGGGAAGCTTTTGCAAAAGCCCGTCAGAGAGCTAAACGATTACCGGAAAGACGAGATCGTTTATCGGAACGTGAGACTCGGAGCGTGCGAAGAAGAAACCAGGCTGGACGGCATCTCGGGAAGAACGGTCGACATGGAGATTTCGATCAAACCGGACGACCGATACGAACTCTTCCGGATGCGGTTTGCGGCGGGGGGTGAGCACTACACAGAGTTCACCTATGAACCGGACAAATCCGTGGTCACGCTGGACAGAAACCATGCGGGACCGGGGAAAACGGAACTTACGAAAGCACAGGCTGTGGTGAAAGACCGCGGCGGCAGGCTGGATGTAAGGATCCTGTTGGACAGACTCAGCGCTGAAATATTCATCAATGATGGAGAGCAAGTCATGTCAGCTGTGATCTACACTGACAGACGAGCAGAAGATATAACCTTTTTTGTGAAAGGTACCGCGGTCATGGATATCGCGAAGTACCGGATAAAGGAGAACAAATAATGGCAAGCTTATCATTAAAAGGAATCCAGAAGATCTATCCGAATGGCTACCATGCTGTAACGGATTTCAATCTGGAAGTTGAGGACAAAGAATTTATTATCTTTGTCGGACCTTCAGGATGCGGAAAGTCGACGACTCTGCGAATGATCGCCGGACTGGAAGACATCTCTGAAGGTGAATTCAGAATCGACGGTGTTCTGATGAACGACGTCGAGCCAAAGGACAGAGACATCGCGATGGTATTCCAGAGCTATGCCCTCTATCCGCACATGACAGTTTATGACAACATGGCATTCGCGCTGAAGCTGAGAAACGTTCCAAAGGACGAAATCGACGCGAAGGTGCGTGAAGCCGCGAAGATCCTCGATCTGGAAAAGCTTCTGGACAGAAAGCCGAAAGCACTCTCCGGCGGACAGAGACAGCGTGTCGCAATGGGACGTGCCATCGTCAGAAGCCCGAAGGTATTCCTCATGGACGAACCTCTTTCGAATCTGGACGCTAAACTGAGAGTCCAGATGCGTACCGAGATCTCAAAGCTCCATGAGAAACTGGGAACCACGATCATCTACGTTACCCACGACCAGACAGAGGCTATGACACTGGGTACCAGAATCGTCGTTATGAAGGACGGTATCGTACAGCAGATCAATACGCCGGAGCATCTGTACAACAAGCCATGCAACCTCTTTGTTGCCGGATTCATCGGGTCACCTCAGATGAACTTCATAGATGCGGTTGTAGGCATTGACGGCGACAAGGTTACCTTGAAAGTCGGCGATAACGTGCTGAATGTTCCTGACGAAGAGAAGCAGGTTCTGATCGATGGTGGATATGACGGCAAGACCGTCGTTCTGGGCATTCGTCCGGAAAACATTTCCGACGATCCGGCGTTCCTGGCAGAAAACCAGGATCACGCGGTCAAGACAACGATCAAAGTGCACGAGATGCTGGGCGCGGAAGTCTTCCTGTACTTCGATGTGAACGGTACGCAGATGACAGCACGCGTTCACCCGGATTCACCACTGAGAGCGGGATCTGACGCGACGCTGGCATTCGACATGGAAAAGATCCACCTGTTCGACAAGGAAACAGAAAAGAACCTTCTGCATCCGGAATGGTAAGGAATAAGGATACCGGAACATGTCAGAATTCGATTATCGTGAAGCTCAAAAGCTCGCGGTAAAGGAGTACAAAAAAGCCACTGCGCGGGGAGAGTCCCCGTATCCCATCGGTCTGGAGACGATCGTTTCTTCCGGAGAGATGGCGGCCGGGCGGAATCTGGGCTTGGAACAGATTCCGCTGGCTTTGGTGGTTGGAACAAAACATGAGGGGCGTAATAACGCGTTCGCGCGGAATTTTATGCCCCTTCTTAGTCATTCCTCGGAATTTGCGGCAAAGTGGAAGATCCTCTGCGCTGCGCATCTGGAGGAGGGAATACGCGAACCTGTTAAGCTGTACGAATACAGAAACAGGTTCTATGTCGAAGAGGGCAATAAGAGAGTCAGTGTGCTGAAGTATTTCGAAGCCGACAGTATCGACGCCTATGTGATCAGGGTACCGTCCGCACAGGACGGCACGAAAGAGGCGGAATTGTATGAAGCATTTCTCGAGTTCTTCGACTGGAGCGGGCTCAGAACAGTTGAATTCTCCGAGCCCTATTACTATAGACAGCTGCAGGAGTCCTTAGGAAAAAGCCCGGGAGAGGTCTGGACAGAGGAAGAACGCAGCGATTTTCTCTCTTTTTATTACTACTTTCATAAAGAATATGTTAGTATCGGGAAGGGGGATACACTCAGGTCACTTTGCGATGGCATGCTGAATTTTATTAAGATGCATGGCTACTGTAATGTCCGCGATCTAAGCCAGCGGCAGCTGAGGGATCTGCTCCGTCAGCCGGTCAGGAAAACGATGAAGATCCTGGCTGTCGCAGACGACGAATCGAAATATTACTACGAATACTATACTCCGGGGAAACTGGACGGAATCGATCTGATCCTGGCCTGCGGAGATTTACATAAGGTCTATCTGGAATTTTTAACGACCATGGCAAGCTGTCCGGTCTTGTACGTGCGCGGCAACCATGACGACATACTTCTGGATGACCCGCCGGGCGGATGCATCTGCATCGAAGATACGGTGTTTGAATACAACGGCCTTCGCATCGCAGGGCTGGGAGGTTCCTTCAAATACCGCGAAGGCAAGAATATGTTTACGGAAGAAGAAATGGGGAAACGCGTGCGAAAACTCGGGAAGAAGATCCGCAAACACAACGGGATCGATATCCTGGTCACTCACGCGCCGGCGAGGGGCGTGAACGATTTCGACTCGATCTCCCACCGGGGCTTCGAGGCGTTTAACCGATTTATTGAGAAATACCATCCGTCATATTTCGTTCACGGACATATCCATAAGAATTACGGGGTCCATATCCCGCAGAAAAGCGAATATAACGGAACGACTATTATCAACGCATATGAACATTGTATATTTCATGTGTAGGAAATATTTCACGTATAGGAGGCAGTCATCATGACGCAGATCTTGACACTTGGGGAGGTCCTCATCGACCTGACCCAGACAGGAACAGACGAAAAAGGGATACCGCAGTTTGCTGCGTTTCCCGGCGGCGCGCCGGCCAATGTTGCGGTCGCTGCATCGCGGCTTGGAGCAAAAGCAGGATTCATCGGGAAGATTGGAGGCGACGCCTTCGGCGCGCAGCTTCGCGGAACGCTGGAAACAGACCACGTGGACACATCGTTTCTGTTTGAGACAGAAGACGTACCGACAACGCTGGCCATCGTTTCCGTAGACGCCGGCGGCGAGCGGAACTTCTCGTTTTACAGAGATCCCGGCGCAGATACACAGCTGACGGAAGAAGAGGCGACCGCGTTCTTAGATGGCGGGCTGCCGCTCATACTGCATTTCGGGTCGCTGAGCCTGACCACGGAACCGTCCAGGAGTGCGGCGCTTGCGGCGGCGCAGGGCGCACGTGAGAAGGGCGTTCTGATCAGCTATGATCCGAACTACAGAGCGGCGCTCTGGGACAATGAAGCGGAAGCAGTACGCTGGATGAAGACGCCTCTGGGTATGGTCGATATCCTGAAAATATCCGATGAGGAACTGCTGCTTCTGACAGATACGGATGATCTGGAAGAAGGGAGCAGAAGACTTGGGGAGTACGGGATCAGTTTGATTATGATCACCCTCGGCAGCAAGGGCGTATTCTACCGCTGCCGGGCGGCTGAAGGCGAAGATGATCTGCGCGGCATTGTGCCTGCAGAGAAGGTATCTGTATGCGACACGAACGGCGCGGGAGACACCTTCCTGGGAGCCGTGCTGGCACAGATCGCTGACTGCGGCGGTCTCCCTGACCGGCGCGCGCAGTTGGAAGTATTCCTGACGTACGCGAACCGCGCGGCAGCGCTGACCTGTTCCAGAGCCGGAGCGATCCCGGCAATGCCGACAGCAGAAGAACTCGGAGAATAAGAGATGAACGAATCAACCAAAGCACAACTGATGGATGAGCTGAAATGGCTGTACATGGAGCTCTATAAAGACGAGGAAGCCTTTGCATATTTCCTGGAGGTTCTGGAGAAGAATGCACGTGAACGCAGGAGGCCCCTGCGCGCGCTGGATGAGGCGCGGAGCGAGGATCCGGACTGGTACAAGTCCAGCGATCTGCTCGGCATGATGCTGTACGTACAGAACTTCGGCGGCAACCTGAAGGAAGTGAAGAAGCACTTGCCTTATCTGGAAGAGTGCGGTGTCAATTACCTGCATCTCATGCCCCTGCTGGATTCGATTAAGGGCAAAAGCGACGGCGGATATGCCGTGGCGGACTTCAGGAAGGTCCGGCCGAAACTGGGGACGATGGAGGATCTGGAGTCTTTGGCAGACGCCTGTCATGAAAAAGGGATCGCCCTATGTTTTGACTTCGTGCTGAACCACACCAGCGATGAACATGCGTGGGCAAAAGCAGCAAAAGCCGGCGACAAGGCTGCGCAGGACCGTTTCTTTGTCTACGATTCCTGGGATATTCCGAACCAGTTTGAGAAGACCGTGCCACAGGTGTTTCCGACGACGGCACCGGGGAATTTCACCTGGTGTGAGGAAATGCAGAAAGTCGTCATGACTTGTTTCCACGACTACCAGTGGGATCTGAATTATGCGAATCCGATGGTCTTCAATGATATGACGGATAATCTTTTGTTCCTGGCAAACCGGGGGATGGATGTCATCCGCCTCGATGCGATCCCGTACATCTGGAAAGAACTCGGCACGAACTGCAGGAATCTCCCGCAGGTGCACACGCTGGTACGCATGATGCACCTGGCGTGCCAGATCGTCTGCCCGGGCGTCGCGCTTCTGGGCGAGGTAGTCATGGAACCGCGCGAGGTGGTTCCGTACTTCGGTCCGGAGGAGAAACCGGAATGTGATATTCTGTACAATGTGACGACAATGTGCACGACGTGGCACACGCTGGCCACACGGGACGTCAGGCTTTTGCAGTACCAGATGGAGCAGGTCTGCAGACTGCCGGAGAACAGTTTCTTTCAGAATTATCTCCGCTGCCACGATGATATCGGCTGGGGACTGGACTATCATTATCTGGGGCAGTTTGGTATTGGAGAGGAACCGCACAAGCGCTATCTGAACGACTGGTTTACCGGGAAGTGGCCGGGAAGCTGGGCGCGCGGAGAACTCTACAATGACGCGGAATCTCTGGGGGACGCCAGGGCGTGCGGAACGACAGCGTCTCTGTGCGGTCTGGAGTGCGGGATCCTGGAAGCGCTGGACAACAAAGGTGATGCTTCACTGAAACGCGGTCTTGCCTGCGATCTGATGATGCACGCCTGGATGTTCACCCAGACAGGAATCCCAGTGATCTACAGCGGTGATGAGATCGGGCAACTCAACGACTACAGCTATCACGACGATCCGGCCCACTGTGAAGACAGCCGGTATGTGCACCGGGGCAAATTCGATTTCGCGCTGGCAGAGAAACGGTTTGAAGAGGGCACGATGCAGCAGGTTCTCTTTGACGGGCTGCAGAAGCTGAAGAACACGAGGGCGGAGTACGACGCCTTCCGCAGCGACGCGGATGTATTTGTGTATTATACAGGCAATGACAATGTCATGGGACTGCTCCGCAGATTCGGGGAACAGACGCTGATCTGTCTGTTCAACTTCTCGGAGCATCCGGCTGAGGTGAAACTGCATGGAGCAGCGTGGAAGGACATCCTGAGCGGAGAGGAAATCAGCGCCTCCGGAGACGGAACCGCTGTGATTCCGTTCGACGGATACAGCTTCTACTGGCTGCTGGAAGAGGATAATTAGATCAAGACAGATGAATCAGAAAAGATGAATCAAGACAGACTGAAACAAACAATAGAAGAAATCTATGGAAGAGACGCCGCGGAAGCGCAGATGATGCGATATGCTCATTTGACAGCACAGTTCACGGAAGAGTTCGGAGCGTGTGAGCCGCGGCTTTTCCGTGCGCCCGGACGGACAGAGATCGGGGGCAATCACACGGACCACCAGCACGGGCAGGTTCTGGCTGCGGCAATCGATCTGGATATCGCTGCGGCAGCTGCGCCGGCAGATGATGGGAAAATCTGCGTCTGCTCTGAAGGGTTCGGAAGAATTGAGATAGACCTGAACCAGCCGTATACGAATGAAGAAAAGACCGCGGAGAAGGGAACGGCCGCTGCCTTGGTGCGCGGCGTAGCAGAGGAGATGAAACAGCGAGGATACCGCAGCTGCGGATTCCGCGCCTTCGCATCCGGCAATGTGCCGGAGGGCTCCGGATTATCTTCATCGGCTGCATTTGAAGTTCTGATCGGTGTGATCATCAGCGGGCTCTTCAATGGTGGAAGCATCCCGCCTGAAGAGATCGCGCATATCGCGCAGACTGCAGAAAACGACTACTACGGCAAACCCTGCGGGCTCATGGATCAGATGGCAAGCGCCACAGGGGGACTGTGCCGGATCGATTTCCATGATCCGGCCGCACCTGCCGTGGAGAAACTGGAAACGGATTTCCGGGTGATGGGATACCGCATCTGCATCACGAACACCCACGGATCCCATGCAGGGCATACGGAGGATTACGCCGCGGTACAGACGGATCTCGCAAAGGCAGCAGGTGTATTCGGTAAGACGGTCCTGGAGGGCGTCTCTGCAGAGGACGTCATCGGACGGGCCGTCGAGATCCGCCAGGCAGGCGGGGACCGGGCTTTCCTGCGCGCGCTGCATGTGGCTTCCGAAAACAGCCGGGTCCTGCAGGAAGCAGGGGCTCTGAAGCGGCAGGATATGGCAGCGTTCCTGGCGCTTGTCAGACGTTCCGGCGAATCCTCGTACAAGCTGCTGCAGAATGTGTACGCCAACAGCACGCCTGAGAAACAGGAACTTGCGGTGGCGCTGGCCGTCAGCGAAGCAGTACTGAAGCACATATCGGAAGGCGTCTGCCGTGTCCACGGCGGGGGATTCGCAGGCACGATCCAGGCTTTTGTGGAGGAGCGCTGCGTCGATCGATACATAGCCGCAATGGACGCCGTATTCGGCGAAGGCTCATGCTTTTGCATCAACATCAGCCAGGCAGGCGGCAGGGAATTATAGAAAGAAAAAGGGAGGCGCACTTCATCTCGAAGCAAGCCTCCCGTTTAGTTATGTAGTCTATTTCAGTTTGTCAAGCGGGACCGGATTCATTCTCGGAAGACCGATGAGGATGATGACCGCGAAAATGATCAGATAGAAGACGACGGCCATCTGATGTGAGATGATCGCGGCGGCGACCATGAACAGGGATCCTAGGATGGCGACGACCGGGACAATCGGGGTGATGTTGTAATTCTTGATTTTTTTGATCAGCACGACGAAGAGCGGAATGTACATCGCATAGATCGTAATGATCGGAAGTTCTGATGTATCGAAGCAGAACGGACCGAACCACGGATCTGTAAGGTTGGCGCCGTAGAAATACAGCAGCCACCAGCCGGCGATCAGCAGTCCTAGGATGGACGCGTTGGTCGGCATGTTGGTCACCGGATCGACCTGACTGAACATCTTCGGGTTGTAGCCTCTGCCTCTGATCGCCAGAGAGTAGAAACCTCTGACATTGGCCATCATCAGACCGTTCAGCACGCCGTAGCAGGAGATGACGATCAGCACGAACACCCCTGTGCCGCCGATTCTTGAGAACACAGTTGTGAATGCGATTTTAGCCGCTGTTTCGCCGCCGGCCATCATGGTCTCATTGTCGACTGCGCCGGCAAGGCCGATATAGTAAACGATGTAAATGAACACAATGATCAGTGTCCCGGCGAAGAGCGCCCGGGGCAGGTTCTTCTTGGAATCCTTGATTTCAGAATTAATGGATGTCGCAACGATCCAGCCTTCGTAGGCAAAGGATGTGGCGCAGACTGCCGTGAACAGCGCGGTTCCTGCAGGACCTGCATCCTGTGTTACATAACTGAAGTTCTGCACGGTCATGCCGCTGTGAAGACCGAAGATCGTTCCGACGATCGCCATAAGCAGAAGCGGTATGAATTTGATTACCGTGGTAGCGACCTGGACTTTGCCGGCGATGACCGGGCTGAGCGAGTTGTTGACATAAGCCAGGATCAGCAGAAAGCCTGCCAGCACCATGCACTGTCCGCCGGTAATGTCCCATCCGACCAGAACGCTGAAGTATCTGGCAGTGACCCATGCCAGAACGGAGGTGAGGGTCGGGTAGTAGATGGTCGCCATGAACCAGCCTACGATGTATCCGTATTTTTCACCGCACATCTCATCAGCATAGTCTACGATACCATTGCATTTCTCATGGCGAGACGCCAGAATGCCGAACACATAGGCGCATGAGACCATGATGATGCCGCCGATCAGCCATGCCAGAATGCCGAGTGTCGTTCTTCCGTCGGTGCAGACAAGGATCTTCTCCGCTTTGAAGAAGACGCCGGAACCGACAACGATGCCGACCACTACGCAGATCGCGGTGATCAGGCCATATCTTTTTTCTAATTGATTTTCCATTATTTCTGTTCTCCTTTGTTGTCCTTCCAGAGGATGTCTGTTTGCCGTGCGCACCGAAAGCGCACTGCACCTATTATCACACTTCGCGCAATATGCGTCAACAAAAAGACCAAAAGAAAAACAATGAATTCGCAACATGTGCTATCATGTGTAAGGAATCATTAAGGAATCATTAAGAGGCACTGTATGAGCGGGAAAGACAGAATACAATTATCAGATCATTTTACATACAGAAGACTGTTCACCTTTGTTCTGCCGACGATCGCGAACATGATATTCCTGTCCGTTTACGGCATTGTCGACGGACTGTTTATTTCTAATTTCGTCGGGAAGGTGGCCTTCGCGTCGGTGAACGTTACGTTTCCGATTTTCTCTGTGCTCGGTGTGTTCGGCCTGATGCTCGGCACAGGAGGGTCGGCGATCATCGGCAAGAAACTGGGCGAGCAGGAACCGGAGAAAGCGAACGGATACTTTTCGTTTTTTGTTTTTGTCTGCATCGCCGTCGGCATTGTCATGGCCGTTGCGGGCGTGTTCATCCTGCAGCCGGCAATCGAACTGATCGGCGTGGAGCAGGAGATGGTCCATTACTGCATGGTGTACGGCTTGATCGGAATGATCACGCTGCCTTGTTACATGCTGCAGTTTCTGTTTCAGATTCTGTTTGTGACAGCGGAGAAACCGCGTTTGGGATTTTGGATCACCGTGATCACAGGCTGTATCAATATCGTGCTGGATTTTTTCCTGATCGTTGTGTTCCACTGGGGCGTTGCAGGCGCGGCTGTCGCAACCGGGATCAGTGAACTGATCGGGGGGATCACCCCGCTGATCTACTTCAGCCGTCCCAATGACAGCCTGCTTCGGATCGGCAGGCCTCGTGTGGAGTTTCCCGCGCTCAGGAAAGCCTGTTCCAACGGTCTGTCTGAGTTTGTTTCCACTGTTTCAGAATCAGTCGTTTCGATGCTGTACAACTTCCAGCTTCTGCGGCTGGCAGGGGCTGACGGCGTCGCGGCATTCGGCGTTATGCAGTACTGCACGTTCATCTTCTTCTCAATCTTCGCAGGATACAACATGGGTGTCCAGCCTTTGTTCAGCTACAACTTCGGAGCGGAGAACCGTGTGGAGATGAAGAATCTCTTCAAAAAGAGTATGTTCCTGATGGAGGGCGGCGGACTGGCGATGATGGCAATACTCGTCCTGTTCGCGCAGCCGCTGGTTTCCATATTCGTAGGGTATGACGCGGATCTTGTGGGTATGGCAGCTCACGGAATGCGCATCTATGCGCTGATCTTCATCACCTGCGGAATCAATATTTTCGTGACAGGCATGTTCACCGCACTGAATAACGGAGCTGTATCCGCATTCATCGCAGCCGTGCGCGTCGTCATATGCGAAATCGGCGCCGTCATGATACTGCCGATATTCTTCGGGTTGAACGGCATCTGGTTTTCGGCGTCAGTAGCCGAGGCAGGGTCGATCATACCAGTGATCCTTTTCGTCGTCATATTGAGAAAACGATACGGGTACGCATGATGCTCTTGTGTGATATACTATCCATGATGAAAAAAATAGATTTACACACACACACAATATTCTCTGACGGAACGGACAGTGCGTCAGAAATTATAAGGAAAGCCCGTGAAGCTGGACTGGATTTGTTTTCGGTCACGGATCACGATTCGATCAGGGGTGGAATTGAAATCCCTTCTTTAATGGCGCAGCTGCAGCAGGACCAGCGGGTTGCTTTCATACGCGGCGTCGAGTTTTCCTGCAGGGATGAATTGGGGAAGTACCACATCCTGGGTTACGGATACGATCCGGATATCCCGGGCATTGCGGAAGTCGTTGCCAAAGGGCACGAGCTGCGAATGCAAAAGACGAATGCACGGCTGGCGTTTCTGGAAGAAGAGTTCGGGTTTGAGTTCACAGCAGAAGAAATCGAGGAACTCCTCGCCAGAGACAATCCGGGCAAACCGCACATCGCGAACCTGATGATTCAGCATGGGTATGCCACTGATAAAAAGGACGCTATTGCCAACTATATCAACAAGAAGAAACTGCAAAAAGTGCACGTGCATCCGCAGGAAGCGATAGAGGGTATTCTGAAAAGCGGCGGAATCCCTGTTCTGGCCCACCCGTCTTATGGGGACGGCGACCAGTGGATCGACGGCGAGGAAATGGAGCAGAGACTCCTGCGCCTGATGGATTTCGGATTGAAAGGGCTTGAAGCTTTTTACTCGTGGTTTTCACCGAAAACCCAAGGGGAAAACCTCGCACTCGCCGAACGGTATGATCTGTATGTAACCGCCGGCAGCGATTATCACGGCAGCAACAAGTCGCTGATCGAACTCGGCTGGACCAATCTGGAGGACTTGTCCGAGGCGCCCCCGGGACTGCATCGGTTTCTTGAGGATGTTGAAATATTATAAGGATATGATGAAAGCCGCGGCACAAAGCTGCGGTTTTTTCACACTCGACAAGGGAGAGACATTCTGCAGATTACTCCAGATAATCCGTCCTGATTTGCTCGGTGTACTTCGCGAAGGCGGAGGGGATAGAGTAGACGTCGCGCAGGTCAGCGGCAGAGGCGAGGAACAGTTCATGCTTCCGCGGCCTTCCGGAAGTGAATTCCTCCCATTCGTCGGCCAGGATCTCCCAACCGGTCATGTGCCATTCTTTATGCGAGAAGATATGCTTCGCCGCAGGCAGAGGATGAGCCTGCACTGCAGAAAAGCCGAGACTCTGCAGGTAGGCGGAGACCTCTGATGCGGTCAGCGTGCCGTCTGTATTTGGATATTCATAGAGCCCGGCGAGAAGTCCCCTGTCCGGACGCCGGCGCAGGGCGAGCCTGCCTTGATAATAAATGAGAAACACAGTCTTATGTTCAATGGTGCGTGCGGCTTTTGGAGCGGTATAGGGAAGCTCCTGACACAGACCGTTTGCCTTTGCATGGCAGCGGGCCTGCCAAGGGCATGCTTCGCATTGGGGCGCCCCGTTCGGTACACAGACGCACGCGCCGAGATCCATCAGAGCCTGATTGAAATCGCCGCAGCGTTTCTGCGGGAAGATCCCATCATAAAACTCCGCAGCAGCAGATTTTGCGGCGCCGGACTTGATGTCTTGATCGTAACCGGTCATGCGTGAAAAGACACGCAGGAGATTCCCGTCAATGGCAGGGATGCGCTCGTCGAAACAGATCGAGGCGATGGCAGCCGCCGTATAGGGGCCGATTCCTGCCAGCTTCTGCAGTTCACGGGAAGACTGGGGCATAATACCGTCATGCTCTTTCATGATCTGCACCGCCGCCTTGTGCAGGTTTCGCACGCGGCTGTAATAACCAAGCCCCTGCCAGAGTTTCGTGCAGAGATCTTCGTCAGCTTTTGCAAGGGCTTCGATCGTAGGAAGCGCCTCCAGAAACCGCGCGTAATACCCGCAGACGGCTTCCACCCGAGTCTGCTGCAGCATGATCTCTGACTGCCAGACATGATAAGGCGCAGGATCCTCCCGCCAGGGAAGGGAGCGCCTGTTTTTATCGTACCAGTCCAGGAGCAGACCGGATAAATCATCAGTTGTTCGATTGCTTTTGGTCACCATATCATATAGTATAGTTACGAAAAACGACATTTGCAAATAAAGAACAGTTTCTAATCAGGAGCAATCAGCAGCACAAGTAGCCGCTGCGACTATAATAGTGGGGGAGGAGCATGATATGAAATACGATTTTACGAGCATACTGGACAGAAAGGGCATGGACGCCATCGCGGTGGCGCCGGAGGAGGATCCCTACGGCATCGCGCCGGTGGGAGAAATCAAAGAGGGATTCGATCTGATCCCCATGTGGGTCGCGGATATGAATTTCCCGACGGCGCCGACCATCTGCGAAGCTATGATCGAGCGGGCGAAGCATCCGGCCTTCGGTTACTTCGCGCCGCGAAAAGAATACTACGACAGCATCATCCGCTGGCACGAAGTGCGCAATAGCGTGACGGGGCTGGAGCAAAAGCATATCGGATACCAGAACGGAGTTCTGGGAGGCGTGCTCAGCGCTCTGGCAGTGCTGTGCAGCTCCGGTGACAACGTGCTCGTACATGCGCCGACGTACGTGGGATTTCTGGAAGAGGTCGGGCAGATGGGATACCATCTGATCGGCAGCGAACTGGTGAAGGACGAAGCCGGTGTCTGGCGCATGGACTACGCGGATATGGAAGAGAAGATCCGCAAGTACCGCATCCACACAATGATCTTCTGCTCGCCGCACAACCCGACGGGGCGCGTCTGGGAGAGGGAAGAACTGGAGAAAGCATTTGAGATATTCGAGAGAAACGATGTGTACGTCGTCTCCGATGAGATCTGGTCGGATCTGACGCTGGAAGGGTACCGGCACAATCCGCTGCAGTCCGTCTCTGAGGATGCGCGGCAGCGGACCGTGGCATTCTACGCGCCGTCCAAGACCTTTAACCTGGCAGGACTGGTAGGCAGCTACCACATCATCTACAACGACTACCTCAGAGCAAGGGTCAAACGGCAGTCTGCATTAAGCGTTTACAACGCCATGAATGTCCTGTCCATGCACGCCCTCATCGGTGCGTACAGCGATACGGGAATGGAGTGGGTGGACGAACTCAGGAGCGTACTGACCGGCAATATAGATTTTGCAGTAGAGTATATCAAGACGCATTTCAAAGGCGTGGACGTGTCGAAACCGCAGGGCACATATATGCTGCTCCTCGACTGCGGGGACTGGCTCAGAGCCCACGGCAAAAGCCTGGACGAATTGCTGCGCGCCGGCGTGGAAGTGGGCGTCTTGTGGCAGGACGGCCGCCAGTTCAACCGGGAGGATTCCATCCGCATGAACCTGGCCCTGCCGCGCACCAGAGTAGAAGAAGCCTTCGACAGACTCCGCAAGTACGCGTTTGTTGAATAAAAAAAAACGGCGCAGCGAATGCTCGCTGCGCTGTGGGTCTCAATCGTACTCTCCGTACTCGCATCCGATATGTCCCGCGGACACCTCATCCACCAGGAAGAGCGTGCCCCGGGATTTTTCATAGAGGGAAATGGTTCCGGTACCGGTGCCGCCGTTCCAGAGGCGGTTGTGCCGTTTCGTTCCGTCCGGCGCCTCGTAGTTGATCAGAAGCATATCCTTCTTGTGACAGGTGATGTTCACGTCCATGACGGCACGGGTGGTCTCCTGGCGGACATGCCAGAAGACGTCATCATCCGTTTCGTGGAAGTCGAACTGCGTTCTTGTGAGAGTCCAGAACTTGGAGAAGTTGAATTCGTAAGGAATACCTTCGTACCAGAAGGCGGACAGAAGCTTGCGTTTCAGCGGGACGAAATAGATCTTCGGACAGCCGCCGCCAATATCGAAGGCGCTGTCTGTGAGAACCTCATCCGTCAGGTTGCTCTTAAGATCGTTGGAGGCGAGCCATACCCACGGGCTGGTGAAATTCCTGCCCCAGTTTTTATCCGCGTAGCCATAGCAGGTGTCCGGGGCGATGATGTATTCCTCATCATTGTACCAGACGCTGCCTGTGTAACCGGTCTTCATGCCTTCCACATGCCAGTACATCTCAAAAGCCTTCAGGAAACGCAGCAAATGGCTGGTGCCGTAGCCTACGTTGAAGGCGGTCTGTTTCTCAATCAGAAGTTCCCAGCGGAGGGAGCCGCTGCCGCACATCCATTCGGGATGGGCATTCGCCTCTTCCGGCGTGATATCGACACGGCCTTTGAGCACGGTGTCGGAAGCATAGCAGTCTCCTGCCGAGACAGAGTAAGGCGCTTTCCCGCGGAGCGTGACTTCCTTCCACGGGAAGAACCGATGCAGCTGGGTGCCGTCCTCGCCCCACGTGCCTGCCTTGACCATCAGATAGGAGGGCCGCTTGCCGCGTTTGCGGTTTTCCGGAAGCTGTCCCAAAACAGGCTTATCCCAGCCAAGTGCAGGGTTGCATACGAAGAATTCAATAAAGAAAGCACGCTCTTCACCAGTTTTCGCGTTCCGGCCGGTGAAGGAATGCCACCACCAGTCGTAGCCTTTCCGGCGCAAAGGCCCCGTCAGCATGAATTCGTTTTTCTGAAGATCCGGTTTGTTGAACATGATAGCCTCCTTGCCGCATTACACTGGCAGCTTGCCGTAAACGATCTGGATACATCCCTCAACATGACCGAAGTTGATGTGCTCGGCCGCTGCGCTGAGGATATGTCCCCAAGGGAAGTCGTAGATAATGCCGTCATCTGTATCTCTTGTCGGCGGAACATCGATGTTCCGCTTCAGCCATTCTTCGCAGACTTCCTGCTTGGCGCGGCTTTCGTCCACGATATCCCTAAAGGTCGAATGCATCTTCGGGTCGAGGAGAACGACCTTCCACTCATCGGCCTGGGAGATCTTGATGGCAACCTGGAACTGCACCCCGTCTTCTTCGACCGGTTCGTTGAAAAGAACCTCCAGGAACTGGTTCCCGTGGAATCTCTGAACACCCTGATCGATGCCGACACTCTCCATGTCTTTCAGTGTCGTTTCAGCGTTTAATACGACGCCGCCAACTTCGACGATTCCTTCTTTCAGTCTGTTCATGTAGCGTCTTCCTTTCTTACTTTAATGTATCGTATTTTGACTATATTAAAGCATAATCTAGAATTTGAATCAACGTTGAATCAACACGAAGTGAATTTGCTTCAGACGCATTGCAGTTTCACGCAGAGACGAGTATAATGAGTGCATTGCGACACAAACAAAAATGAAATGGAGACTGACAAATGTCAAAGAAGAGAAAAGTAATTGAAGAAGTGAAGATCCCCTGGTACCAGAAGGTCAAAAAAAGCACATGGATCATGTCCGCAATTATTGCGGCGATCGTTCTGGCAGGCGCAGGGATCATTATCTATGACCAGTTGGATACCTATACCAAGATGGACTATGACAAGGTCATCAAGGTAGGCAAGTATGAAGGCGTCAAAGGAACGCTTACCAAGGTGAAGGTAACGGATGAGGACGTTCAGGCGGAAATCGACAATCGGCTTGCGGAAGCGGCTACAACGAAGACCGTCAAAAAAGGCAAAGTCAAGAAAGGCGATACAATCGTCATTGATTATACAGGCAGGATCGACGGTAAGGAATTTGACGGCGGAACTGCACAGGACCAGGATCTCGAGATCGGTTCCGGATCAATGATCCCGGGATTTGAGGATGGGCTCATCGGTAAAAAAGTCGGCAAGACCTGCAAGATCAACGTAACATTCCCGGAGGATTATCAGGCTGCGGAAGTGGCGGGCAAGGACGCGGAGTTCGAGATCAAGATCAAAAGCAAAAAAGAGACCGTTACGCCTAAGTATGATGAGAAATTCATCAAGAAGAACTCCAAATACAAAAACAAGAAAGACTACGAGGAATCCATCAAGAAGGAACTGACCAAAGAGAAAAAGGAAGAGGCGGAAGATCAGCTGAAGGAAGATCTCTGGTCAAAGGTTCTCGAGAAGACCAAGGTCAAGAAGTATCCGAAGGAACTTCTGACAGAGGAAACCGAGATCATGAAGCAGCAGTACGAGCAGATGGCGTCCCAGTACGGCACCAGCCCGGAACAGATGGGCATCACGGAGGATCAGTATAAAGAATTTGGGAAGGAATCCCTGAAGGAGAAACTCGCGCTCCACGCCATCGCCAAGAAAGAACATCTCAAGGTCTCAAAGAAAGACCGCAAGGCCTTCTATAAAAAGATCCTGAAAGAGAACGACGTTACCGAAAAGGAATTCGAAAAGTACACAGGAATGTCGGTCGAGGAATACGTCAAGCAGAACAACATGGAAGATCAGATGCTGCGCGATAAGGTGCTCGACTACGTCAGAGATAACGCGAAGGTGACAGAGAAGGAAGCTGAAGCAGAAACAGACGCGGACACACATGAGCACTCACACGAAGATGAATAAGCGGAAGCAGAAATAAGGAAAGAAGTAAAGACTGCGGGCTCAGATGAGTCCGCAGTCTTTTGCTTCTTGTGTTAACTGATCTCTGAACTCCGGATGGGACAGGCTGATCAAAGCCCGCACCCGGTCGGACATGTTCAGGATCTTCAGGTTTACGCAGCCGTACTCTGTGGCGACGTACTGGACTTCAGAACGGGGCGTCGTTACGGGCGTTCCCGGCGCGAACTGCAGAGAGATCTTGCTTTTGCGCGCGCCGTCCTTCATGAAGGAGGAAGACAGTACGATGATGGATTTGCCGCCCTCCGACCATTGGGCGCCCTTCACGAAATCAAGCTGTCCGCCGACAGCGCTCTGCTGGCGGTAGCCGATGGCGTCTGCCGCCACCTCGCCATATAGATTGACGCCCATTGCCGAGTTGATGGAAAACATCCTTTTGTTTTGGGCGATGTTGCGGGCGTCATTGACGAAGGGGAAGGGCGCGCCGTATATTTCGGGGTTGCGGTCCATGAAATCATACATTTCCTGCGTGCCTTCCGAGAAGGAGAACACGCTCATCCCGTCCATGAATCCTTTGCATTTGTTGGTGACGTTGCCGTTTTTCATGAGCATCATCATGGGCTGGCTGAATAGCTCGGAGAAGATGCCAAGGTCGTTCCTTTGCCGCAGATCGTAACCGATGGCGGTGGAGACTTTGCCCAGTCCCAGCTGGAGGGTCGCTCCGTCCGGAATCTCTTCGAGGATCACGTCCGCGATCTGTTTGGAAACATCATCGATCTCATCCGGCTCAAGCGTCGGCGCATCACCTTCTGTATATACGATGCCGGCGACCTTCGGATGATCTGCACGGATCAGATTGTCCTGCCCGAAGACATAGGGGCTTCCCGTATTGCTTTCCAGGAACACCTGCCGCTTCGTTTCTTCCACTACGTATTTATGATTGCAGATGCCGGAGCAGCTGTAGGAAAAACATCCGTCCTCATCAGGAGAGGAAACCTGCAGGAAGCTGATATCCGGTTTCCCGATTTCCTGCATCCACAGGTCGACCTGGCTCAGATGGAAGGATGTATACTCCAGCGCCAGGTTGTGTTTCCTGTGGGCGCTGCGCTCGCCGGATCCGAGAAAGAATGTGTCGAATATGAAGGGGTTGCCTTTGCGCCCGGCAGGGATGTCGGTAGGCCAGTCTGTATCAAACATTCTGCAGGGGGTCAGGGACATGGAACCCAGCAGGGTGACGTCCTCCAGTTCGTCTTTTCTGTCGTAGAGCGCATCCATGATGGCGTACGCGAAACTGCTGCTCGTGCCCACATAGACACGGTCGCCGGAGCGGACGCATGCCGCCGCCTCCGCAGGAGTGATTTGTTTGTCGATGGTTGCATCGATGGTTGCCTTGTTGTCTGTCTTGTTTTCTGTCATATTTTTCACCTCGCAGGGAATATCATACCACAATGATCAAAAAACAAGTATGCTTTTGCGTTGATTAAGGGTAAAATATGAACCGTAGAGAAGGAGAAGCAGCATGGGCAGAAAATCAGTCCGGGATATGGGTCCCTTGGAAAGGTGGCTCAACAGCCTGACTGTCAGGTCAACAATCGGTGTGCAGCTCTTGGCTCTCGCGGTAGGCGCTGTAGTCCTGTTCGCGGGGTTCATGTTGTATTACAAGGGAATCATATATGAATACAAGGTGGAAACGTCGCAGATGGCGAAGGCCGAATCCGTGATGCTGGATCCGGAGAAGACGAGGGTGAAGACCGACGAGATCCTGTCGATCTACGACAGTGTTCCGGACAGCGAGAAGGGTGACGGATTTTCACCGGAGTATCTGGAGAAGTTTGCATCGGTTCAGGACGAACAGTTCCGGGACATCCAGAAAAGGATGTGGCACATGAAGGAAGAGGTCGGGCTCCGGAATGCGTTTATCGCTGCAATCGATGAGTCTGACGGCCGGATGATATATCTCGTGGACTCCGATCCTAAGCCGGAGACGTTCTGTCAGCCCGGAACCTGGGACGTTTATCCCGTAGAGGAGATGCGCGAGCTGGCGCACGGTGAACAGGAAAGCTCCCTGCAGAGCAAATACGGGTTGAAAAAACATCCGAACGCAGCGATAACGCATACAGAAAGGTTCGGAACCAGATGCACCGGCGGCGCTGTCCTTTATGAAACGGAGCGCTATACGGTTATGGTCTGTCTGGATGAGAAGCTGGACAACCTGAAGGAGATCAGCAAGGTGTTCCTGACGCAGTATATCATTCTTCTGCTGTGTGTGCTCCTCCTTGTCGGCGGGATCGCGATTATCCTGATCAGACGGGCCATGGTCAATCCGATCGACCGCATGGCCAATGCTGCCCGCAAGTATTCGGAGGATAAACAGAACGGGAATCCGGCGGCGGATCACTTCAAGAAACTGAAGATCCGAAAGGGTAATGAAATCGAAGAACTGAATCTGACGATGGCCGATATGGAGGACAGCCTTTCGGAGTATGTGGAGAATCTGACAAGGGCGACCGCGGAACAAGAGCGTATGCTTACGGAACTGGAGCTGGCGGCGCGTATCCAGTCCGCCACACTTCCGACAACCTTCCCGGCGTTCCCGGACCGCGATGATTTCGACATCTATGCGACAATGACTCCGGCCAGGGAGGTCGGCGGCGACTTCTACAGCTTCTTCCTGATCGACGACGATCATTTGGCTATCACGATGGCCGATGTTTCAGGCAAAGGCATCCCGGCGGCGCTGTTCATGATGGTATCAAAGATCATGCTGGACAACAGACTCGTCGAAGACTGTTCGCCGGCCAAGACTCTTGAACACGCCAATAATGCCATTTGCAAAGGCAACATAGTGGAGATGTTCGTCACAGTTTGGCTCGGTGTGCTGGAACTGTCTACCGGGAAGATCACGGCGGCGAATGCGGGTCACGAACGGCCGGTGATCATCCATCCGGACAGAGAGGCTGAGATGATCAGGGACAAGCACGGGTTTGTGGTCGGCGGCATGGAAGGTATGAAGTACCAGGATTACGAGCTGCAGCTTGAACCCGGCGCGAAGCTGTTCCTGTACACGGACGGTGTGCCGGAGGCTACGGCTGCCGATAAGGAGATGTTCACTACAGACCGGATGATGGAAGCCGCGGACAAACTCCGCGCAGCCACACCGGAAGAGACGCTCGCCGGAATCAGAAACGCTGTAGATGATTTCGTTGGCGACGCTGAACAGTTTGACGATTTGACCATGCTCTGCGTGGAATACAAAGGCAGTTCGACATGAGCGCGGCTGAATTGAAGACACAAGACTTTAAACTTTACAGCGATTTTACATTTTGATGCCGTTGGCTTTACCTTGTACCTGTATTATATATGTGGTGAATTTTGGAGAGAAATACAGGAGTAGCGAATGATTATCTGTGTTGAAGATGACACATCCATCAGGGATCTGATGATTTACGCCCTGCGGACCTCAGGGTTCGAAGCGCGCGGGTGCAACGACGGCGAGGAGCTGTATGCGGCATTGGAGGAAGTGGGCAGAGCGGGTGAAGACCCGGAACTCATTATGCTGGATATCATGCTGCCCGGGGAAGACGGCATGGAGATCCTGCGCAAGCTCAAGGCTGATCCTGCAACAGAGAGGATTCCGGTAATCATAGCGACTGCAAAAGGGACAGAGTTTGATAAAGTCATAGGCCTGGATTCGGGCGCAGATGATTTTCTGACAAAGCCCTTCGGCATGATGGAGATGATCGCCAGGGTGAATGCGGTGCTTCGCCGGACAGAACACTCCTCAAGAAGTGATACCATTCGAGTCGGGAAACTGGCAGTCGACAAAGACGCTCACAAAGTCACTTCCGGAGAAGAGGAAATCAATCTGACACTCAAAGAGTATGCACTATTGCAGCTCTTTATGCAAAATCCAGGACACGTGTTTACGAGAGAAAAACTGCTTTCCTCCGTTTGGGGCATTGAGTATGCCGGAGAGACGAGGACAGTGGACGTGCACATAGGAACATTGCGGACAAAACTAGGAGAATACGGCAGCTATATTGAAACCGTCCGCGGCGTGGGATACCGGTTCTCCGGGAAGGAACGGTAAGTCGGATGACTAAAAAGAATATCATATATGACCGACTGTCCAGAAAAATCGCATCGGAAGAGCGGGGCAAAGCGCAGCGTGAAGCGGAACGGATGCGCCAGGAATTTACGGCCAACGTTTCCCATGAACTGAAGACGCCGCTCCAGTCCATTTCCGGATACGCGGAGCTGCTCAAGAGCGGCATGGTCAAGGAAGAAGATGTACAGCAATTCTCTGAGAGAATCTACTCAGAGGCGCAGCGGATGATCACATTGGTAAACGATATCCTGGAACTGTCCCATCTGGATGAGGGCATGGAGGATATGGTCCGCGAAGATGTGGATCTGTACAGGGTAGCGGCCAGCGCTGTTGAATCCCTGGAAGAAGAAGCAGAAGCCGCAGACGTATCGCTGCAGCTGACTGGCGAGAACAGCGTTATCAATGGATACGGGCAGATGCTCAGCCTGATCGTTTACAACCTCTGTGAAAACGGAATCAAATACAACAATCCTCATGGAAGCGTCAAGGTGGACATCAATGACTTTGAGGACAGAACCGTCCTGACTGTCAACGATAATGGAATCGGAATTCCCTTGGACCAGCAGGAACGCGTCTTTGAGCGGTTTTACCGGGTGGACAAGAGCCACTCCAAAGAAGTCGGCGGGACCGGGCTGGGGCTTTCCATCGTGAAGCACGCGGCTGCGATCC
>JBGUKV010000145.1:0-2859 GCA_045114655.1 Candidatus Allocopromorpha sp. | reverse complement strand
CGTTGGACCTGGATGGGACAACACTGAACAAGGAAGGAAAACTAAGTGAAGGAAACAGGAACGCCCTGCAGGCGGCAGCTGATCAGGGCGTGAATATCGTTATCGCCACAGGCCGGCCGTTCTGCGCTTTGCCGCAGGAGATTCTCGAATTCGAACCGGTGAGATATGTGCTTACCTCGAACGGCGCCCGGATCACGGACCTGCATGAAGGGAAGGCCTTTTATGAGAACTGCATCGCGCCCCACGCTGTGGAAGCGGCTGTTGAGATGCTCAAGCCCCTCGATTATGTGCTGGAAACCTTTGTTGACGGCATTGCGTATATAGAGGGCTGGTACTACCGGCAAGTGGAACAGACCCGGCAGAGCTTCCGCGGCGTTGATTACATTCTGAACACGAGGCACCCGGTGGATGACTTCTATCAGTTCATGCTGGACAACAAGGAAAGACTCGAGAATATCAACGTCAACTTCGAGGATCTGTCCGAAAAACCAGGGATGAAGATCCGGCTGGAGACCCTGCCGGATGTCACCATTACCAGCTCCTTCGATCATAACTTGGAGATCGGCGGCGCGACAACAAGCAAGGCGGAGGCGCTGCGGCAGATGGGCAGACTGCTTGGAATAGATCGTTCGGAAATGATGGCTGCCGGGGACAGCCCGAATGACATGGCCATGATGAAGGCTGCAGGCATCGCCGTAGCAGTCGGAAACGCTAAGCCGGAAGTCAAAGCGGTTGCTGACTTTATCGCTCCCGATCACGATCAGGACGGCGTCGCGGCGGCAGTGGAGAGGTACGTGCTCTGACAAAACAAATCACGTGGGAATGGCGGCTGCCTCGCAGCTATGTCCTCGTCGCCGGCAATCAGATTCACTCACTCAAAAAATAACAGGACCTCAGACAAACTCGAGCATAGCTCTCAAACAGTCTGAGGTCTTTTTCTGTTATTTTTTTCGTATCGCGACTGATTGCAGCGGCTCTTGCGGAAAGCGCTGCGAGGCAGCCGCCATTCCCACGTGTTATTTCGTTGAACTGAACTTGCACAGTTTTGTGATTGCAGCGGCTCTTGCGGAAATCGTCGAAGGGCGTTCTTCGCGCAATGAAATGGATAATTATTACAAAAGTTCTTGATTATGGTAATCAATTGGTATATAATTCCAGTGCGCGATAATCGTGTATGCGGGTAAAAAGGGGCTGGAAACAACAGGAGGTTAGAGAAATGATGAAGAAGAGGTATTTGGCGATGCTGGTGGGATTGGTGATGGCGATCTGCATGGCAGGGAGTGCTTTTGCAGATGAAGCAGCGACGAAGTGGAAGTGCGAGAAGAAGTCCGGGGTATTTGAAGGCTACGGCGGTTGGAAGGAGGCGGTGCGGGCGTATACCAACGGCAGATGCACCGATAAAATGAGCTGTCACACGACCAAAAAAGTAAACAGCACGTATTCCGGAGAACTGAAGGTGTCGATTCCGAAGCTGGAGAGTTTCGCTCTGATGAAACATCAAATCAATAAGTCGTTCAGCGTAAGCGTCAAGTATTCGACCAGTCTGAAAGGAAAAAAGAAGGGAACCTGGGCCATTCAGTACCGTCCGGTCTATAACTGCCGCAATGTTACGCAGCGGAAATACCAGAAGGTGGATAAGCAGTGGAAGAAGACGAGCGTGACGAAAAAGGTAAAGACAAAAGACTATAAATCCATGGCGTATCGGGTAGTGTATCTGTCTCCGAAAAATAAGACCTGTATCTAAAGGGTCGGCTCACGGCAGGGAGAAGGAGGCAGCGGACATGTTCAGAATAAAGAAACAGAATGCTCTTCTGGCGGCGGTGCTGCTAGCGCTATGCGCCATACTGACAGCGTGCGGCTCGGCGGAAGAAACGGATATAAGCTGTGTGATCGGCGTCACAAACGAGGGGAATAAATATACCGCGATGATCGAACTGTCTGATTCCGACTGGCAGCATCTGACGGAGAAACAGCGAGAAATGGTTGTGGATCAGTGCGTCGACACGGTGGAGTTTTCCAGGGAAGAGGACGACTCGGCATATGAGCTGACCGGGATTGAAAAGGACACAAAGAAGAGGCTCTTCATCTATACCGGCAAAGACAGGAAAACGACGTTCATAGAATAAGAGGGCATGGAACAAGGGAGCACAGAACAAAGGAGCATGGAGCAAGGGAGCACAGAGAAAGAAGGAGAACGAAATGGATAAACGGGTGCTGGGGCAGATCGGAGAAAACGCGGCAGCAGATGTCCTGCGGGCGAAAGGGTACAGGATTCTGCGGCAGAACTACAGATGCAGGTACGGGGAAATCGATATCATAGCGGAAAAGTACGGAGAGATGAGTTTCGTTGAGGTCAAGACAAGGCAGAATCTGAATTACGGAAGACCGTGTGAAGCCGTGACAGAAGAAAAGAAGAAACATCTGCGGCGGGCTGCGCACTGCTTCATGGATGAAATGAAAGAGAAGGGCCGCACACCCAGAAACTACAGTTTCCAAATCATCGAGATACTGGTCAACCAGATCGATCATGCATTTTAGGGGGAAGAGTGACAAGAATATGAAAGGGGTAAACGAACATGCTGACGAAGGTCAGGACAGCGACGCTGTCGGGAATCAGGGGATATCCTGTCACGGTGGAAACAGATTTGCACAGCGGACTTCCGGGATTTCATATCGTGGGACTGGCGGATACAACGATCAAGGAAGCGAGTAGGCGGATCAAGCCGGCCATACAGAATTGCGGCGGCAAATTTCCGGGTGAGCGGGTGACGGTCAATCTCGTTCCGGCGGGCAGACCAAAGGAGGGAAGCCATTTTGATCTGCCCATTGCGCTGGGAATCATGATGCTGGGCACGGATC
>JBGUKV010000144.1:0-4263 GCA_045114655.1 Candidatus Allocopromorpha sp. | reverse complement strand
CTTCTGGTACGGGAGCAGGAAGCTCAGCGCTTCTCTTCTCTCTTCTTCTGAATCAGCCAGGATCATTCTTCTGATAGCCGGGATTCTCTCTTCCTCGAAGAACATGTGCTCCGTTCTGCAGAGTCCGATGCCCTGTGCGCCGAACTCGACTGCCTGTTTCGCGTCTCTCGGGTTGTCGGCGTTTGTTCTTACCTTCAGTGTTCTGATGTCATCAGCCCAGTTCATGATTGTTCCGAAGTCGCCGGACAGTTCTGGCGGAACAGTTTTAACTTCGCCCTTGAGGACGTCGCCTGTGGTTCCGTTCAGGGAGATGAAGTCGCCTTCTCCGAAGTTGTACTCTCCGATTCCCAGTGACTTAGCAGCTTCGTCGACCTTGATCTCGGAACATCCTGATACGCAGCATTTGCCCATGCCTCTGGCAACTACTGCAGCGTGGGATGTCATGCCGCCTCTTGCTGTCAGGATACCTTCAGCAGCAACCATGCCGGCCAGGTCTTCCGGTGATGTTTCCAGTCTGACGAGGATGACCTTCTTGCCTTCTGCAACAGCTGCCTCAGCGTCCGCTGCGTTGAAGTAGATCTGTCCGCATGCAGCACCCGGTGATGCCGGAAGTCCCTTTGTCAGCTTCTCTGCTGCAGCCAGCTCATCCGCATCAAACATCGGGTGGAGCAACTGGTCGATCTGACCAGGTTCGATTCTCATGATAGCTTCTTCCTTGGTGATGAGACCTTCGTCTACCATATCGACAGCGATCTTTACTGCGGAAGGAGCAGTTCTCTTGCCGTTTCTTGTCTGGAGCATGAAGAGCTTGCCTCTTTCAACAGTGAACTCCATGTCCTGCATGTCTTTGTAGTGGTTCTCCAGTACATCAGCGATTCTAACGAAGTCACCGTATACTTCCGGGAACGCTTCTGCCATCTCTGCGATCGGCTGCGGTGTTCTGATACCGGCTACAACGTCTTCACCCTGAGCATTGACCAGGAATTCACCGAAGATCGCCTTCTCGCCGTTTACCGGAGATCTTGTGAAGGCAACGCCTGTTCCGGATGTGTCACCCATGTTTCCGAATACCATGGACTGAACGTTTACAGCAGTACCGATGTCATCAGGAATCTCGTTGAGCTGTCTGTAGAGGATCGCTCTTTCTGTATTCCATGATCTGAATACAGCTTTGATAGCCTCCATCAGCTGCTCTTTTGGCTCCTGCGGGAAGTCGGAACCGATTTCCTCTTTGTACATTGCCTTGTATCCGGCAATGATTTCTTTCAGGTCGTCTGTATCGAGGTCAACATCGAACATAACGCCCTTCTTATCTTTCTGACCATCGAAGATCTCGTCGAACTTGCTCTTGCTGATGCCCATTACGACGTCACCGAACATCTGGATGAATCTTCTGTAGGAATCATATGCGAAACGAGGATTTCCTGTCAGTGCAGAAAGGCCTTCTACAGTCTCGTCATTCAATCCCAGATTCAGGATCGTGTCCATCATGCCCGGCATTGAGATCTTAGCTCCGGAACGAACAGATACGAGAAGCGGATTTGACGCGTCGCCGAATTTCTTCTCAGTCACTGCTTCCAGATCTGCCAGCTTGACATAGATATCATCAACGATGTCCTGGCCGATGGTCTGGCCTTCCTGATAATATCTGGTGCAGGCTTCCGTTGTAACTGTGAAGCCAAACGGTACCGGCAGGCCGATCTTTGTCATCTCAGCCAGATTGGCACCCTTGCCGCCCAGCAGGTCTCTCATGTCCTTTGAGCCTTCATTGAATGAATAAACAAACTTTTCCATCTTCTTTAACTCTCCTCATTTATATTTTTGATTTTAATGAATGACTTGTTAAAACTCGAGTCTCTCCTCGATGTACGCCCTCACGTCTCCGATCGGGATTCTCACCTGTTCCATGGTGTCGCGGTCTCGGATCGTTACACAGCCGTCCTCCGCGGTATCAAAGTCCACACAAATGCAGAACGGCGTACCAATTTCATCCTCGCGGCGATACCGCTTACCGATGGATCCCGCAGTGTCGTAGTCGACCATGAAGTGTTTCTTAAGTTCGTGGTAGACCGGTTCCGCCACTTCACCGAGTTTCTTGCTCAAAGGCAGCACTGCCGCCTTGAACGGCGCGAGCGCGGGGTGCAGATGCAGAACCTTGCGAACATCCTCTTTGCCTTTGCTGTCCACCAGGACTTCTTCGTCGTAAGCATCGATCAGGAACGCCAGCAGCATTCTTTCGACACCGACGGAAGGCTCGATGCAGTACGGCACGAACTTCTCATTGGTCTCCGGATCCAGATACAGCATATCCTCGCCGGAATGGGTCTGATGGGCCATCAGGTCAAAGTCTGTCCTGGACGCAACGCCCCAAAGTTCTCCCCATCCGAACGGGAAGAGAAACTCGATATCTGTCGTCGCATTGCTGTAGTGGGACAGCTCTTCCGGGTCGTGATCCCTTAGGCGCATGTGTTCTTCTTTGATGCCCAGATTTCTGAGGAATGCAGCGCAGTAATCTTTCCAGTATGCGAACCAGTCAAGTTCTGTTCCCGGTTTGCAGAAGAATTCCAGCTCCATCTGCTCGAATTCCCTGGTGCGGAAGATGAAGTTGCCCGGTGTGATCTCGTTTCGGAAGGACTTGCCAACCTGTGCGATACCGAACGGCAGCTTCTTTCTCGCCGTTCTCTGTACATTCTTGAAATTGACGAAGATGCCCTGCGCTGTCTCCGGTCTGAGGTAGATCTCGGACTTGGAATCCTCCGTAACGCCCTGGAATGTCTTGAACATCAGGTTGAACTGGCGGATGCCGGTGAAATCGGACTTGCCGCATTCCGGGCATTTGACGCCGTTCTCTGCGATGAACTGCTCCAGTTTCTCGTTGGACCATCCGTCGACCTGAACATCCATCTGACCCTGTGCGTGAAGATGATCTTCAATCAGCTTGTCTGCACGAAAACGAGCCTTGCATGCTTTGCAGTCGATGAGCGGATCAGCAAAACCGCCGACATGTCCTGATGCAACCCATGTTTCCGGGTTCATCAGAATCGCAGCGTCAAGGCCAACATTATATTCAGATTCACGTACAAACTTCCTGCGCCAGGCATCCTTGATATTATTCTTAAGCTCTACGCCAAGGGGACCGTAATCCCATGTGTTAGCCAGCCCTCCGTAGATTTCAGAACCAGGAAAAATGAATCCTCTGTTCTTGGCAAGGGCTGTTATTTTTTCCATTGTTGCTACTGTTGAAGCCTCTGCTGCCATTATTCTTCTTCGCCCTTCTCTGTTTCTTCAGCCTCGATTTCAGCTTCGATTTCATCGTCAGCGACTGCTTCTTCGACATCTTCCTCAGCTTCCTCGATTGCCTCTTCTGCTTCTTCGACTTCCTTGCTGACTCTCTCTTTGATATCGTCCCGGAGGTCTTCGGCTCTGTCTTTCAGATCCTGTGCAGCGTCTTTGGCCTTGTCATAGAGGTCGCTTTCCTTAGCCTTATCGTAAATATCCTCAGCCTTGTCCTTCAGATCCTGCGCAGCATCCTTCGCCTTGTCATAAATGTCGCTTTCCATGGCCTTGTCATAGAAGTCCTTGCCTTTGCCTTTGAATGCTTCGAATTTATCGCTTCCGAACTCAGCAGCCTGTGATACTTTATCGGAAACAGCATCACTTACATCGATGATCGTTCCGTCTGTCTTCACGACTTCGATCGTGCACTTGAAACCAAACGCGGCAACGATCGCAACTACAGAAGCAAGCGGCGCAATGCAGATTCCCAGGATTCCGGCATTCAACGGAACATTAAGAACGGTATCTTCATCCTTCTTTACGAGGATCTTGGCAACATTGCCCTTCTTGACCAGATTCTTAAGGCTGGTGAACAGCGCTTCGCCCCTTTCACCAAAAGCTCTCTTCTTGTCTCCTGAATTGACGGTTTCCTCGATTGCAATGATCGCGTCTACGACACTGCCGTCCGCTTCTTCAAGCGCCTTCTTCGCTTCTGCGTAAGTAACGCCTGTTCTGTCCTTTACGAGTTCGATTTTTTCGAGTGTGATTTCCATTGTGTTCCTCCCTCATTACATCATACTTTCAATACTTTCACTTTTAAGGTTTGAGATGTCCAGATGATACGCTGCATACTCTCTGATAATCCTCTGCAGCCGTTTGCCTGTAGTCTCATTGAGTGCAATATTATCAAGCTTTTTCAGTGAATTATTGTTAAAATATTTTAATGCATTGATTATATCAAAACTTGCAGGGTAAATCAATGCACTG
>JBGUKV010000143.1:0-21835 GCA_045114655.1 Candidatus Allocopromorpha sp. | reverse complement strand
CGGAAATTTCAATTATACAGAAAACGGAATCAAAGACTGCACGAACTGCCTGGTTCCGCACGGGAAAGGCTCCTACGACTATGTCATGTCCAAGATGAAGCTTCTTATGGAAATGGTGAAAGAAAAAGGGGAGGAATAATGGCGAAAGAGATCAAACTCGACAACGGAATCACTATCATTACTGAAAAAAACACCATGGTCAGATCAGCGGCCCTCGGCATATGGGTCGCCTCAGGATCAGTCTATGAAGACGATCTCACCCATGGTGTTTCTCATTTCATTGAACACATGATGTTCAAGGGCACAGAAAACCGTACTGCCCGGCAGATTGCAGAAGACATGGACAAAATCGGCGCTACCTTCAACGCAATGACCGGTAAGGAAGCGACCTGTTACTATGTCAAGACCCTGACCTCGAATATATACAGGGGCGCGGAGATTCTTATCGACATGGTTCTCGGCTCAAAATTTGATACAGTTGAACTTGACAAGGAACGGCAGGTGATCCTGGAAGAGATCAAAATGGTCAAGGATACACCGGACGATGAAATATTCGATCTCATTTCAGAACAGGTGAACCGGGGCAATCCATTGGAAAGATCCATACTAGGGACGCCTGAAAGCCTTGCCGGAATCGACCGTGACAGGATGGTCGACTATTACAGGCGCCGCTACGCCCGTGACAGCATCGTTATCGCGGTAGCGGGAAACTTTGACGAACAGAAGATCATTGACCTCTTCAGTGAGAAAATGGGCGTTTTGAATGAAACGGCTCCTGCGCTTGAGAAAACAATCAGTCCGTATCAAAAGTCATCACTTGTGAAGGTCAAGGACATTGAGCAGACACATATTTGCCTGGCAGCACCGGGAGTATCCTATGATCATGAACTGTACTATGCGTTTGTTTTGATGAATAGCATTCTGGGTGGATCCATGAGTTCCAGACTGTTCCAGAATATCAGAGAACAGAAGGGTCTTGCTTATCATGTCAGTTCTGTCAACTCTTTTAACAGTTTCACAGGTTTTTTCAATATCTATGCCGGTGTTTCCTATGAGAACGCCGCAGAAACGATCAGAGAAATCAGACGTGAACTGCAGATCATGAGGGAAGATGGTGTTTCCGAAGAGGAACTGTCGATTGCCAAAGAGCAGGTTAAAACAACAAGTATTTTCTCTCTGGAGAATCCGGCTGCGCTGATGTTCTCACTGGGAAGGAACAAACTCCTGATGAACAGATTATTCTCTGTTGATGAGTCACTGGAAAAGTACAACGCCGTGACCAGAGCCGATATCCTCAAAGCTGCGGAAATGATCGGTGATCTCGACAACTACTGTGCAGCGGTGATCACAAACAAAGAAATGGATATAGAGGAATTGATCCATGAAAGTAAAAATCTATAGTCAGTCAGGCCTCTATCCATCATATGAAACAGCCGGGGCCGCCGGCATGGACATCCGCGCATGGCTCAGTGAACCTGTGGTGCTGGAACCCGGTGAGAGAGCTTTGATTCCTACCGGACTCTATATGGAGTTCGATGCAGGGTACGAAGTTCAGCTGCGTGCCAGAAGCGGGCTTGCCGTGAAACACGGCATCGGACTGGTCAACGGAGTCGGGACGATCGACAGCGATTATCGCGGAGAGATAAAGGTCGCCCTGATCAACCTGGGGCAGGAGGCTTTTGCAGTAAAAAATGGAGAACGTATCGCGCAGATGGTGATTTCACCGGTCGTTCAGGCGGAAATCGAACCTTCTGAAATGCTCACAGAGACCGAGAGAGGCAGCGGAGGTTTTGGGTCCACAGGAGTATAGTGATGGCAACAAGAGAAGATATCGAAAAGCGAGAATATGAATACCTTTCTGCTTACGCTACAAAAGCGGCTGAGACGCGGGGCAGGCAGAGACAGGAAGAAAAATGCGACATCCGGACGGACTTTCAGAGAGACCGTGACCGTATCATCCATTCCAAGTCATTCCGGCGCCTGATGCATAAAACACAGGTCTTTATTGCGCCGGAGGGTGATCATTACAGGACACGGCTGACGCACACAATCGAAGTGTCGCAGATCGCCAGAACCATCTCCAGAAGTCTGGGACTGAATGAAGACCTGACCGAGGCGATCGCAATGGGTCACGATCTGGGCCATACGCCGTTCGGGCACAGCGGGGAACAGGTGCTGAACAGGCTTTACAGCAAAGGCTTCCGGCACAACGAGCAGAGCCTTCGCGTTGTTGACGTGCTGGAATTCCACGCTGGAGTCAGAGGCATGAATCTGACCGCAGAGGTGCGCGACGGCATACTGAACCACACCGGACCGGTCATGCCGATCACCCCGGAGGGGCAGGTCGTAAAGACGAGCGACCGGATCGCGTATATCAATCATGATATCGACGACGCAATCCGGAGCGGGATCATAACAGAACAGGATCTTCCTGCCGACTGCGTACGCATTCTCGGCAATTCCCATAAAAAGCGAATCGACACGCTTGTCAGGGATATGATCGCAAACAGCGAAAACTCTCCAATCATCACCTTAAGTGACGAAAAACTTGCCGCCATGAACAAGCTGAGAAACTATATGTTCGAGAATGTATACCACAATGCGGCTGCCAAAAGCGCCGAGGATATGGCGCGGATCGAAACTGTGATCGAGACACTGTTCCGCTACTATATCAGTGAACCGGAATTGATCCTGCGGGAATATCCGGATCTGGCTGATTCTGACCCCGAAGAATTGATCAAAGACCAGATTGCAGGTATGACAGACCGGTATGCCGAAACGAAATACAAAGAAATTTCCGGTTCTATTTGAAATTCATAAAAGGAATTGCCCATTTCCCATCGTAGATATTTATGTAACGAGTTAAATACAAGGGGTATGCAAGGGGTAAATGTGGCAAACAATCGCAGTTCATACAACTTCAGCAACGTAGACGAAATCAAAAGCAGGTGTAACATCGTAGATGTCATTGGCAGGGTCGTCACCCTGAAAAAGGCCGGCAGCTCCTATAAGGGGCTGTGTCCCTTTCACAATGAGAAGACACCTTCTTTTTCTGTTGACGAAGGCCGGCAGTCGTACAAATGCTTTGGATGCGGCGAAGGCGGCGACGTGATCAGTTTCGTGCAGAAATACTACAATCTGGATTTCATGGACGCCATGGAGATGCTTGCCAGAGATTACGGAATCGAACTGAAAAAAGGCGGACAGGGAAACAAATACACAAAGGAATACTACGAAATCAACCGGCAGGCGGCGATATTCTATTTCAAAGCGTTCCGAAACGGCGCGAATCCTGCGTATGAATACATGCGGGGCAGAGGAATCTCCGACGAGACGCTTCACACCTTTGGGATCGGATATGCGGATGACGCCTGGACGAGCCTGACCGATCACCTTGTGAAGCAGGGATACGAACCGTCGAAACTTGTGGATGTAGGGCTTGCTTCCGAAAAAAACGGGCGTTATTACGATAAATTCAGGGGACGGGTCATGTTCCCGATCATCAATACAGGCGGTAAGATCATCGGCTTCGGCGGTAGAATCATCGCAGACGGAGAACCGAAATATCTGAATTCCAGAGAATCGTCGGTTTTCCAGAAGAAAAACAACCTCTATGGTCTCAACATCACAAAAGATTACGTCAAAAAAGAAGATCGGATCATTCTGGTAGAAGGGTATATGGATGTGATTTCCCTGTACCAGGCAGGAGTCAGAAATGTATCGGCCTCCCTGGGGACCGCGCTGACGGATAACCAGGCCAGACTGATCAAGCGATACACTTCGAATGTGATTCTTTCGTATGACGCCGACAACGCCGGACAGAATGCCGCGCTGCGCGGACTGGATATCCTGTATGGTGAAGAGCTTAGGGCTAAAGTCCTGATCGTAACAGATGGGAAAGACCCCGATGAATTCATCAAAGCGCAGGGAAGAGACGCGTATCTGGCTTTGGCAGACGAAGCGCTTCCGTATGGGGATTTCAAACTTCAGAAAGCGGCAGAGAAATATGACCTTTCGGATGCTGAACAAAGGCTCCTTTACATACGCGATGCCCTTGGAATCCTTCGTAAAATGAAACCTGTAGAGGCGGATATGTATTTGGGACGTCTGGCAAAGGAAACGGGCATTTCGGAACAGGCAATCCGACAGGAGTTTGAAAGCGCATCCTCGGAAAACAGGACCGGACCTCCTGCTTTTGCATCGGAGCAGGACTTCAGCCCCGGGAATGGGGATATCAGCGACGCGGAGCAGCAGCTTCTGAAACTGATGCTGATCGACAGCGATTATACCAGACTGCCCGATGATATCAAGCAAGACGTCTTCACGGACCGGATCAGCAGCAGTATCTATGCCGCTATACAGTCCATCGACAAGGGCGAGCGGCCTTTGGACATGAACAGTCTGCAAGACAGCCTCGACATCGACTGTACCGCAATGCTGGATACCATTATGTCGAAGATCATTCCGGGAGACCGGGAAAAGGAAATTTATCAGGATTGCATCAATTACATCAGACGCGCGAAACTCAAACGGGAGGACTCCGAGATCACTGCGCGGCTTCGGGATCTGAATCTGGATCCGGCTGAAATCGAAATGTTGATGCAAAGACAGATCGAGATACAGAAATTATTAAAAGGATAGGGTGAGAAAATGTCAGAGAAAAATGCAAACGAAAAAGAAATGATCAAGAAGACTGAAATCGAACGATTCCGGGAAAGAATCCTGGCAATCAAGGATGGTGAGGATCCTTCCGGAGTATCCGAAAGAGTCAAGCTTGAAGCGATGGCCGGACTGAAAGAACTTGCTGACGGAGAGAACAAACCGGTTCTTACGTTCAATGAGGTCGGCGACCAGATTGACAGCATTGGATTTGACCCGAACCAGATCGAGGATATCTATGATTTTCTCGACAGAGAAGGAATCTCTGTTGTAGGCGAAAAAGAAGAGCCGGACATAAGCGAACTCGAAAAAATCGATATGGAAGGCGAGGACCCGGATATCAAAGCGCAGCTCGAGGCAGATCCCAAGGCAAAGGAAATCGATCTGGAGGCTACAATTTCAAAGACTGTTGCTGTAGATGACCCTGTCAGAATGTATCTCAAGGAAATCGGCAAAGTCCCGCTTCTTTCCGCAGAAGAGGAAGTTGAACTGGCGAAAAGAATGGAGTCCGGTGATGAGTACGCCAAGCAGAAACTTTGCGAAGCAAACCTTCGTCTCGTTGTTTCCATTGCCAAGAAATACGTCGGAAGAGGCATGCTGTTCCTGGATTTGATCCAGGAAGGTAATCTGGGGCTGATCAAGGCGGTCGATAAGTTCGACTACACCAAAGGCTATAAGTTCAGTACGTACGCAACATGGTGGATCAGGCAGGCCATCACTAGATCCATTGCGGATCAGGCCAGAACCATCCGTATCCCTGTACACATGGTCGAAACCATCAACAAGCTCATCCGCGTGCAGCGCCAGCTGCTCCAGGAAAACGGCCGTGAGCCGACCCCTGATGAGATTGCAGAAGAAATGGGAATCACAGTTGAAAAGGTTCGGGAGATCCATAAGATCGCGCAGGAACCTGTATCTCTGGAGACACCGATCGGCGAAGAAGAGGACAGCCATCTTGGAGACTTCATCCCAGATGAAGACGCACCCGCTCCGGCAGAAGCCGCCGCGTTCAGCATGCTTAAAGAGCAGCTTGTAGAGGTGCTTAACACATTGACCGAAAGGGAACAGAAAGTCCTTAAGCTCCGGTTCGGTCTGGAAGACGGACGTGCCAGAACACTGGAGGAAGTCGGCAAAGAATTCGACGTTACACGTGAGAGAATCAGACAGATCGAAGCGAAGGCGCTGCGCAAACTCAGACATCCGACCAGAAGCAAGAAACTCAAGGATTATCTGGAATAATGAACAAACTCACCGACAGACTGCAGATGATTGCAGATGAAGTGCAGAAGGGCGAGACCATGGCCGACATCGGAACCGACCATGGTTTTTTGCCATTGTATCTGTGGGAACAAGGCGTGTCGCCTCATGTGATCATGTGCGATATCAGCGAGCCCTCTCTCGCAAAGGCTAAAGCCGCAGCAGGGGCCTATCAGTTCGGTCACGAGCTTACTTTCAGAGTGGGCGATGGTCTGAAAGTGCTGGGTTCAGGCGAAGTTGATGCAGTTGTCATCGCCGGCATGGGCGGATATCTGATCCGGGACATCCTCGCTGAGGATCCGGCCAAAACGGCGTCCTTCTCCAAATTTGTTCTGCAGCCGCGTAACAACGCAGGCATCCTGCGTCACTGGCTTGTGTCCAACGGATTCCGCATCGTCAAAAATCAACTTGTGCGGGAAGGAAAGTTTATTTGTGAGATAATTACCGTCTTTCCTCCGAACAGTTCTGATACGGGCGATATGAGCCTCTCAGAACCATTGCCGGCTGAAACGGAACCGTCCTGGGATCTTCCGCCGGATCTGCTTGAGATACAGCCGGAACTTGCAGCGGAATACGCCTGCGTAAAACTCGGCATCGAGGAGAAGATTCTGGATGGGATGCAGCGCAGCGACTCTGTCGCTCCTGAAGAAATCGAACAAGTCAAAGCACGCATCGAGTATTTCACTTCGGTAGTCTGATTTGGGGTGCTCTTTGAAGAGTGTTCCGCTGAACGCTCGCGCTCTGTCCTCACGCAGCGGTTCTAAGTTCATGCTTCGCTTTGGCTCGCATTCACTAAGAACCGGCGTTGCGGAGGTCAGCTGCACACTCTTCGCAGAGCACCCACATCGGATAGCAGCGAATATAGAGCCTGTACTCCGCAGCGATGGCTGCGATTTCGATAAACCGAAATGAAGGGAGCTGTGAAATATCGTGGCGGCGGTTCGCCCGATATTTCGAGCGATCCGAATCGAGGTTTGTCAGAAATCACCCATCGTGAGGACATCAGGCGCATATTCGGTGATGTCTGGTGTGGGAGTTCCTCTAAGTACAGCTTGATACAAAGGAGAATTAGTCTATGAAATACAAAGAGTTTATTGAAATCATGGAGGAGATCGCGCCGACGGGGGCGTACAAGGATATCGACAACTCCGGTCCGCAGATCTACAGCGGGGCAGAGGATGTTAACCGTGTTCTGGTATGTCTGGAGATCAACAACGATGTTCTTGGTGAAGCTGTCAGTAAGGAGGCGGATCTGATTTTGACGCATCATCCGCTGATTTTCACGCCGGAGTCTTTTATTGATTACAACGACTTCCCGGGCAGGTACATCCACGAAGCGATCCGAAATAAAATCAGTGTATATTCCGCACATCTTTCTTTTGATTTTGCGCCAAAGGGCAATAATACTTATTTGGCTGTACTTCTGGGACTGCAGGATGTCGACATGGGATCCATTGACGCACCATGGACAGGTTATTTGCCGGATACAATGACGATGGAGCAGGCATGCAGGCATATCGAAAAATGCCTGGACCTGCCGGAACATTATATCAGATGCGTTGACGGCGGAAAGGAACAACTCCGGAAAACAGGCCTTTGTACGGGAGCCGGCGGAGGGTATTTGCACGAAGCTGCGGAGGCCGGCTGTGATTTATTTATCACAGGAGATCTGAAACTTCATGAGGCACAGTACGCGAAAGCGGCAGGGCTTTCCGTGATCGATGCAGGTCACTACGGAACCGAAAAGATCTTCACGGAGAATATCGCCAGACAAATCAAAACGAAAGCATCAGGAAAGGGGCTTGACATTGATGTTATAATGGCTGAGGCAAATACAAATCCATATACTTTATAGAAATACAATATAGAAATTCAATGCAATTGATCGGAATATACTCGGGTAAGACAGACAATCGCGCAGCGCTGCGTGCGCTGTGAGGAAAGTCCGGGCTCCGCAGGGCGAGGATGCCGGATAACGTCCGGCGTAGGTAACTATAGGGAAAGTGCAACAGAAACATACCGCCGCCTTGAGCGGTAAGGGTGAAATCGTGAGGTAAGAGCTCACGGGGATCTATGGTAACATAGGTCTCGTGTAAACCCCATCCGGAGCAAGACCAGAAAGGGCGTACGGCTTTGCCGGGCAGTTGCCCGCTGCCGCCCGGAAGGTAGGTCGCTGGAGCATGCCGGTAACGGTATGTCGAGATAGATGATTGTCAGATACAGAACCCGGCTTACGTCTTGCCCGAGTCCTGAAAAAAATTTAAAAAAACACTTGAATTTCTCTGTCACTTATGTATAATAGAGTAGTCATGCGGATATGGCGGAACTGGCAGACGCGCACGGTTCAGGTCCGTGTCGGAGCAATTCGGTGGAGGTTCGAATCCTCTTATCCGCACCAAAAAGACGGCTGAATGATCAGCCGCCTTTTTCTTTTCTCTTAATTGTCCGCCACTAATGATACTACTGGAAATGTGTCAAAAGAACCGTCCCTTTGGCACATTATTCGCTGAGCTCAGATGTGCAGTGCGGGCATCTGGTTGCCTTGATTGGGATCTCCTGCAGGCAGAACGGGCATTCCTTGGTCGTAGGTTCTTCTTCAACTTCTTCGCCTTTCTTTGTAAGGGAAGAAGCTTTGTTCATAGCTTTGATGATGCTGAACAGAACAAGAGCAACGATCACGAAGTTAACAACTGCCATGATGAACGCACCGTACTGAAGTTCAACGCCGTTGACGGTAGCAACCAGGTGGTTGAAATCAACTTTGACGAACATTCCGATGATCGGTGAAATGATGTTGTCGACCAGAGCAGTTACGATGGCCGTGAATGCAGCACCGATAATGATGCCGATAGCCATGTCCATTACATTGCCGCGAAGGGCGAACTCTTTGAATTCACTGATAAAACTCTTCATTTCATATCTCCTTATCAATATAAATTAGAATAACTTTGAAAAAATGCTTAAACATTATAACACAATTTTTGAATTTGTGAGAGGGAACTTATATTATATTGTGATAAGTTGTGATATAATCAAATAAATTGGAGTATTGAGGTACACTATGAAATTCGAAACTGCGGAAAAGGCAGGTTGAAACACAATATATATGGCTACAGGAAAAGAAATCAACAATATATTCGATGATAATTTAGACGAAAGAATGGCCAAAGCCATTCACGAAGAACGAAAAAGACAAACGAAGCGTGACAGAAGGAGAAAGAAACAGGCAGCCAGACGTAAGGTCGTGCTTGCTTTGATTGCGCTTGTCGCGGCCTTCTGCCTTTGCATTGGACTAGCGAAGATCCTTCACTCTGATGTCTTCGATGATGAGAAGGAATTCCAGGAATTTGCCGATGACGCTTTTGCGGCAGACAGTGTGTGCCCGGAAAGCGATACGGACCAGCGGGAGTATCACTTCAGTGAAGGCACTTCCTATGCTGTCATGCGCGGAGACTGGATCAACGGCGAAACGAAGAGTCTGCTGGATGAAAAAATCGACGATATCATAAAGAAGCAGACAAAGGGAAAAGATGCCGCAATGGCGCTGCTTATCGATGCGGCTGCTTACGAAGCAGAGAACGGTACGATCAGCACGGTCGTGCACTTCAGCACCTACAATCCTGACGGCCGCCACATGAAAATAGCAGATGCGCAGGTCCAGACAAATCTCTTTGACAGCGCAACAGGCAAAGGTGTCGATTCTCTGCAGGTCCTGAATGTCAATTACAAAACAAAGGCTCAGGAATATGCCGAGAAGTTCTTCAGCAAGACATATAACAAAAAGGAGCTTTCCGAAGACTGGGAGCGGTTCGTCACTAGCGACGATACGAACTTCAACAAATTCGTGATTACCAAAGAAGAAATCGCATTCTTCTTTGATGACGGTACCGTTCTGAAGAAGGGAGAGGGCACGCCTGCAATGAATGTTCCGCTACGAATCATAGGATCCACTATACGGCCTGAAGTTCTCGAACGGTATATCGACAAGAAGAAACCGATGGTCGCATTGACCTATGACGATGGTCCATACTCAAAGACCGAAGGCAAGATCGTAGACGCACTGGCAAAAAACGGCTGTGTCGCAACCTTCTTCTATCTGGGCAACCGCGTCAAAGACGACCACAAATCTGCTGTGAAAGCTGTTAAGATCGGATGCGAACTTGGAAATCACTCCTGGAACCATCCTGTTCTGTCACAGCTGGAAACAAAGGAAATCATCAGCCAGATCAGCAAAACAAATGCCGTCATTTACAAATACTGCGGTGTGGAACCGGTCGTAGCACGTGCTCCATACGGAGAATACAACGACAAGGTGCTGAAGAGAACCGGCATGGCTCAGATTATGTGGTCACTGGATACGGAAGACTGGAAAACCCGTGATGCAGATGCAACGTTTAAGGCAATCAAAAATACAAAGAATCTGGATGGAAAAATCGTACTGATGCACTCCATCTACGAACCAACTGCAGAAGCCACAGAAATGATTCTCCCGTGGCTCAAGGAGAACGGTTACCAGACGGTCACCGTAAGCGAACTGATCAAATACAGGACCGGCAAACCGCCACAGCCGGGCAAAGTGTATAAGAAGGTTAAGTAGGAGACGTTCATGATTATCACCAAACGAAGCGATTACGCACTGCGCGTATGCAGAGCGCTCAAGGACGGAAAGACACACAGTGTCCGTGAAATATGTGAAAAAGAAGATATTCCGAAAGCGTTCGCGTATAAAATCATCCGTGAACTGGAGCAGAGCGGCATCGTGAAGTCTGAGAGAGGAAAAGAGGGCGGTTACTATCTGAACCGTAAATTAGAGGATCTGACGGTTTACGACATTGTCAGCGTTACGGAAGAAGACTTGGCCATCGTTCACTGCATGAAAGAAGACTGCGGCAGGAATACGGACGATATTCCGTGCAGGATGCACGAAGAACTGCAGCGTATCCAGGAGATCCTGGAGCAGGAACTCAGGGACAAACCGATTTCAGATATTATCGGATAGCAGTCTGATGGCGCGACGCATATCTTCAGGAAGAGGTGCTTCAAATTCAACGCGTTCCTTTGTGATCGGATGAATGAAAGACAATCCGGAAGCGTGCAGCGCCTGGCGTCCGATGAGATCCGGTTCCTCCTCACCATAAAGACTGTCCCCCAGGACCGGGTGACCGATGTGGGACATGTGCACTCTGATCTGATGGGTTCTGCCGGTTTCAAGGAGAAGCCCGATTAGGGTATGTCCGTTGAGATAGTTCAAAACTTCATAATGTGTAACCGAAGGGGCGCCATCCTGATGGACGCCTCTTCTGATATCTTCACGATCAGGTCTGCCTATGGGAAGATCGATCGTTCCGCGTTCGGATGAAACGATGCCTTTCACGATGGCAGTATACTTCTTGTGGATGAGATCCTTTTTCATCTGGTTGGTGATATGATTCTGGCAATAGGCGTTCTTCGATACGAGCAGAAGACCGGATGTGTCTCTGTCCAACCTGTTCACGAAACGTATCTTGAATACATGTCCCGTTTCTTCCATATAATGAGCAAGGGCGTTGGCGCATGTGCCGGCCTTGCATCCGTTGGTTGGATGGACGACCAGCCCGGGTTGCTTGTTGATGACCATCAGATCATCGTCCTCAAAGACAATGTCGAGGGGGATATCTTCAGGGGGGAAATAACTGTGCTCATCGGGAAGGGTGATGCTGATCACATCTCCTTCATTGACCCTGTGCCAGCCTTCCGTAGTCTCGCCGTTCCGCATGGTGAGCTTTTGCCGTTTGATTCTGTTACGCAGGCGCGCGGAAAAATCAAAATATTTGCGCGTGATCTCACGCACTTCCATTCCGGCATCTTCACTTGTGACTTTATGTACAAACTGTGTCATTAGAGAAACTTATCTTTTACCTTGCTCCAGAAGTCGTAATCACTGAACCGGATGAGATTGACAAACTTGTCAGCTGTGCGTATCTCAAGTTCTTTCAGATTCGAGTATGCTGTTTCAATACCATCATTATGAATATAAATGATCTTATCCGATTCCTCCGGAACGATCCCTAAAGTGAGATCCGATGGCAGCATGATGCTCGATGTGAAGGATCTGAAGGCGGTGGTGTTCATCGGTGCCAGCGGCGTTCCCTGGAGAGCATCCAGCCTTGGGTCGACGATCGAACCACCCAGAGAGTAATTGTACGCAGTACTTCCTGCTGAGGTGGCGACGAGAATGCCGTCACCGCTGAATTTCTCGATTGGTTTACCGTCAATAGAAAGATCAAGATGGATAGAATATGATTTACTGCCTGTTACAGCGAGTTCATTCAGGCCGATATGGATATCCTGCCTGCCGTCTTCCGTGGTGGCGATTCCCATAACAGTACCTAATTTTTGGATCGTAAAATTCCCCAGTTCATAATCCACTAGAAAATTGTCGAAATTCTCAGGCCAGACTTCCTGAAAGAATCCAAGATGTCCGGTGTTGATCCCTACAATGGGAGTCTCTGGGAAATCGCAACGGTGCATCGTTCTCAGGAAAGCGCCGTCTCCGCCAACACACATGAGAAGTTCTGCATTTTCATCATAACCCTCTGTAACCTTGTATCCACGTGCGGAAAGTTTCCCTTTCAGTTCGTTTTCGACTCCTGTGGAACGTTCCGTTTCATTTGTGAATAGGGATATTATTCCTGTTTTCATCTATCTTACCATTCCTTCAAATTCATCGAGCAGTTCATTGAATTTATCCATTGCTTTCCGGATCGGTTCCGGCCCTGACATATCAACGCCCGCAATCTTCAGCAATTCAATGGGGTAATCGGATTCGCCGGTCTTGAGGAAATCAATATAAGCATCCGCGGCAGGTTTACCTTCTGTTAGGATCTTGCTGCAGATTGCCGTAGCTGCCGAATAACCGGTGGCGTATTTATACACATAAAACGCGTTGTAGAAGTGGGGGATACGCGCCCATTCATAGCGAATCGTGTCGTCGCGTTCGACCGCGGGACCGTAATATTTATCGTTGAGCGCCTGGTATTCTTCGCACATCCAATCGCTTGTAAGGACCTGGCCTGCTTCAATGGCCTTGTGGGTGATATCCTCAAATTCCGCGAACATCGTCTGCCGGAAGAGCGTGGTACGGAACTCTTCCAGATACATGTTGAGCAGGTATTTGCGCATAAGCGGTTTGGTCTCCTGATCAAGCAGGTAGTTCATCAGAAGCGACTCATTGACCGTAGATGCTGTCTCCGCAGTAAAAATGGAGTGGCTGCCGTAGATATACGGCTGCGCGTCTCTCGTATACTTGGAGTGCATGGAATGGCCCATTTCATGGATGATCGTAAACACATCTCTGAGAGTGTCAGTATAATTGAGCAGGATATACGGGTAGCTGTCGTAACAGCCGAAGCTGTAAGCGCCACTTGTCTTGCCCTTGTTCTCATAGACATCGATCCACCCCTGGCTGATGCCTTTGTTCATCTTCCTGATGTAGTCACGGCCCAGTGGTTTCAGGGCATCCCTGATGATATCCAATCCTTCTTCAAAGGAAATCTTCTTTTTCGGGATTTTGATGAGCGGAACATACATGTCGTACATGTACATCTTATCGACGCCCAGTAGTTTCTTTCGCAGGGCGACGTACCGGTGCATATTCGGAAGGTCTTCGTTTACGACGCTGATCAGATTGTCATAGACAGAACCGGGGATATTGTCACCGGAGAGGGCAGCCTCTCTGGCAGAACCGAAATTGCGGATTCTGGCGCTGACCACGTCCGTCTTGGTGTTGTAGTTGTACGCCGTCGAAATAGTGTTGATCAGACCTTTATATGCGTCGTACATGGAATCGTATGCGGACTTGCGGAGCACGCGGTCCTTTGATTCCAGAAGTTTTCCGTAGGATCCATGGGTAACAGGGTGCTTCTTGCCTTTGCTGTCGATCGCATCTTCAAACTTGATATCTGCGTTATTGAGCATAGTGAAGATGTCATTGGTCGCGCCGGTGATTTCTCCCATCTGAGCGAGAACGGCTTCTTCCTTCTTGCCGAGCACGTGCTCTTTCTGGCGGAGCGCATCCTTGATCACGAATTCATAGGTCTTCAGATCCGGGTTCTCTTCAATAAAGCCAAGCAGTGTCTTCCGTTTGACGGACAGAAGCTCCGGCGTGAAGAAGGATGTGACAGCCGAAACATACGCTATGACAGCCATCGCCTTATCGGTCATGCCCTGATACAGACTGCTGGCGTTGTCTTCGTCACGACGCATATGGGCATACACGAAGATTTTCTCAAGTTTCCGCATGATCCTGTCTCTTGAAGCAAAGGCATCATACAGCGTCTGCGCGCTGTCGCCAAGGTGTCCTGCGTACTTCGCTGCGTATTTGTCAGCTTGTTTTTTGATCTTCTGCAGGTCTGTGTCGATGGTGCTTTCATCGCTGATCATCGCTTCAATATTCCATTTGTATTTCGGATCGATTTGATCTCTCGATTTTAATCCTTTTGCGCTCATTTTTTCTCCGTTCTCGCGTGATGCGGTTTTACATTAGCCTTGTCATATTGTATAATATTTAAGTTAATTATTCAATAAGAGAGGATATGTCAAGTAATGGATAACAGGCCTATTGGCTTTTTTGACTCGGGACTGGGAGGACTGACCTGCATCCCTTATCTTATGAGGGAGCTGCCCGAGGAAAAAATCATATATTTCGGCGACACAGCCAGAACGCCGTACGGCTCCAAGGCGACACGCACGATTCGGAACTTCAGCATGGAAATCGCGGATTTTCTGGTAAAGTCCGATGTGAAGATGATCGTCATTGCCTGCAATACGGTCAGCGCGACTTGTGTGGACGATCTGCAGCAGCGTTTTCCGCAGATTCCGATCATTGGAATCATCGAACCGACGGCCCGGTATGTTGCCACATATCGCGGTGTCAAGGAAAATGTAGGCGTCATTGGAACCAAGGTCACCATCACATCCCATGCTTACAAAAACATGATCCACAGATATAACGACAGGCTGCATATCGTTGAAGCACCTTGTCCGGCTTTTGTTCCGTTGATCGAAGAGGGGATCATCGACAATGAAATCATGGATCTGACCATCAAGTATTATATGGATTCCTTCGTGCAGCACCATGCTCTGGACGCTATCATTCTGGGCTGCACCCATTATCCGCTTATCAAGAAAAACATCGAGAAACTGTATCCGCAGCTCGATATCATCAATCCGTCGGATATCGTAGCCGGCAGGATCCGGGAAGTGCTGGATGACCGGGACGGGTTCGCGCGCGGATCTGACTTTACCAATGTATTCTACGCGAGCGACCTGAGTGAGAACTTCATCAACATGATCGACAATATCTTCAAAGACGAAGAAAAGAAGGTCAAATTCCTTAACTTCGACCTGGAAAGGGAACTGGGACAATGAATTACTACGAATTGACAGAATACCTGGAAATTGAAGACGGTTCACAACTTCAGTATTTTGAAGAAATAGCTGATCTGATCGAAAGCGATGAACACATCGAACACGAGGCGCTCCAAACGCTGTTCAGCGAGGTCGACAGGGATATCACGGCAAGCCTTCTGGACGACTATTTTAACGATATCACCAGCGGGCTTCCGGAGGAGCACAGCGAGATGTTCTCCCTACTGGACCAAATCAGAATGGAACTGACCGGAATCATCCGAAACATATCAGAGGATGATCCGGAGCCGTATTTCCATTTCACGGACCGTTTCTACAAATTCCGGAACTGGTATGTGTACGATACAGAAGTATCCGTGCTCCAACGGGACACTTCTGGAGATGGGACCTCCAGAGAATACATCCAAAGCGTCCGGGACGCGATTGCAACAGCAAGGGCAGGAAAGATCAGCGGAGAAGAATACGCATTTGATTTCTCATCCGCGCTTGACTACGATATCGATTACTACGCCATGTCCTTCTCGGATCTGATCGATTCCACAGATGAAGACGACGAAGAGTAATCAGCGATATGAGCCAAATGCACGATAGAACATATATCACCGGCGTCATTTCCATGCTTAGCTGCTGCGTGCTCTGGGGCGTGCTCCCGATTTACTGGCAGGCGCTGCGCCCCATTGATTCCTGGGTGATTATATTTTACAGGATCTTCCTTGTAGGTTTTGTCTCAGGAATTGCGACGCTGAAACTGTACGGGTGGAAGTCTGTGAAAGAACATATCACCGTACGCCTGCGACCCGGTATATTGGGCGGTCCGCTGCGGTTTCCGATCGCCGGACTTCTGATCACCGCCAACTGGAGCATCTACATATGGGCTGTCAACGCCGATCACGTGATCCAGACCTGCGTCGGCTATTACATCGAACCGCTTATGGTATGCGTGCTCGGGATCGTACTGTTCCGTGAAAAACTTACAGGGTTTAAGCTGATTGCATTTGTATTCGCGCTTGCGGGACTGGTTGTCCTCCTAGTTCACTTCCGCCAAGTGCCGGGCATCGCCCTTGGGCTGGCACTGACCTTTGCCGTTTATGCGGCGTTGAAGAAGCACTTCGACCTGCCGGCTATTATGTCGGTGTTTTTGGAGACACTGTTTCTAATGCCGCCTGCCCTGGCAGTTGTGATATGGCTGGAATGCACCGGGCAGGGTGCCATCGGCGTTGCGACGCCGGGCAAGTACCTGCTTTTGCTGTGCTGCGGCGTCCTGACAGCTGCTCCGCTGTCTTTCTTCGCAGACGCGGCGACAAAGATCCCGCTGATCATGGTAGGATTGCTTGAATATCTCTCGCCATCGATCTCGCTGGTGATCGGGATATTCTTCATGAAAGAGCCCTTTGACGCGGTGCAGTTTGCTGCATTTGCGATCGTATGGGTAGGACTGGCGTTCTTCACCTACGGAGAAATCAAAAATTCGAAAGAGAACAGAATAGGACAAAATAGAATAGAATAGAATGAACCTGACATTACCTGATCAAAACATAGCATTATTTGAAATGTTCGGAGAAGATTTCGACCGGTTCGCATTTCCTGCCGAGTTGGAAATGTACCGAGTGACGGCAGGTCACGGCGGCGAGTCCTTCCTGATCGTCGGAAGCGGGAAGACAGCGCTCTACGACTGCGGTATGGCCTACTGCGGGGAAACGACAGCAGAAAACATTGTACAGGCAATCGCTTACCTTAACAGGAGAGGGGACGGGCGTCATTATGAACTGGACTATATTCTGCTGAGTCACTCCCACTACGACCACATCGGTGCCCTTCCGTATATCCTGGATCGTTTTCCCGACGCTGTCGTCTGCGCAAGCAGCAAGTGCCAGTCGATCCTGAAACGGGAAAACGCACGCAAACTGATTCGGCAGCTTGGTGAGGAGGCTAGAGATCTTTACATCCCGGACAGCGGGAAAGAGATCCGGACCGATCACTTCCGTGTGGACAGAGTCCTGGCAGATGGGAACAGCATTGATCTGGGGGACGCGACAGTCACGGCATATGAAACGAAAGGACATACGGACTGCTCCCTGAGCTATTATATCGAGCCTGCGGGGCTTTTGCTTGCCAGCGAGAGCACCGGGATCCTGGAGGGAAAAGATTATGTGCACACGCCTGCTTTGAAGAGTTTTCCGGACTCGATCGCATCCAGTTTCCGCTGTGAGGCGTTGCATCCGGCGCACATCTGCCTGCCGCACTTCGGCATGATCCCGCGCAAGCTGAATACAGGGTATTTCGCTCTGTACCGAAACGAATGCAAAAGCAAGATGGACTTTGTTAGGAACATGATACAAAGCGGCTTGTCTTACGAAGAGATGCTGGATAAATATATTGAGCGTTACTGGTCGCCGATCAAGGAGTCAGAACAGCCTTTTGAGGCTTTCAGAATAAATTCGGGACATATACTGAATGCTCTGATCAGAGCATTAGAAGAAGAGTCATAGAAGAAGGAGATACAAATCATGTTTGATGCAGAAAAAGTAAAAAATGATATCGTAGCATGGATCAGAGAATGGTTTGAGGTAAACGGCAAAGACTGCAATGCAGTGCTGGGCGTATCCGGCGGCAAGGACAGCTCCGTCGTGGCGGCGCTTTGCGCCCAGGCGCTGGGTCCGGACCGCGTCGTGGGCGTTATGATGCCGAGAGGGGAACAGTTCGATATCGATGTTTCCAGAGCCCTTGTTGAGCATCTTGGGATACGCGGAATCGAGGTCAATGTCGGCGAAGCCTGCGACGCTGTTGAGAAACAGGTGGAAGCCGCTTTCGGCGAGGTCTCGGTACAGACCAAGACAAATATCCCGCCGAGAGTCAGGATGACCATGCTGTACGCGACTTCCCAGACCGTCAACGGCCGCGTGGCGAACACCTGCAACCTGTCAGAAGACTATGTAGGCTATAATACGATCTTCGGCGACAACGCCGGTGATTTCAGCCCGCTTGCAATGCTGACCGTACAGGAAGTCAAAGCCGTCGGCAGAGCTCTGGGCCTTCCTTCCATGTTTGTGGACAAGGTTCCGATCGACGGGCTGCAGGGCAAGACCGATGAAGATAATCTGGGATTTACCTATGCCGTGCTGGACAGATACATCCGTGAAGGCATCTGTGAGGACCCGGTAGCGAAGGAACGAATCGACAAAAAACATCAGATGAATCTGTTCAAGATGCGTACCATGCCGAAGTTTGAATACGAATACGAACAGTGGAGGGGATTATGGCAATAACACAGGAAATGATCGACAGGATCAACATTCTTGCTGCAAAGAAAAGAACAACCGGGCTGACTCCCACGGAAAAAGCAGAGCAGAAGGCTCTGTACAAGGAGTATCTGGCCGCCATCCGCGGCAATATGAAGGCCCAGCTGGACAATATCCGGTATGTGGAAGATCTTTCAGAAGATGAATTAAAAGAAGAACTTGCAAACAGGACTAAAAAGGTATAATATAGTCCTGGTTCAAAATTAATACGCTTAAATTAAGGAGAATAAACTACATGAGAAATGTCTATATGGACTATTCGGCAACAACTCCCGTCAAGGAAGAAGTCGTAAAGGAAATGATTCCTTACCTGACCGAAAAGTTCGGAAATCCATCGAGTCTGTACGGCCCCGGTTTGGAAGCCAAAGAAGGCCTGAACAAGGCCCGGCAGCAGGTAGCAGACCTGATCAACGCGGAAGAAAGGGAAATCTATTTCACTTCCTGCGGCACAGAGGCTGACAACTGGGTCATTGAAGGGGTTGCCGATGCGTTTAAGAATAAGGGAAACCACATCATTACAACGAAGATCGAGCACCACGCGATCCTGCATACCTGCCAGTACCTTGAAAAACACGGCGTCGAGGTAACCTATCTGGATGTGGACCATGAAGGTTTCGTATCCCCGGCAGATCTGGAAGCCGCCATCAAAGACACGACGGTTCTCGTGAGTATTATGATGATCAACAACGAAGTCGGAACGATCCAGCCAATCAAGGAACTGGCTGCGATCGCAAAGGCGCACGGCGTACTGTTCCATACAGATACAGTCCAGGCACTGGGCAACGTGCCGATCGATGTCAAAGACCTGGGTGTTGACTTCATATCCATGTCAGCCCATAAAATCTACGGACCGAAGGGCATCGGAGCTCTGTACAAGAGATCCGGCGTCAATATCCCAAGTTTCGTACACGGTGGCGCACAGGAGAGAAGGAAGAGAGCCGGCACGGAGAACTCGGCCGGTATCGTCGGATTCGGTAAGGCTGCAGAGCTTGCGAAGGAGCACCTCTATGAACACGCAGCGCACTCCGACGGTCTGCGGAGGAAGCTGTGGGAAAAGATCAGTGCGGAGATCCCTGACATTTCACTGAATGGGCCTGCAGATTTCACGAAACGTCATCCGGGTAATCTGAACATCTCCTTTGACTATGTGGAAGGCGAGTCGATCCTGCTTTTGCTTGATGCCAACGGCATCAGTGTGAGCACCGGATCCGCATGCTCCTCGGAATCACTGGACACCTCTCACGTCCTGAACGCGCTCGAAGTTCCGCCTGAAAAGGCAAACGGCGCGGTTCGTTTCACAGTCGGTGATTTCACAACAGAAGAGGACATCGATTATGTAGTCGAAAAATTGAAGGCAGTTGTTGCTAAGCTTAGAGAATTATCACCGGTAAACGGTATGGAAGGATGGAAATAATATGGCTTTATATAACGATACAGTAATGGAACATTTCATGAACCCGCATAATGTGGGCGAAATCGAAAACCCTGATGGGAAAGGCGTCTACGGCAGCCCGGTCTGCGGCGACATGATGCTGGTCACGATCAATGTCGATGATAACGATGTTATCACCGATGCGAAGTTCAAGACATACGGATGCGGCAGCGCTATCGCTTCCTCCAGTATGGCTACGGACATGATCAAAGGCATGACTATAGATGAAGCACTTGAAGTCAGCAATAAGAAGATCGTGGAAGAGCTTGGCGGACTGCCTGCAATCAAGATCCACTGTTCAGTTCTGGCGGAGCATGCTATCAAAAATGCCATTTATGATTACGCTGAAAAGAATGGCAAAACCTACAAAGGACTGGAAGGTTATGTGCCGGAAACGGATCCTGACGCCCATGAACACGGATGCCAGGTCGAAGAATAAAATATGAAAAAGAATAAGCTTGGAAATACAGATCTATTTGTAACTTCAATCGGGCTGGGTGTGCTGACAATCGGCAATACCCAGCTTGATTTGCCTTTGGAGGAAGGCGCTGAGATCGTGCGGTACGCCTATGACAAGGGAATCAACCTCTTCGACACGGCCCAGTACTATGAAACCTATCCGTATATTAGAGAGGCGTTCAGGGATATTGATATGTCTGATGATAATCCTGACCGGCCCATCATTGCCAGCAAAAGCCTAGACTGCGCTTATAACGAGATGGAGGCTGCCATTCTGGAATGTCTTGATGCACTGGGACTGGACAAAATCGACATATTCAAGATGCACGAAGTCCGTCAGGATCCTGACTGGGAGAATCGTGCGGGAGCATGGCAGTGCCTGCTCGACTATAAGGCGAAGGGGATCGTGAAAGCCATCGGCGTATCCACGCACCATATCGATGTTGTCGAACGCATGGCGGCCGTTCCGGAATGCGATATCGTCTTCCCGCTGATCAATTACGCGGGGCTGGGCATCCGCAAAGGCTCAAAGTCCGGCACGGCTGAAGAAATGGCGGCGGCCATTCAGAAGTGCCTTTCAGCTGGGAAGGGTGTATTTGCAATGAAAGCTTTCGGCGGCGGCAATCTGACCGGCACTTACATGAAGGCTCTCAACTATGTCTTCGATCTTGGCTGCCATTCCATTATGATCGGCATGGGATTCAAACATGAAGTCGATGACATTGTGGCTTATGCGGAGGGCAGACTTCCCGAAGATTACCAGCCGGATGTCAAACACAAGAAGATCCACATCGACCAGGGCGACTGCGAAGGATGCGGTGCATGCTTGAAACGCTGTCCAAACAAGGCCATTTACTGGAATGACCAGGGCCTTGCCGACGTCAACTACGACATCTGCCTGACCTGCGGCTACTGCGCGCCTGTATGCCCGGTCAGAGCCATTATCATGTGGTGATGTATCTCATTCTATGATAAAATAAGACCGTAAATGCGGTCAGTAAAAAACCAGCCGGAGAAATCATGTGACAACAACTTGCCGCATGTATTTCTGCGGCTTTTGTATTTATTCTCTCGTGAGGAGGCCTTACTATGAAAGCGAATGTACGATTACTCCCATTATTTGCAGTACTTGTAATTGCTTTTGCTTTTTCACCATTTGTCACAACGATGGTATATGCCGAGTCGGATTCTGACATCGAAAAACCTGTGATAGATGCCAACAGTATCCATGTCACATTACCAGACAACAAAGATAAGGTGTCAGTTGGAGATACAATAACTTTATCTGTCAATATTACAGACGACAGGGGCGTGGATCGTG
>JBGUKV010000142.1:0-6983 GCA_045114655.1 Candidatus Allocopromorpha sp. | reverse complement strand
TCTGTCTGGAACATTCAAGAAAGTAACCAGAGAACCCAAAGAAGAGTATGTTAAGGCTTCGTGATGAACCGATAGTCATTGATATTCAGCCATACCGAGTACCTCTGGGCTATCAATCTCCCCTCTAAAGACCGGGGGAGGGGGTCAAAAAACTACACCCCCTGTTTCATCGCGGCGGTCTTCGAAAAATCTCCGGCGGGTGATTTTCCAGGAACAAAGGGGTACCGATCAGGGCAGGCTGGCCGCGCATGAGTGGCTTCTATCAGAGTACGCCTTCTGGTCGGGGCGGAAATGAGCTATAAAAGGCCTTTATCCGGACCCTTTTGTAGAGTCGGGCGACGTGTTGTCCGGCTGCGTTTTATTTTTGGGGCCTTTTCACGCCTTCTTGAACGTAGCAGCGAAAGACGCTGATCAAAAGTGCTTCCTTCCATGTACAGGGTTGGCCGAATCCTGTGGAAGCCGTCTCCTTTCGCTGCTGTTTTTGTCTGGACCGCGAGAGCAACAGTCTTGTCATGTGAAGTTACCTCCTTTATGTGATATTTCCAACCCCTGCCGGCTTTCGCTGCTACCTTCAAGGAGGCGTGAAATCCCCGACTTCTGTACCAAAGGAGGCCCTTTCGTGCAAGAGAGAAAGAGAAGGCCTCCAACCAGGAAGGCCGAAGAGCTGCCACCGATTCCAGCCAGGACCGAATTAGAGGAGGTCAAGCGAGCCGGAGGGCTGGCAATGGACCTCGCTATGAAATGGATGCGTGAAGGAACCGCGCCAGCGCAGATTGTCACCCATTTCCTCAAGGTCAACTCTCCCAAAGAGCAGGCTGAAGTGGAAAAGCTTAATCATGAGATCGAATTGATCAAGGCCAAGAAGAAAGCAATCGAGCTCGACGAGGAGCGCGACAAGAAATACCAGGAAGTCATCCGCTGCATGAGCGAATATGCCGGCAAGGATAGTGAATGGGAAATTGTCGAGGATGACTATCCGGAGTATGAACAATGAAGAATGAAAGCCCAGTGCGGGAGGTAACGACAATGAAGAAAGTGTGCTAACGATGTTTCGATGCTATACAGAGCTGATTGAGCTCAGGACGTTGGAGGAACGATTCGAGTACCTGCGGCTGAACGGAGCAGTCGGCGAGGAACTCTTCGGATACGCAAGGTATCTGAATCAGGAGTTTTATCACGGGGGCGAGTGGCAGGATGTGCGCGAACGAGTCATTCTACGGGACGGCGGGTACGACCTGGGGGTCCCAGGGTGGAAGATCGTCGGCAACATTTACGTGCACCACATGAACCCGGTTACCAAGGAACAGTTGCTGAACAATGATCCGATCCTATTGGATCCAGAGTATCTGATCAGCTGCTCCTACAATACTCATCAAGCTATTACCTGGGGGCAGATAGAGCTTCTGCCGCAACCGTTGATCGTGCGGCGGCCGAATGATACTGTCCCCTGGAAATAGACCGGCGGGCATCCGGGGCTTGTCGGTAACCATTCCCCACCTATGAGGACGATGGTTTTCCCGGCTTTCCACATCCGGGTCTTAGGCGGGAACGTAAAGGGATAACCGCCTTTCATCGGAAAGAGCCTTGCACGCTGAGCCTTTTGGAAGCGGACCACGCAAGGACATTATATTAAGGAGGAATCAGCATGAGCGAAGCCGCAGTTGCTACTATGAGCGCATTGGACGATTCTATTCTTGTCGGCGTACGGGTTGCATGTAACGTTGATGAGAATGACAACGGGTTTGACCTCAAGCTGATTCCTCTAATCAACGCGCAGCTGATGATGGCCCACCAGTTCGGCATCGGGTTTGACGGATTCCACATTACAGGAATCGAAGAGACCTGGCGGGACTGGCTGGGCGACAATGGAGACGCTTTGTTGGCTGCGCAGACCTGGCTGGGGTATACGGTCCTGCTGCTGTTCGACCCTCCTGACAACTCTACCATGCTGAAGAGCTATCAGGATCAAATCCAGAAAATGGAATGGATGCTGTGCGAAAAGAGCTGCCGGGAAGGCTATGTCAAGGAGTATGTTCCGGAGAAAGCATCATTCTATGATAGGATCGCGGAAGCCACCGCGGACGAGGATTGAATTTCGCAGCGGCCTGTGGTATCATGAGTCGAGGTGAAAAACATGAATTGTCCAAATTGTGGAGCCGTAGTTAAGGAGGGTAAGTTCTGTAATTACTGCGGAGCAAAGCTTCCAGATGATACAAAGCGCGTCGAGGTTAACATCAACAAGCGGATTGAAGACGTGGCTGAGATGAAGCGGGCCGATTACGAGAACGAGGAAAGCAAGCTTCGGCAGAAGCAGGAAGCTCGGAAGTATCGGGCAAACACGGCCAAGAGAATCACGTGTCTTGTAGTGTTCGCCATATGTGCGATTGTGGTTCTAATCGGCATATTAGGCGGTTCTAAGGCAATTGATCCGGTTGCTATGCTATTTGCAATATTTGTAGGAGCATTTATGTTGATCTACACCGTGCTTCTATTGATTACCGGTAAATGGTAGATTATAACGAGTCGCGAACAGCGGCTCTTATTTTTTTGGACCTAAGCACTTTAATGCTTTACAGCGAGAAAGCAAAGTGCTTATCTTAGTTATCAGAGCTTTGGCTCGCCCGGGGAGATGCCTGGATCATTCCGGGTTTCATTTTGTTTTTGGAGAGGATGTCTATGACTTTTGATGCTTGGGAGCTCAGTATTCGTCCAAGTAATGATTACCTGGCACACCATGGCATTCCCGGGATGAAGCGTGGGCGCAACAGGTATCAAAACGCAGACGGATCCTGGACTGAGGAAGGACTGCGGCGTCGGCGTCAGCGGGAAGGCTGGGGCGAAGGAAGGGAAGAGCGGAAAGCTCAGAAAGCCGTTGCCAGAGCCGAAAAGAAAGAAGCCCGTAAGGCTTCCAGAGCCGCTACGGCTGAAAGTATTCGGAAGAGAAAGCTTAAGAATTTGACGGATGAAGAACTTCAGGCCAAGATCGACCGGCTTAAGAAAGAGCGGGAGTATAAGGAACTCAAGAAGAGTCCTTATGTCGAGGTTGGAGCTAATCTTATAAACAAATATCTTGAGTATCGTTCGACTAAAGAGCAGCGATCCATCGAAGCAATTAAACAAAAGATTGAGATGGAGCGTCTTAAAACTCAGCAAATTCAGTCGAAGAACCAGACCGAACAATCGAAGAATCGGATTAAGACAAGCGAACATGAAGCTAAGAAAGCCCAGCAGGATGCGAAGAAGGCTGTCGCTGAGGCACAGAAAGCTAAGATTGAGCGGAAAGCCAATCTTCTGCAGAAGAAAATGGAATACAAGAATACCACGATTCGTGGAGGTCTTGCGAAGCGGGTTAATATTCTTCTCACTGCGGGTAAGGCAAAACAGCTGGAATCCATTCGCAAGGGTAAAGGCGAGGCCGAGGCAAATCGGCTTAGAGCTCAAGGCGATGTAGATTCCAACATGATGAAAGCAAAAGGAGCTGCGAAAACAAAGCAGTATGCCAGCGATTCTGCAAGGAATCTTGCCAATCGGCAGTACGAACAGGCGCGTGCTGACAAAAAGAAGCAGCGCACCAATAAGCATAAAGATTCGTTTGAAAAGATGAAAGAAGATGCCTATTGGAAGAAGAGGAAAGCTTCCTGGCTGGCAGGACATACGTGATAACATAGAAAGGGGACGGCGATCGTATGTTGTCCAATACGGCTACGCCGGTCTACTATGCGGAGTTTCGGCGAAAGGTTGAGAGCGGGGAACTACCCGTCAACTATAAGATTCTGCAGCAGATGGACCGGATCGAGAGAAAGATCGCCAGCCCGATCTATTATTACGACCCAGCTCCTGTCGAGGGATTTATCAAGTTCTGCGAACGGGAGCTGACACTGACCGACGGAAGCCCGCTGGTCATGCTGGACATCTTCAAGGTATATGCCGAGGATCTGTTCGGCTGGTTTTATTATGAGACCCGGAGCTTCTACGAGCCTTACATCAACAAACCAGGCGGCCGATATGTCAAAAAGAGACGGAAGCGGCGGCTGACGAACAAGCAAGCAATCATCATGGGCCGCGGCGGCGCGAAGACGATGTACATCGAAGGTGTTCAAGCCTACGGTCTTGTCGTCGATCCGGAGACAACGCATCAATTTGCGGTGGCTTACACGATGGATCAGGCACAGGAAACGCTCGCCCCGCTCAAGACCGCGATCATGAAGCATCCCGGACCGGTGTTCGACTTCCTGACGGAGGGAAGCCTGCAGAACACGACCGGGAATCGGATGAACCGGCCGAAGCTCTTCAGCAGTAAGCGTGGCATCGAAAACGCGATGACAAACAGCCTGCTGGAAGTCAAGGCCTGCTCGATCGACAAGCTGCAGGGATTCCGGACGAAGTACAATTCACTGGATGAATGGCGCTCCACCGACATCCGGGAGAACCCGGTGGTAGCTATTGAGGCCGGCGCGGCGAAGACCGGCGACTATATTATCGCCATGGTCAGCTCCGAGGGAACGGTCCGAAACCGAATCGGCGACACAATCGGCCAGGAACTGGAGAATATTCTGCGGGGCGATCCCAACAACCCCGATCGTCTGGTTGCTCCGAACTGGAGCATCTGGTGGCATCAGCTGGATGATGAGAAGGAAGTCGGGAATCCAGAGATGTGGATCAAGGCCAATCCGAATTTGGGACAGACGGTATCCTACGAGACCTATGCCCAGGATGTGGAAACGGCTGAACTGAACCCGGTGCAGCGGAACGAGATCATCGCGAAGCGGTTCGGGATTCCGCTGGAGGGTACAACCTATTTCTTCACCTTTGAGGAGATCCAACCCCATCCGAAGCAGAGTTTCTGGCAGATGCCGTGCGCCATGGGCGCCGACTTAAGCCAGGGGGATGACTTCTGCGCCTTTACTTTCCTGTTCCCTCTGCGGAACGGGGAGTTCGGCGTAAAGTGCCGGGCCTACATTTCCGAGCGGACACAGCTCAAGTTGAGCAGCAGCGTTCGGGACAAGTATGACGAGTTCGTCAACGAGGGAACGCTGATCGTGTTGCCCGGCAGCGTGCTGGACATGATGACGGTGTATGAAGATCTGATCGAGCATATTACCGACTGCCAGTATGAGGTGCTGTGCATGGGCTATGACCCGTACAACGCCGAGAAGTTTGTGGAACGGTGGAGCCAGGAGAACGGCAACTTCGGTAACATCTTCAAGGTGCGGCAGGGAAAGATGACCGAAAGCGTTCCGCTGGGCGAGCTGAAACAGCTGGCTGAAGACCGGTGTCTGTTGTTTGACGAAGAGCTGATGGCCTGGGCGATGGGAAATGCCCAGATCGAGAAGGACGTCAACAATAATAAGATGCTGTGCAAGCGCAGGAACGATGAGAAGATCGACCCGGTCAGCGCCATGATGGATGCCTATGTGGCATTCAAGAACTATCAGGACAACTTTGACTGAGGCGGATTCATTTCCGTCGGAACCAGATCCAGCACGCTGTCCTTCCACGAGAGATGGCATTTGTAATGGTTTCGGATAATCTGCTTGATGGCCGTAATGCCAAAGCCCATGGCGGCCAATATGCCGATCGCCACTGGCTGGGTCAGGTTGTCTACCAGGATTGCGGAAGCCGTCGAAGCGTTTTCATGGTGTTTAGGTGTAAACAGATCTTTGATTGACATTCAATTCCTCCTTTTTATGTAAGTATTCGGTTCCGTTGCTTGCAAGATCATTGTAAGTCGAAATAAACCGGAAATACATGATTGGCGGGGCTGAATAAGTAACCGTAATTCGATCAAAAAAGCAAGATAGAGGAGGATCTTATGATCACTTCCTTTACAGACTGGGATAAGGTTCCCTTTTTAGAGCATCACGGCATTCCGGGGCAGGAGAAAGGCAAGCGCCGTTTTCAGTATGAAGATGGAAGCCTGACTCCGGCCGGGAAGATCCGGTATCAGGGAAAGAGCTCTGAAGGTGCTACGACCGCTTCTTCCGGGAAGAACTATCAGACGAAGAATAAGACTGAGGGTTCTAACAGCGGGCAGAAGAAATCTTCCGGCGGGAAAGAGACCAAGAAGACCGAATCCGGTGGTGGATCTAAGACTGAGACAACCGAAAAGAAGGCAAAGGGCAAGGAGACCGAGGAAGAGTACATCAAACGCCGGATTCAGGAGGCTGAGGACTACAAGAAATCGGTTGCTGACAAGCAGGCCGAGGCCGCCAAAGCTGACGACAAGAAGAAAAAGAAGAAGGGTAAAAAGGGGGGCACCAAGACTAAACAGAAGGCCACTTCTTTTGTTTCCAACAGCCGGCAGAGTCATCAGACTAAGGGTGTCGGCACCGGCACGTCCGGAAAGTACAGGAAGTCCACGAGCGAGGTCGAGAGCAAGATCCATGCGATTCTGTCCTCGTCCAGGAGAGCCTAAATAATCATAAAGGCGGTAAATGCCGATGAATGTATTTGACAGAGCCAGGATGGCCTGGGCAACTTTTCGGGGACGGGATCATCCGGGAGTGGATTGGAGTTCTCCGGATGCTTGGGGCGGTAAACGTCATGTAACGCAGTTTGACCCTGGATACGGCGGACTTGGCAACGGCGGCGGATGGAACGGAATCGGCTTCGGACCCAGCAGCTCAGACCGGCCGGACCGGCTGAGACTCAACCCGATCAACGAGAAGTCAATCGTCGCCAGCGTCTACAACCGGATCGCACTGGACGTGGCAAACGTGGAATTCCATCACGCGAAGATCGACGAGAACGATATGTTCACGGAAGCCATTAAGGGCAGCATCGAGGACGCCTTCTGTGTGGAGGCGAACATCGATCAGGCAGCCCAGGCTTACATGATCGACCTGGTGATGAGTCTGTTCGACGAAGGTGTGGTGGCTGAAGTCCCCGTCGAATGCGATCGAGATGAAAGCAATGCCATCACGGATGAACTGCCTTTGCAGCTCAGGACCGGTAAGATTGTGGAGTGGAAGCCTCAGGACGTG
>JBGUKV010000141.1:0-10747 GCA_045114655.1 Candidatus Allocopromorpha sp. | reverse complement strand
GTACTTGAGTTCTGCCATCTTCTCGAGGTCGTAATTTCTCTCGGCCTCTTCCATTTCATGACGGACATCGTCCAGCTGCTGCTTGACCTCCTTCACTTCTGCAATGGCGTTCTTTTCGTTTTCCCACTGGGCGCGGAGGGCGTTGTCTTCGTCACGGAGTTCGGCCAGCTCCGCCTCGAGAGCTTCCAGTCTTGTCTTCGACGCTTTATCTGTCTCCTTGCTCAGAGCCTGCTTTTCGATCTCCAGCTGCATGATCTTACGGGAGATCTGGTCCAGTTCCGCAGGCATGCTGTCGATTTCAGTTCTGATTCTTGCCGCTGCCTCGTCCATCAGGTCGATGGCTTTGTCCGGCAGGAATCTATCTGTGATATACCGATCCGACAAAGTCGCGCACGCAATCAGCGCGCTGTCTGTGATCCTAACGCCGTGATGGATCTCGAAGCGTTCTTTCAGACCACGCAGAATCGAGATGGTATCCTCAACGGTCGGCTGATCGACCATGACCTTCTGGAATCTACGCTCCAGCGCCGCGTCCTTTTCGATGTACTTGCGGTACTCGTCCAGCGTGGTTGCGCCGATGCAGTGCAGCTCGCCTCTGGCGAGTTTCGGCTTGAGCAGATTGCCCGCGTCCATAGCGCCTTCAGTTTTTCCTGCGCCGACGATATTATGAAGCTCATCGATAAAGAGCAAAATCCTTCCTTCTGATTTCTCGATCTCGTTGAGGACCGCCTTCAGCCGCTCCTCAAATTCACCCCTGAACTTGGCGCCCGCAATGAGCGCGCCCATATCCAGCGCGAAGATGGTCTTGTCCTTCAGTCCTTCCGGAACGTCCCCGTTGAGGATTCTCTGTGCCAGTCCTTCAACGACCGCCGTCTTGCCGACGCCCGGCTCTCCGATCAGGACCGGATTGTTTTTGGTTCTTCTCGAAAGAATCTGGATGGTGTGACGGATCTCCGCGTCACGGCCGATGACCGGATCCAGTTTGCCGTCCCGAGCCATCTCCACAAGATCCCTGCCGTACTTGTTCAGTGCGTCGTATCCTTCCTCCGGATTCTGGCTGGTGACACGCTGGTTGCCGCGCACCTGATTGAGCGCGTTGAGGAAGCAATCCTTGCTCATGCCGTATCTTTTGAAAATCTGCGCGCTCGGTGTGTTCCGCTCGTCGAGAAGCGCCATATACAGGTGCTCGACGCTAACGTATTCGTCCTTGAACTGGGCCGCCTTCTTCTCAGCATCTACAAAGAGCTGCTGCAGACGTCTGGTGGAATACATCTGATCCGCGCCGCCGCTCACCTTCGGTATTTTATCCAACTCGTTTTGAACCGAGCCGATGATTTCGCCTACATTGATTTTGGCGTATGCGAGCAGTTTCGGGATCAGTCCGTCCTTCTGCTGCAGCAGCGCCATGTGAAGATGTTCACCATCCACCTGCTGATGCCCTTCTTCTACCGCGATATTCTGGCAATCGATGATCGCCTCTTGTGCTTTCTGTGTGTATTTTTCGATGTTCATATCTTTGTAATCCCCCTTTATACAGTGTCACGGATTTGGGGTTTCACCCCTCGTCCGATTTCATTGTAATACCCATATATACCAAAGTCAACACTTTTTTGGCACTCACTGCATGAGAGTGCTAATAATTTTCGATCCGCGTATATTGTTGACACATTTCATACGAAATACTATAATAATTCATGCGAAATATTAGCATTATTCGTGTGAAATCAGCGGGGATACTATCATGACTATTACAGCAACGGAATTCAAAAAGAACCTCGGCATGTACATGCTCAAGGCGCTGGAGGAAGATATCTACATCACGAAGAACGGGCACATTCTGGTCAAGCTCAGCAATCCGAACCGGGAAAAAATCGACATCCTGAACAGCTTGGTCGGAGCAGCAGAATCCGAAAATCTAACTCTGGATGAAGCCAAAGAAAAGAGGCTGGCAAGACAATGAGAATCATGCTGGATACGAATATCGTAATCGATATTCTCGAGAAAAGAGAGCCCTTCTTTGCTAACTCCTATCTTGTTCTCCTAAACGCATTGGAGAACGGTGATCTCTGCATGATGCCGGTATCCGCGGCGACTGACATTGCATACATATTGAGAAAGTCCGGTGACGTCAAAGACAAACTGCTGAAATTATCCTATATGATCAATCTGACTGACGTGACCGCTGATGACTTCAATGAAGCCGTCAAATCCGATATGCCGGATTTTGAAGACGCTCTGCTGGCAGCTTGCGCCAAACGCAATAAGGCCGACTGCCTGGTCACCCGCAATGCGAAAGATTTCGCAAAATCACCAGTGCGGGCAATCTCCCCGAAGCAGTTTCTGAAAGAATGGTAAATACAACAAGGCTCCGGAGAACCGGAGTCTTTTAGATCAGTGTTCCACCGCCGAGGACGATGTCTTCATCGTAGAAGACTGCTGCCTGACCGGGGGTGATGGCGCGCTGGGGTTCGTCGAAGATGATCTCAACAGCGTCTTCGCCGGACGGCCGCACGCTCGCCCACTGCTCTTTTTGTTTGTAGCGCAGACGCACGCGGCAGCGGATCTCGCCGGCCGGCACCTCGCCGCTGATCCAGTTGACGCCGGTTGCTTTTGCATAAGGAGAGAAGACGTCTTCGTTGCTTCCGAGAACGATCTGGTTTTTATCAGCGTCGATGCGGCAGACGTAGCGTTTCTCGCCGAAGGCCTGCCCCAACCCTTTGTGCTGGCCGATGGTGTAGTGGATGATGCCCCGGTGCGTTCCGATGACATTCCCTTCGAGATCTACATACTCGCCTGCGGGAAACTCACGGCCGGAATACGCCTTGATGACAGAAGCATAATCACCGTCCGGAACAAAACAGATGTCCTGACTCTCCGGCTTGTTCGCATTTACGAATCCGTCTGTCTGCGCCAGCTCCCGCACCTGCTGCTTCGTCAGATCGCCGAGAGGCAAAAGCGCCCGCGCCAGTAGTTCCTGCGTCAAGTTGTAGAGCACATAGCTCTGGTCCTTGGATGTGTCGAGGGCTTTTCGAAGCAGATATTTCCCCGTCGCGGGGTCGCGCTCGATGCGGGCGTAATGGCCCGTTGCAATATAATCACAGCCGAGCTCGTCTGCCTTTTGCAAAAGTTTCCCGAACTTGAGGTTCTTATTGCAGTCGATGCAGGGGTTCGGAGTCACGCCCCGGGAATAGGAATCGATGAATTTGTCGATGACACAGCTGCGGAATTCTTCCTGCAGATCCAGGAGATAAAACGGCATGCCGAGACGTTCCGTCACGCTGCGGGCGTCTTCCGCGTTTCCGGCAGCCGCGGATTCAAATAATTTCATAGTGCAGCCAACGCACTCGAATCCTTTTTCACGGATCAATTTTGCCGCGACGGAAGAATCGACCCCGCCGCTCATTGCAATCAGTGCTTTCATCTGAAACTACTCTTTCCGGAAACTACTCTTTCCGGAAACTACTCTTCCCCGGCTTTGTTGAAAATAAGCCAGATGCCAACATAACCGAGGCGGATCGTGCCGTCGGCCATGATCTTATAACGCACCCGGGACTTGGTCTGCATCTTGGACCAGCAGACCGGCGGGTCGAAGTCGTCCTCATTGCATGTCAGCTCGAGTATGCCGAGCTTGCCCGTGTCATCTCCCTTCATCTTTCCGGAGATACCCGGATTCCCTGCCGCGTAATCATATAAGCTGAACGTCCCGTCCTTCTCGATGGTCAGGGCGTAGAAACTTGTATCCGTATAGCCGTCTGACGCCAGATCAGCGCATTCCCAATGACCGATCAGACGCTCCGGAACTTTCGCGCCGCCGCATCCGGCAAAGGCCACCGCCATCGCTATCACCGCCGCCATCGCTATCGTTGTGATCAGAATTCTTTTCATCTCTTTATCTCAACCTCTCTTTATTTCTTTCTTATGCGAAAACATTATAGCACAAAACAGCACAAACTTTTTGCGCATATTGCGGTTATATACTATAATGTAGCAGTACAAAATCAGCACACAACAAAACAGGAGGAAAATATAATGGCAGAACTCACAATCACAAAAGACAACTTCCAGGCGGAAGTTCTCGAATCGGACATTCCGGTTCTGGTGGATTTCTGGGCGACATGGTGCGGCCCGTGCAAGATGGTCGGCCCAATCGTTGCGGAGATCGCAGAAGAGTACGAAGGCAAAGTCAAGGTCGGCAAGGTAAATGTAGACGAGGAACCGCAGCTTGCTATGCAGTTCAAAGTCACGGCCATCCCGACGCTTTTCGTGTTCAAGAACGGTGAGGTAGACGGGCAGATCGTCGGCTTCGCACAGAAGGACGAAATCATTAAAATGTTCTAAAAAAACCCGGTTCATTATGCCTATATCTCATTGACATCATGGCTGCAGATAGTTAGAATTGTTGCGTAAGTTATAGGCCTTAGAAACGAAGACAGTTAGTTGTTAACAGGAGGTGCAGTATGGCACAGAAATATTGTTGCAAGGCATGTGATTATGTTTACAACCCACAGAAGGGTGATCGGGAAGGCGGAGTTGCTCCTGGAGTAGCTTTTGAAGATCTTCCTGAAAACTGGATTTGTCCGGAATGCGGCGTAGGCAAAGAGTACTTTGAGCCTGTCGGCGTAAAAGAAGAAGAATAAGTCTATAACAGAAAACCGGTCTGCGGGAGTTTCCTGCAGACCGGTTTTTCATTGCCGTTATTTGTGTGCGCTGTTTCAATGCGCTGTTTAGTGCGCGCCTCTGATGATGATGTATCCGTCATCGATGTAGCTGACCAGCTCATCGATATCGGTCAGCTTGAAACGCTGATCCGTTTCGAACCACTTGCGGTCTTTCGAATCCGCAACGATCGCCCTGCCGTCCTCATCCATGCCGATCAGGAGCAGCCGCTGGCTATCGCCCTTCCACGGGCCGCTGTCCGCGTCGATGGAGAGGATGACCGGCATGCCGCCTGCGAGGTTGCCTTTGATATCCACATACACATTGTCGTCGTCGTCGTGCAAATCGCCGATGACGCCGAGTTTATCAAAGGCGTCCATGTAATCTTCCAGGTCGTCAAGATCAGCCTTTTTATCCTTGCTGCCTGTGAGGAACTTTCTGACTGCCGCAGGGCTCAGGAGCTCGCCCTTTTCGTTTTCGTAGCCCAGACCGGAGAGCAGTCCTGCAATGATGCATTCGTCACTGCTCTGATCTGTGGCAGCCGATTTCCAGATCGTATAATCGTGCCCCACGCCTAAACTGTCTGTGACCTGGGCCTTTGCTTTTTTCGTATTGCTCTTGACGGGCAGAACAGACTTGACCGGAGCAGACAGCTTATAGGTTACCGTATTCCCCTTTGATGACTTGATCTCCTTCGGCTTGTGCTGCGCCGTGTAATCCTTCTCATATAAATAGTTTCCGTCGAACCTGCCGCGGATGCCCGGGATCCTCACGTTGGAGCTGTACTGCCACATATAATATTCGCCCGGATAACCAGTGGCCGAAAGATCGTATGTATACTGCGCGATCCAGATCGCGTATTTGTCCTCGAGCTTTTCCGCGTCGAGATAATAATTGAACAATGCCCGGCTCGCGTAAAGCATCGGTTCATATCCGTTGTCAGCAATGATGTCGCAGAAGGTCATGCAAAGTTCCGTGCAGTTCTTCTGTCCCAATTCCCTGAGGGTATATGAATTGAGCCTGCCTCCGCTGTTGGTCTCGAAGTCGAGGGCGACCGGAAGTGTGATCATGCTTCTGTACGGCTCGATGATTTCCATGAAGAATTCCGCTTCCCGCTTCATCTCCTTGTGGGTCAAAGCCGTTGTAAAATAGTACACGCCAACATCAAGGCCGTGTTTCCTCGCGCGTTTGATGTTCTGCTTGAAACAATCGTCCTTCTTGAGTCTGTTTGTATTGAGTTTGCTGTAGCCCGCTCTGATGATGACGCTGTCTACGCCTGCGTCCTTAATGGCTTCCCAGTCATCGTTGTCCAGATCGCCGTTCCATGACGAGATGTCCAGACAGTTGCGCTGGACAAATCCGTCCTTGTACTTGGCCGGCGTCTCGGCATCTCCAACCGATGTCCTGTATACCGCAAAGGCATTCAGCGGCATCAGTGAAACCACTAAAATAAGGACTGTAAGCAGAGCGATGGCGGCTGTTTTTTTCCTGCGCATACTCATCTCTCACATATCAAAAGCATTATACTTGTTACATAATTATATATGAGGGTAAGCCTATATGAAACTTAATATTTTTTAATAAACAAAAAAACCTTGATTTTTAGCGGATTCTAGGTTACTATTGACCTGTGGTTATCCCCTGATAACCTCATTAATCTCTAATCCCAATACCCCTTTTAACAAAAGAAACCTTCGGGTTTCTTTTGTTTTTTTGTTTGCCCTTACTGCTTTACCATATGGGTTTACCATAAAATGTGGTATACTCTAACCGGAGGAACGCAATGAAAATCAAACAATATGTGATGGCCTACCGGGCCGATGAAAATGAAATCAAGAGACTGCTCCCGCCGGGATTCGAATCTCTGCGTCCGGTTCTCCGCATCAACGTGGAGTGCTTCGACGGAGATGACGACTGGGGCTATGTGGAATTCAACACGCCTGTCGCCGCCGAAGGGAAACGCGGCTGGCTGAACATCTGCTCGTGGCTGGAAAAGCCCGACTACATGCATTTGGAATTCACACCCACCGGAAATGCCGGAGGCTGTCCCCATGAGGACGACAACGACGGCTGCTTCTACTGGGACTACAACACCGGATCCTATGGCTTCCTGGAGGCGGAGATCATAAACGAAAACAAGGAGTATGCGGACTGTTCCCTGCGCTGGGAACTGCCTCCCGCCAACGCCTTCTTCGACGACGATGAGAGGATCCGCAGTTTCATCAAGCTTCCTGTGGAGGAGATCCTGGGCGCATATGTCGTAGAGTTTGAACGGGAGATCGAAGAAGATCCTTACGTCATTGGAGACGACAGCGAGTCATGAAGCACATCATAGAAGACTGGCAGCAGGACATCTGCCATTCCGCTCTGTGGGACTTTTATTTTGACGGATTGCGGGTCGGCGTGCTGGACATTGAAACGACTGGCCTGGACCCCTACAGGAACAAATTCATTCTGGGCGGCGTCTACGATGTACAGAAGCATCAGCTCCACCAGGTCCTCGCAGAAAACCAGACAGAAGAACCTCTGGCGCTGGGTGAGTATATGGACGTGCTGGCAGAGCTGGATGTGCTGATCACTTATAACGGCAATCACTTCGACATTCCGTTTCTGGACACCAGGCTTCGGAAGCACCCGGAGACGGCCTCCCTCTCATGCAGCTATCTGTATGACCTGGATCTGTATCCGGTGCTCAGCAAACATTCACCCCTTCGCCGGCTTCTGCCGAACATGAAGCAGAAGACAGTCGAAAACTATATGGGGTTGTGGGAGACGAGAGCGGACGAAATCTCCGGCGCTGAAAGCGTCGAGTTGTATCACCTGTATGAGCGGACAGCAGACCCGGATGCCGAAACAAAGATTCTGCTGCACAACAACGATGACGTGAGACAGCTCACGCGTCTGACCAAAGCGATCACTAAGAGCGATTTTCACAAAGCCATGTTCCACATCGGATTTCCTGTGAAGCGCGGACCGGCGATGGTCACTGCCACAAGCATCCGTCTTCGTCAGGACAGGCTTGAATGGAGCGGCGAACAGAACCGCCTGCCTGTCGCATACATGGGATATGACTACCACGGGTGGCCTGCCGCCGGCCGATTTACCGGAAGCAGCTTCGAACTGTCCGTCCCTATCATCCGTCAGAGCGGACTGACTGTGATCGATCTGCAAGCCGCAGGAATGGCGGACGCATCCATGCCTTCCGGCTTTTGCTTTAAGGATTACCCGGGCTGCGCGAGCGGATTCCTTGTTATCGAAGACACAGACGGCATCAAATACAGAGAGACAAATCATTTTATCATAGAGTTCACGAAGAAAATTATGGAGGAATGCTTATGAGAATCGGATTTATTGGAACAGGAAATATGGGCGGCGCCATCCTCAAAGGCTACGCCAATTCATCTGCAAGTGACGGCAATGAGATCCTGATACACAACAAACTGTCAGAACACAATTCCATTATGGCGGAGGCGATGAAGCTAAGCGGCTTCGCGAACACAAAGATCCGGATCTGCAACGATAACAAGGATCTGGCAGAGCAGTCCGACATCATCATTCTCGGCGTCAAGCCAAACAATGTTGATGATGTCCTCCGGGAGATCGCTCCTGCAGCAGGCAAAATCATTGTTTCCATGGCAGCCGGCACGAGCATCGAAAGCATGGAAGGTTTCCTGAATGAAACCGCAGCAGGATGCGGGGACACGGCGAAAATCATCCGCATCATGCCGAACACCCCTGCCCAGGTCGGGGAAGCGATGACGGCTATGTGCAGAAACGCCAACGTCAGCGACGAAGATTTCGCATTGGCGAAGACGATCTTTGATTCCATCGGAAGAGCGGAAGAAGTTTCCGAGGATCTGATCGACTGCGTCATCGGCGTCAGCGGATCAAGCCCGGCGTATACCTTCATGTACCTGGAAGCTCTCGCAAAAGCAGCCGTCAGCAACGGCATGACTCCGGATAAGGCCCGCGTGTTTGCCTGCCAGGCAGTCATCGGCGCTGCGAAGCTGGCGCTCGAGAGCAAAGAGTCTCTGGAGCAGCTGCGCATCAACGTGTGCTCCCCCGGCGGCACAACCATCGAGGCAGTGAAGAAACTGCAGGCGAACGGATTCATGGATGATGTCACCGAGGCATTCCAGGCAGCTGTAGACAGATCGAAGGAGATGACAGCACAGTGATTTTTGAAGAAAAACTGATTGAGAGCGAAAGACTTTATGAAGGGCGTATTCTGAATCTGCGCCGCGACAAGGTCACGACCGTTACCGGATCCTCTTACAGGGAGATCGTCGAACACAATGGCGCTGTCGCCATGGTGGTGCTGACAGATGAAGGCAACATCATCATGGAACGGCAGTACCGGTATGCATGCAAGCGCGCGGTGCTCGAGATCCCCGCCGGCAAGATCGACAAGGGCGAAACAAATCCACAAGCTGCAGCCGAACGGGAGCTTAAGGAAGAAACCGGCTACACGGCGTCTGAAATCATATATCTGGGTGCCGTGAATCCAAGCTGCGCTTACTCAGAAGAAGTGATCCATCTCTATCTCATGCGCGGACTCACCAAGGGCGAGCAGGAACTGGACGACGACGAAGTAATCGAAATAATCGAGATGCCTTTTGATGAAGTCTATGACATGGCCGTGCGCGGAGAACTCGCTGATTCAAAAACGCTGGCTGCCCTGCTTATGGCGAAAGGCCGGCTGCAAGAATGAATCGGCGAAGAGATATTTGTATGAGGAGATGTTTGTAAATGTATATTGAACAGTTTATCGACTATCTCAAAAGTGAAAAAAAGATGGCGCCCAATTCCCTGGACGCTTACGGAAGGGACATCCGTGATTTTGAACAGTTCCTTTCGGAGCGCGGCGCTGCGGGTCTGCCCGGGGCCACGCGCAATGATGTGACTGCTTTTCTGAATAAGCTGAAGGCAGACGGCAGATCACCTTCGACGCTGAACAGAAAGATGGCTTCCATCAGGACCTTCTATAATTACCTGCAGGATACGCATGTCATCGCTGACAATCCGGCCCGCGGCGTCAAAACACCGCGCGTCGAAAAAAAAGAATTGGAATACCTTTCGATCAAGGAGATCGACAAGCTTCTCGAAAGCCCCGACGATTCTCTGAAAGGAAGACGCGACCGGGCAATTCTGGAGGTGCTTTATGCCACGGGCATCAAGGTCAGTGAACTGATCGACGCCAATCTGGAAGACGTGAACTTCCGCATGGGATTCATCACCTGTTACGGCGAGAGCCGGAAGACCCGCATCATCCCAATGGGGCGTCCTGCCAGAGCTGCACTTGAGGATTATGTGTACGAAGTGCGCGACCAGCTTCTCGGTGAGAACAAAGACGAGCCCGCGCTCTTTGTCAATTACTACGGCAAGCGACTGACGCGGCAGGGGCTTTGGAAAGTCCTGAAGGAATACGGAGAAAAATCCGGTATCAAACACAAGCTGACGCCAAACACCCTCCGGAATTCCTTCGCTGTCCACATGCTCCAGAACGGAGCCGACCTCAAGTCCCTGCAGGAGCTCATGGGGCACGAAGATATTTCTGCCACGCAGGTCTATCTGGCAGCCACAAAGAACCACATTAAGGATGTGTATGACAGGTCCCATCCGAGAGCGAAATAAAGTCCGGAATCCGCCATTTTCCAACCCAGTGAACAAGCCTCGCAATATTCCGAAAGCAATGCGGGGCTTTTGCATTTTAAAGCGCCTCAAGAATGGCTTTGTAGAGCGGTAAAGCACTGCTTTTTTAAGGAATTTTAAGTGCCTGAATCATTGACAATTTTATATCATACAGTTATAATTTTTTACGACTAGAGTGTTTGGTGGTGTATAGGACACTCTATTCGGAATTTTTCATTTTTTACTATTATCTAGTAAGGAGGATTTTGTTATGGGTAGAAAAGTACCTATGTGGCAGTGCATCCTTGCTATCGTCGCGATGGTAGTGTTCCTGTTCTGGAACGTTATGTTCGACGATGGAGGAGAAGCACATGTCGGCCTGATCCTGGCTGCTTGCGTATCCGGTATCATCGGTGCGGCGAACGGCTGGAAATGGTCTTACATGGAGCAGGGCATCCTG
>JBGUKV010000140.1:0-3187 GCA_045114655.1 Candidatus Allocopromorpha sp. | reverse complement strand
AGTAAACGGTAAACTACCCGTCCTTCGTTTAAAATAGCCCGGTGCTTTTGCAGCATCGGGCTTGAGGTTTAGTTAGATGCCTTTTTCTTACGGCATTCCGGCGGTAATGACTTAGACCACGGCAACAGACTTTCTATGAAGTCAGTGCCGGTCTCATCCATGTGCTGCGGTATCTCCGTAAGCAGGTATTTAAGATATTTGTATATATTAAGATCATTAGCCTTAGCCGTCTCGACTAAGCTGTATATGATCGCACTCGCATTAGCACCACCTATCGTATCGATGAGTTTCCAGTTGTTCCTTCCGACACAGAAAGGCCTGATCGCCTGTTCAGCGATGTTGTTGTCAAGTGGCAATGCAGGATCATCCAGGAAGGCACGCAAATACTTCTCCTGGTTCAGGCAGTACTGGATACCTTTCTTGGTTTTATCGCTGCCAACTGCAGCATACTGTGCTTTTCTCGCCCAATCGAAGAATCCATCGACCAGTGGCTTCACCAGTTTCTTTCGTTTCTTCTTCCGTTCAGAAGGAGGCAGCTTCTTAAGGGAATTATCCGTGTGGTATATGTTCTGTATCTGTACATATGCTTCGTATGCCAGAGTGCCGGCCGCTTTCTCCTCGCCAAGGCTCTTGATCACATCTGCGAATGGCCTCCTCGCATGGATCCAGCAGCCTGCTACTGTGAAGTCTGTTCCGGCTTCATTCTCCAATGTGTGGTACACCTGGTATCCGTCACAGACCAGTTTACCTTTGAATCCTTCAAGGAAGGTTCTCGGCGCATCTGCTTTTCTTGTCTTCTGGTAGTCATATACTATCGCCGGATGAGCCTTGCAGATACTGCCGGTCCGGTATACCCACATGTAACTCTTATGTACTCCTTCACGGCCGTCATTCGTTACCTGTACCGGAGTCTCGTCTGCATGTGCGACAGGGCTGCTGACGATCTCTGCCTTCAGTCTGTCATAAACAAGTGAAAGATATCTTTCAGCGGCAGTGATCATCCAGTTCGCCATAACCTGGCGGGAGATATTCACGTCATTCCTTAAGAACTCCTGCTCCTGTCTGTACAGAGGAACTGCATTCACATACTTGGCATTCATGATGAATGCGATCAATGCTGCTGTCGCTATACTGTTGTTCAGGACTTCCTTCGGATGTTTTCCCTTGATGATCTTTCCGTTCCTGCCCTTGTACACCTTGATGTGATGCTCGATCACCTTGAATACTGCTGGTTCGACTTCGAGCTTTCTGTACACTTCATCATCGAGCTCGTAATAACCTTCAGGGAACTTTTCTGCAAGTTCTTCCTCACTGAGTCCATGCTCGACCGGGATCGCCTCAAAGCCGGAAAGATCTTCATCGCGCTTGCCTTTACGCTTCTTGCGGCGGACGACCACTTCCTCTATCTCAGGCTCTTCTATGACCTTCCCCTGAGCCAGAAACTCTGCCTCGTTGAATCCGAAGTCGTAGATGCTGAGCTGGTCACTCGGGGCAAGACTCTTCTCGGACGACTTCCCGAACATTCTGGAGTTCATTATCTGTATCTGCTCATTGAGCTTTTCCACAGTAGCTCTCAGTGCATCGATAGTCTCATTCGAACGCTCAAGCTGTTCCTGCATGCCCATAAAGAGGGTCACCAGAAGGTCTTTGTCCATCTTATTCAGTTCTTCTCTGCTGATGGTCTTTTCCATACTCAAATTATACATTAATCTGAATGACAAAAAAAGACTTCCAGCTAAAGAAAAGTTGGACTTTTCCTTGAAATTTCGGGCTTTCAACCACTTCGTCAAAGAGCGTATTCGGGTGCTGGGATCTGTTTGATCCCGGGATCAATCGCGAATCCGTCAAGAAGCCTTGTGAGCTGTTCCGGGGTCAGGTCTCTAAGGTCCGAGCTCTTCCTCGGCCAGTTGAATCTGCCTTCTGCAGCTCTCTTGTACAGCAAAAGAAATCCGTCTCCTTCCCACACCAAAGCCTTTATCCGGTCGTTCTTTCTTCCGCAGAACAGGAAGATCGCTCCTGTTCTGTGCGGATTCAGATCGAACTGCTGCTGTATCCATGCGGCTAGTCCGTCGATACCTTTGCGGAGGTCTGTGTACCCGCATGCTATGTATATCTCATTGTAGGAGGATTCTTTAAGCATGCGCTATCGCCTCCAGTACCATACGAACATGTTCATTACTCGCATCAGGCGAAATGCTAATCTCTGCGCTGTCCAGTTTGATCCTGATCCCGGATGAGTCTGCTGCCTTTGGCAGGCCGACTCTGACAAACTCCGGCTCCTGTTTGACTGAAGGCTTATTCGGCTCAATATCCATAATGCTGCAGGCTTCCTCTCGCAGAACTCGCAGTCTGTAGTAGAAAGTCTTCTGTGTGATGCCCTGCTCCTGGCACCAGGCTTTGACCGTAAGCCCGCTTTCCTGCTGGCGGGCATAGTCTTCCATCCATGATCTGTGCCGCATCTGTGTTGCTATTAATTGTGTATCCATACTCGATTCCTTTCCTGTCTAAATTACTTCCCTGGAGAAATTTGGAGTAATTTAGACCTTTTGTCAGTATGGATTATCTCATTTCGGTGCCGTGCCCGCTACGCACTGATGGTTTACCGTTTACTTATCACTTACTTTTATCGTAAACGGTAAATTACCCGTCCTTCGTTTAAAATAGCCCGATGCTTTTTCAGCATCGGGCTTGCGTGTTAGTTGGATGCCTTTTTCTTGCGGCATTCCGGCGGCAACGACTTGGACCACGGCAACAGGTCTTCTATGAAGTCTGTGCTGGTCTCGTCCATATGCTGCGGGATCTCCGTAAGCAGGTATTTAAGATATTTGTATATATTAAGATCATTAGCCTTAGCCGTCTCGACTATGCTGTATATGATCGCACTGGCATTAGCTCCTCCGATCGTATCGATCAGTTTCCAGTTGTTCCTGCCGACACAGAATGGCCTGATCGCCTGCTCAGCGATGTTGTTGTCCAGCGGCAGTGCCGGATCATCAAGGAAGGCACGCAAATACTTCTCCTGATTCAGGCAGTACTGGATACCTTTCTTAGTTTTATCGCTGCCGACTGCAGCATACTGTGCTTTTCTCGCCCAATCGAAGAATCCATCGACCAGCGGCTTCACCAGTTTCTTTCGCTTCTTCTTCCGCTCGGACGGAGGCAGTTTCTTCAGAGAATTATCCGTATG
>JBGUKV010000139.1:0-4155 GCA_045114655.1 Candidatus Allocopromorpha sp. | reverse complement strand
TGTTGTTCACTGTCCAAACCATCCCCAACGGATATTATCATATCCTTCTCGATGATTGGCAGACGGAAGGTGATTGACTTCAGCCACTGACCGTTTGGCTGGCGCTCTTCGTAGATCTGGATTTCCTCAATAAGCGACTCCATCAGCTTACGCCGTTCCTCCTCATTCATCAGTGAATAGAACTTGTCAAAGTAAATCAGGATCTTATAGATATTGTCCCCTGTGACCTTTTCGGATTCGATGGATTGCTTTTTCGCCCTCGCCTCTATAAGGCTCTGCTCCTGGTCATCGATATTATCATACATCCGGTACAGACGGTCATCCAGGTCTGCTTTCAGTCGCTTATAGTGTCTGCCGTCCGGATCCAGCGCCTCAATCTCTTCCAATGTTTTCCGCTTTACGGCATAGGACTGTTTCAGCTGTTTTTCCAGGGCCGTGATCTCCTGATCGATGACGGTAGTGTCTACCTTCATGTTGATCTTTTCCTGCATCATAGATGCGAACCGGGGATTGGCTACCAGTTTTGTGATCACTTCCACTACGGCCGCATTCAGAACATCTTCATTGATCTGCTTTTTATAATCACACTTATGACCCCTGGTCATCGTTCTGTGCTTGCAGCCATAGTAAAAGAAATCCTTATACTTTGTACCGTCTTTGCGGTGCTTGATGCTCTTGTTGCCATACATGCCGGCTCCGCAGATCGGACATTTCACCAGTCCTGAAAGCAGGTGTGTCCTGGTATCCTTGGCCTTGTTCACATGCTCGTATTTCTTTGCCTGGGCGATCATCTTGACCTGGGCCTGATTCCACATCTCTTCAGACACAATACCCTCATGCAGGCCGTCAACTACAAGATAATCATCCTGTTCGACCAGCTTGTACTCATTACGGGTACCGTGAACCTTCTCCGTCTTCCGGCGGCCATAGGCGATCTTCCCGCAATATACCGGGTTCTTAATGATCTTACGGATCAGGGCCGCGTCAAACAGGGGATTCTTTCCATTATGTCTCGGGATCTTACGGATCCCGTGGTTCTCCAGATACTTGGCAAGACCGTTCGCACCGATATCCGTGGAGACCCACTGTTCAAAAATGGTACGGATCGCAGGCGCCTCCTCTTCATTGATCTCCAGCACACCGTTCTTCAGGTTGTACCCATAAGGGGGAAACCCGCCGTTCCACTTTCCATCTCTTGCTTTCTGAATCCGTCCTTCCATGGTTTGGACACGGATATTCTCACGCTCGATCTCTGCCACTGCCGACAGGACTGAGATCATCAGCTTACCGGCATCCTTGGAGGAATCAATGCCATCTTCCACACAGATCAGATTGACACCGAAATCCTGCATGGTCTGCAGGGTGGAAAGGACATCGGCGGCGTTCCGCCCAAAGCGTGACAGTTTAAAGACCAGCACAAAGGAAACATCATCCTTGCCGGTCTTGATATCCTCCATCATACGGTTGAATTCATCCCGGCCTTCTATGGATTTTCCGGACTTACCGGCGTCTTCATACTCCCCGGCGATCTCATACTCATTGAATTCAGCGAAGGCCCGCATACGGGTGCGCTGTGCTTCCAGGGAGTATCCATCGATCTGCATCGCGGTCGAGACACGGGTGTAAACATATACTTTCTTTTTTTCTTGATTCACCTTGATCTTCCTTCTGCTTTAAGTTTGGACTTAGTTGTCACGTTAATCTTAGCATATTTGCTCTCTGATTACAATAAAAAAGGAGCCGGTCCATTGGTCAAATACTAATGCATATACCAATGAACCGGTCAGTACCTATGCTGCCTTACGTGCCAGCGCACTCAGCTGCATATACTTTCGATACATTTCTTTGATCTGTTTCAGCCTGTAATAATTATCCGGATCCGGCAGTGTGTCCAGACCCATCTCCCCGGCGTACTTCTCGATCATATTTGCGAGAAAGTCCGCCAATCCGCTCCATTCATCATTCCAGGGCATCTTGATTCCTCCTCTGATTTCTGCTTTTGTCTCTGTGCTGACGGCCTGCATAGGTCTTTAGTATCTCCGGCGGTATCCGTTCCAGCAGGGCGACCGCCTGTTCATAATCACGCTGAAGCTGAAGATCGGCCATTCTCTTCAGGACGCTTTCCTGTTTACTTTCCTTAAGAGCAGCTGTCAGGTTCTCGTTTTTCCGGACAAGAGCTTCGTTCTCTGCAGTCAGATCCTGAAAGGCACCCTTGTACTTCTTCATCTGAGTGCTCATCTTTTCGACATTCGGGATATACTTGTCCAGATACCTGAAGATCTCCGCCGCCTTTGCTTTGGCATTAAACATACTGACCTGGGAGAGCAGCTTATCCAGCTTCTCCCTCTGCTTGTTCAGTCTTGTCATTTCCTTGAACACCCGGGGAGGGATGTGATCCCGACCGGTCTCACTGGCGCTCATGCCTCGCTCCAGATCCGGAAATATCCTGACCATCTGCTCCCAGAAAGCATCCTGCCACTGCGTCAGTTTCTTCTTATTCCCGATGATCTCCTTGGCGCAGAGCCTGCCGTCCTCCGTCAGCGGGACAAAAGAAAGGTGCATATGGGGCGTTTTCTCGTCCATATGCACCACAGCTGAAATGATCGTATCCGGATTCTGTTTCTGTTTGATAAAGTCCAGCGCCGTTTGGAAGAAGGTCCGGATCTCCTCCCGCTTTTTGTCCTTAAAGAATTCCGGGCTGGCTGTCACCAGCATCTCCACAAGCCTTACACTGTCTGTCCGTGTCCGGCACCCGGCAGCAGCGATCTGCTTCTCTGCCTCAGTCCGGTACTTTCCCTGCGGCTCGATCAGATGAAAGTTCAGATGACTTCGGCTGGTGTCCACGTCCGGATTACTTGCGTATTTCTCTTTTGTTCTCTCATTGTGGGCCTCGATCCCGCTGATCTCTGGTCCCTTATATTTCGCAAATCTCATAATCGCATATTGTGCTCCCATATTGTCCTCCCTGCGGTCTCCCGCGTTATAAAAGTCTTTCTTTTTTGCGTTCGTACGTACTTGTGTACATTTGATGGATGTTTAAGGAGTGTACGCTTGTACGCACGTACACAGTTTTTGTGCTGTCTTATAAAAAGGGATTGTTGTGATCGATGATCTCTACGCCGCGATATCCCCGGCAGCGTTTGCCTTTTCCCCGATAAATGTTGTTATCAGGTATCAGGTGATAAGTCCCTGAATATTGGGACAGGTAGTTGGCAAAGCTCTTCATGGACAGCGCGTTCTCCGCATTGTCCTCACACCATTCCTTATATGCCGCGTACAGATCGCTGGTCGCCGCTTTACTGTCCTCATGGAAGGTGAGATATCCTTCGGAAGTCAGGAACTCCGGAATGTTGTTGGCATCCTTTACAATGGCGGCAATATTCTCCTTTGACCGTTCGCTGATGGTGAAACGATAGTCATTTGCAATAAGCCGCTGCAGGCCTTCCAGACACCACAGGAAAATGCCCTCTTTTTCAGCAGCCAGCTTGTCCATCAGATAGGGGTCATCGACACGATCCGCCGGTTTGTCCTTCGTTGTGATCACGATCTGTCGGCGAAAGAACCCGTCAGACCGGTCGTGCAGTGCGGTGAGGGCACCATTTCCGAAACAAAGAAACCGGACATAAAGGAGTGTCTGATAGCTCTGCTCATGCTTCCTTTCAACATCCATCTGACATTCGGAAGTGACGATCGATTTGATATAGTTCGTTTTGGTCAGCGCGCTCATATCCATATCGTCATCCACCATAAGAAGCCGGTCTTCCAGATCCGCCCTGGCAAAGTCATTTTTTTCGACCTTCTGGATACTGGTTGTATTCATATTGACTCCAAGAAGAGATCTCATGACAAGACCAATGCGGGACTTGCCTTCACCGCCTTTCCCGATCAGCATCAGCATTTTCTGTGCTTTGGTCGTCGGGATCAGGCAGTATCCCATATATTCCTGCAGTGTCAGGATATCCTCCGGTATCAGAAGCTCAGAAAGAAACCCCAGCCAAACACCCGGCATGTCTGCATCCGGGTTGTAATCGACCGTCAGCCGGTTGCGGCAGTATTCTTTATCCCCGGTGAAACGGCCATCCAGATACCAGGTGCCGTTTGCCACATGGATCCGGTCATAGTGCAGCGGGATGTCCTCCGAATAAGCCATGAGCT
>JBGUKV010000138.1:0-23806 GCA_045114655.1 Candidatus Allocopromorpha sp. | reverse complement strand
CGTACACCGGTAGGTGTTCATGGTATCCGTGTTGAGGTACATATCACCGACCTTCGCGGCTGTGATGCCGGAATCAGAGAAGATGGTTGCGGTTGTGGAAGTTCCGGTGATCTTGGTGCCGGAGTACCACTGTGCGCTGCTGCCTGCGGCTCCCGTTGCACCAGTGAAGGCGATCTGGAATGTAAAGTATTTATGGATGATGATGTTACCATTATCAAGGGATACCGGAATGTCCACCGTGCCGCCCGTCTTAACCGCTGTTGTCACAGAGATTGTGATCGTCGGCTGCGTTGCATCCGTATCCACAGAAGTCGTGACACCACTCGGTGCGATGATTTTACTGTTATCTACTGCTGCCGGGATCTGGTTAGCTCCGCACATGGCCACAACGGTTGTGGTTGTGCTGCCTGCCTTGGCTGCTGATGTACTGCCCGGGAAAGTAAAAGAATCATTTGTCAGGATGACCGAAAAGCCATCGGTCAAGTCGACAATACTGATCTGGTCTGAACTTTTAATTGCCATATTTCTATCGCTCCTTTAATCAATAATCAGGTTGCAGCGGAAGGTAACCTTCACGTCGACATCTTCCGCAGAAAGCGTAAATTTAAATCCGCCATCAGACAGCCGAGAGTCATCCGCAGAGATTACACCGTAGCGGTCCTCATCAATCCGCTGCCACTCCCATTCGAGCCTGGCCTTTGTTCCAAAGATCGCCTTCATCTGTTCTTCGGTTGTGACCCTCTGGCTGCCGCGATAAATAATCACCGACAGCACCGTGGATACGCCTGAGTTTTTAAAGACGGTTCCACGGCTCGAATCAATCCTTAGAAGGACCGCATCCTCACCATCTGCACCTACCGCTCCGGAAAGGCACGTCGGGGAGGAGGTCTTACTATTCCCGCTGGCATAGGTCGTGACGGTCTTTTGCCACATGAACATGCCCTCGGTCCATTCTGGCGCTTCCATGCTCCATCCTGGATCGTCGTCAGCAGGAGGGACCGTTTCCGAATTGTTCAGCGCATAATAAACGGCCACATCTGTTACCGTGCCTTGCACTTCGGTTTTGATTTCAGAAATGGTCCGGGAGAACCCGCTGGCAGTCTCCTCGACTTTGTTCACCCTGCCGGTAAGCGCCTGCACCGTTGATCCGTCTGCTTTGCTTTCAAGAGAAGTCTGGACATCTCCGATTTCCGTCTGAATCCCATCAATCGTCTGCTGCTGGGAGGTGTATTTATCCGAAAGCTCCGTGATGGAGCTGCCCAGCGGTGTGATGGCCTCAGTAATATCGGACTGCCAGACCTTTGACTCGATCTTGCCTTGGACTTCCTTAAACTCTGTCTGCAAAGTCCGTGTCGCCTCGGCGTTGTCACCGATCTGTTTGGTCATGGTTTTATAATTCGCTTCGAGCGTCGTATCATCCATGACCACATGGGAGACATCCACAGAAAGGGTGCCATCATCGGTCAGCTCCTTGGCGACGGACTTGATGTTCAGCTTGCTGCCATCGATCGCTGCATCATTTGCGACCATGCTGTCGACGATCAGTCCATCCGGTACACCATCGGCAGTGATCCCTTCCGGAGACCAGATGAGCTTTCCCGCAGCATCCCACAGGTAATATGAAAAACCGCCCTGCGCATCCTTACCGATCTGCACGCGGACGGTCCCGTTTTTATCTTTGATCTGCATGGTCGCGCCATCGATAGAAAGCGCGCCATCTTTCGATCCGATTTTGATGTAATCGGTATAAATGGTCGCTGCGCTCACACGGCCTGCCATGAGATCGTCCATCACCGCCTGTGCGATAGTGGCATCCTCAATGACAATGTTGTCGCCGGTAAGGTGAATCGCCTGCAGCGTACCCACGCCAGCATTACCCGCGAGAAGGCTCTCGATGTTACCGGTTGCCGCCTGCAGGTTTTTGACATCGGCATTTGTCGCTTTCAGATCTTCGATGCCTGCCTTTTCTGCGACCAGTTTCTCGACATTTTCTTCTGCTACCTGGAGCTTTTGTACGTTGGCATTTGTCGCATTGAGATCTGTCACGTTTGCCTTCTGTGCCAGCAGGTTATCAAACTCGCCCATCTCTGCATGGATCGCACCAATCTCCGCATTTGTCGCTTGCAGCTTATCTGTCACCACATGCTTAAAGGCTGTGAAATTCTCGGAAAGAGAAGTCAGTACTGCAGCAGTGCCCCTGCTCATAGACGATGCCAGCGTAAGAAGCGTCGCCCCGAGTGTGAGCTTTGAGTTATGCGGATTCAAAAGATCCAGGTAGATTTTCTGTACCACCATATAGTCATCCAGGCCATGCGGCTCGGAAACCACACGGATGTTATCACCGACCTTGCAGCGTTCAATGTCCACATCAATTAGATGCAGGTCAATCGCCGTGATTGTGATACTGGCAATCAGGAGCTTCTGCCGATTTAGGACTTCTTTGCCTTTTCGCAGCAGATTCTCCGGGATCGTCACATCATCATATTCGACGGTCTTTACGATCCTGCCGTACTTAGCAATGGCATCCGGATCTTCGATATAATCTTTACCACCATTGACACTCTTGATCGTCAGACGCTCGTCCGTTTCTTCATCACGTTTCCCAAGTGGAACGATCACTGTTGCCAGACTGTCGCAGTCCACTTCCTGAGTGAGATCTAAGATGTTCTCTCCAAACCGGATCACCTGATCATTCGTGTGCCCATAGTCTTCAATATAGTCGATCAGGCGCATGCCGCCTTCATGCCGGATACGCACATAGCCGCCGAGCCTGGAAATCAATCTGTCTTCGATCGTTTTCCAGGTGTTTTCATAGGTGGAATACCGGTAAAGGCTGTCATTGTTATCAACGACCGTCACCTGACCTACGGTGAACCGTTTCCTCTCATCCACATCCGCGTTATGCTTTGCAATGAGATCCGTAAAGTAATCCTTCACGCTGATGTCATGGTATTCGTGATACCGCTGGATGCTATCAAGGAGGTAGGACAGTTCGCCCTCACACTCTATGGTCCTGTTGCCGTAAAAATCGACCTCATCGGATAACACCCTGCCGGAGTATAGCCAGTCCTCATCCTGATAAAGGGACAGTTCTGAATACATCTTCTTCAGAGCATCCTTCTTCGGATGCGTTGCCGGGATCGTGAACTTCAGGGTTCCCGTCTTATTTACTTCGAGCTCGCAGGTCAGGTTTGTAAGAGAAAGGTCCGGGATGCGCGGATCATAAAACAGATCGTCATCCAGAAAGATTCTGTACATTACAAACACCCCCTCCGAAACTGAAATGTGATGCTTTTTGCGCCTGTCACGGAGATCTCGTTATCAAAAGAATGAAGAACAAGCCCTGGTACTTCCTGGGTGCCGGCCTTCAGCTCATACACCTTATCGTCATGGAAAAGCTGACAGGCGCCAGGTACCGTAACTGTCGGGCATACAGGCATGCGCAGGTTCCTAACTGTTCCGGAGACTGCTGTCGTGGACCCTGTAAAGGTCTCTTCGTACAGGTCCTGTTCATACCGAAACGGCTCTGCATCAATGTTGATCGAAAGCTGGCCAGCGCTCGCAACCCGCTGCGGATCAGAGATCGTCGCCCGCCCTACATAGTAATGGCCGGGGTCCTCATCAAACGTGACTTGAACCATCCGGCCATGATATTTATTGAAAATGTGATAGCAGGTTTCCACCCACTTATCACGATTTGTCTCTGCAGCGAGCTTTAGCTTGATCTCCCGGTTTCCATAGGCGACATCTCCTGTCAGGACTTCCGATAAATCAAGCCTTCCGCTTCTGCCTGGGACTTCCAAAAGCACGGTCTTTGCTTCCGGCATCGATATGACATCACTGTTTGTGATTGCACTACCCCAGTCCCAGAGGGTGTGCTCATCGCCAATCATCGCACCGGTAAAAATGCTGTTCATCGATTTCCACGCCCTCCTCTCATAGAATATTTCGCAAGCCCGGAATCAATAGCAGGGAGGAGGTGCCCTACAAGCGTGCCGTCCTCCAGGTAAATCCCCTTGCTGCTGTTGTCCGCAATAATGGAAAGATACCTCTCCATGCCAGCCATGTTGAGCCGTTCATCCAGCATACTGGAAAGCTGATCATAAAAGCCCTTAAGCGGCAGGATCGCTTCCGCCCCTGCTTCACCACCGGCCATAAGACTGGAACCGTTCATGCCAAACATCGTAGGCTTGGTCATGATACCGCCCTCTTTGTACCAATCAATTGAGAAATGCGGTACGGAGGGAGGCGTCAGTGAAAAGTGGCCGCTGATATGCACATGCGGAAGTTTCAAATGCGGCAGGCTCCAAGAAAAGTTAAAGAACGACTTGATCCTATCGATCATGCTCTTTACCGTATCCTTAGCTTTGGTAATCGGTGTCGTGATCGCCGTTTTGATGCTATTCCATACAGAGGTCGCGGTGCTTTTAATCCCATTAAAGATACTGGTCACCGTGCTCTTTACAGAATTGAACGCGCTCGATACCGCACTCTTTATTCCATTTACCACAGAAGAGATCGTCGACTTAATGCCGTTCCAGATATTGCTCACCGTGGTTTTGATGCTGTTCATCACGGACGATACGGTTGTCTTAATCGCATTCCAAACTGTGGTCACCGTCTGCTTGATTGCATTTACTACTGTTGTCACGGTCTGCTTAATAGCGTTCCAGACAGTCGTAAACACCTGCTTGATACCATTTAGGACTGTTGTGATGAAGGTCTTAATGGCATTCCAGACTGTTTCGATCACACCCTTGATCGTGTTTACCACTGTTGTGACGACAGTCTTGATTGCAGTCCAGGCTGTATTAAAAGCAGTCTTTAACGCCTCAAGGATCGGTGTCAGGAAAGCGACGATGGCATTCCATACCGTTTCAATCACAGTCTTGACGGCATCAATCGCCGTCGAGACGACCCCTTTGATTGTTTCCCACGCAGCCGTGATGACGCCACCAAAGTTCTCCCAGATAAATCTCCAGGGAAGTGTCAGGATATTGAAGGCTGCCGTAAGGAGCTCTTTTATAAACAGGATGCCGACCTGGATCACGCTCTTGATGGTTTCCCATACAGTCGTGACTACTCCGGAGATCGCGTTCCAGATCGTGCTCATGGTCGTCTGAATGGCAGTCATGGCGCCGGTAACCACACCCTTGATGCCTTCCCAAATGCCGACAAAGAAGTTCTTGATCCCGGTAAACACCGTAGTCGCCGTCGTCTTTATCCCATTGACGATATTCGAAAAGAAAGTGTCGATGCCATTCCAGACCCCTTCAAAGAAGGTTTTAATGCCCGTCCACACTTCATTCCAGCTGGTGCCAAACCAGGAAAGAATCGCATCCGCGATACCCCTAATCGTACCGATGACCGCAGTGAAAATGCCTTTGATCCCGTTCCAGATAGACGAGAAGATTTCCTTCACTCCCGTCCATGCCTGATCCCAGTTTCCGGTGAAGATGCCAATAAAGACATCCAGTATTCCGGTGATCACACCGAGCACCGTTTCCAGAACAGAGGCGATCACGTTAAAGGCCCCTTCAAATACTGGAGCCAGCACACTGCAGAGGCCATTCCAGATCTTCTTGATCGTTTCTGCAATATCCGAAAAGCTGATCCCAAGGGCACCGAGGCGCTCCTTGATTCCTTCCACAAAGCCGCTGACCGCCGTCTTGATCCGCTCCCAGGTCCCAATGATCGCTTCCCGGAAGCCTTCATTCGTCTTCCAAAGATGAATAAACGCAGCCACAAGGACTGCGATTACACCAACAACTATAAGGACCGGCGCTGAGATTCCGCCAAGGGCCGCACCAAGTTTCCCCATGATACCGGTCCCGGCACTCATCGCCGTTTTCATCTTTCCAACAGCCCCAGCGAGCTTAACAAAGCCCTGCATAGCAATACCGATCTTCGATATGCATGTCCCCAGGATCACAAGAAACGGACCCAGGGCTGCAACAAACAAACCGATCTTCAGGATCGCATTCCGCTGCCCTTCGCTCATGTTGTTCAGCTTGTCTACGAAACCCTGTACCGCAGATACCACTTTTCGGATGGTCGGCATGAGCATATCGCCAAAGGAAATGGCAAGCTCCTCGAGCTGGGACTTAAGGATCGTCAGCTGGCCGTTTAAGTTATCCTGCATGACGGCTGCCATCTTCTCAGCAGTACCGTTATAGCCGTCGATCTCATCCGAGCAGGAGCCGATCGCCCCTTCCAGCTTTTCAATATCCTCTGGTGCTGCGTTCATCAGAGCCAGGAAGCCGGACATGGCATTCTTTCCGACAAGCGTTTCTGCGGCTGCCGCTTTCTCGGACTCTGTCATCTGGCCAAATGCAACACGGCAGTCTGCCAGGATGTCATTTAGGTCTCTCATGGAGCCATCGGCATTGGCCGTCTTGATGGTCATGTCGCCAAAGGCAGCACCGGACAGCTTCAGGTCACCCTGGAGCTTTGTCATAATGGTACGAAGTGCAGTACCGGCCTGAGAGCCTTTAATACCGCTGTTTGCCATAAGACCAATGGCCTGGGCCGTATCTTCAGCTGAGTACCCCATTGCACCCGCGATCGGCGCACAGTACTTAAAAGTCTCGCCCATCATGGATACGTTGGTATTTGCATTGGAAGATGCTGCAGCAAGGATGTCTGCGAAATGGCCAGAGTCTTTTGCGGACAGGCCAAATGCAGTCAGAGCGTCCGTTACGATATCAGATGTGGTCGCAAGATCCTCACCAGATGCCGCTGCCAGATTCATGATGCCTTCGACACCATCCAGCATGTCTTCTGTTTTCCAGCCGGCCATCGCCATGTAATTCATGGCCTCTGCTGCTTCCGATGCAGAGAACTTGGTCTTCGCACCCATCTCACGGGCTTTGGCTCTTAATGCATCAAAGTCTTTTCCCGTCGCGCCCGATACGGCAGCCACCTGGCTCATCGCAGAATCGAAATCCGCAGAGGTCTTTACAGCTGCCGTACCAAGCCCTGCCACAGCAAGGGAGGCCGGCATGATCTTCTTTCCGGCACCAGTGATGGTATCACCGACCTGCTCGAATTTCTTTCCCGCCTCATCGATCTTTGAGAGCGCCGTTGATGTGTTTGCCGCCTCCTGCTGCAGCCTTTTTAATTCTTCTTCCGTTTCAACAATCTCACGCTGCAGAGCATCGTATTTATCCTGGCCAAGTTCGCCGTTTTCGAGCTGCTGCTTTGCCTGCACCTGGGCTTCTTTCAAAGCATCCAGTTTGGTCTTTGTCTCGGATATCGCTTCTTTTAACAGCTTCTGTTTCTGTGTAACCAGGTTTGTGTTGGTGGGATCAAGTTTCAGCAGCTTGTTTACGTCTTTCAGCTGAGTCTGGGTGCTCCTTATCGTTGCATTGACACCCTTTAGGGCTTTATCAAGACCGGTAGTATCACCACCAATCTCAACAGTGATGCCTTTGATTCTGCTGCCTGCCATTATCCTCACCTCCCTCGCAGCTTAAAACTTGTCAAAATCACTTTGATCGGCAAGGCGCCGATACTTCACGCCATCATTGGACTTCTCGGTCCACATATCCAGGACCAGTCCAATCGTAAGAAGGTCGAGATCCCCAATGGAAATCCCGACCTCCGTGCAGCGCAGAAGGAACAATGGCGTGGTCATTTCCCGCTCACTTCTGCCAGTCCTTTTTTTGCCTGAACATCTGTCATCAGGTTATCGCCCCACAGCTCCAGGATCTGCGGCAGCACCTGGTAAATCGAAAACATGTCGAACTGATCCAGCCACTCGTCAATGGTCTTCGGAATCGACGGATCAGCATGATACGCCATGATGTAGGCGACGTTCTCAAAAATCTCGAGGTCTTCGATCTGCAGCTCATCACCGTCTTCGGTCCTCTTGGTATAGGACTTTTCGAGCTTGGTCAGATCTTTGAAGATATCTCTCTTAAACTTTGCCCGGTAAAGACGAGGCACCGTCGCCGAAGAGCGAAACGGTACCTGCTTGCCGGCAATTTCAATTGTGCGTTCAATCATGGTCGGCCTCCTTATTTCGTGCTGGTGCTGGCTTTAGGCGTTGCTGCCTCTGTAGGCAGGTAGACAGCAGAGTACCAGCCGTCATAAGTAGCAGCATCTGTCGTGTCGCCAGTGCGGGCTTTGACCAGGCCATCGGCTCTCGGATCAGCTGTAATGGACAGCTTCTCAGTGCCCGGCTCAATGGTGTCCTCTTTCGTTTCCGACTCGATGGACGGACGGGAAGAGGTGCAGTTATACAGCACGTGACGGATGCAGTTGATGTCACCGTCGAACTCAAAGAGCAGTGCGAACTTCACGCTCTCGCGATTGTCGCTCTTCTCAATAAGAACACCCTTGCTATCCAGCTGCTCCTGCAGAATCTCTGTGCGGAACCACTCCGGTACCAGCGCCATCTCAAGATCACCCGAATACCCGTTGTTGGTCACAGAACGGAAGTAAACAATGCCGTCTGCATAGAACGGGCTGGATTCACCTTCGGCATCCAGGGAAATGCTGACTGCACCCGGGATGGCTTTCGGAGTGCCGTAGGAAAACGAAGTCACACCGTTTGTCACGGTCTCCGTGAGCTTGGCGGCATGAACATTTTTCAAATTGTATTTGACCTTATTACCCATGTCTTAATCCTCCATTTCAAATGAATAAAGAACCTCATACAGTTTCTCGGTCTCGATCCAGACCTCTGTTTTGTCATAAAAAATGCCGTGCCGATCCAGCACAGCCTCGACCTGCCGTTCCACCTCCGGGTTCTTTTCGTCGGTGTACAGCTCGATATGCACTTCCGTAATCCGGAAGTAGACCTTTCCGTCCGCAGGAAAGTTATCGCTCCCTGGGAGAAGGTATGTGATAAAAGGCGGATCAGGTGATTCCCCTTCCGCAAAGTGATCGTAAGCAGAAGGAATACCCATCTCCGCGATCAGTTCCAGTAACTTATCCACTTCGTAGGCTCCTTTCGATATCCCGCTCAAGCTGCTCGATGCCCTGCTGCTCAGCCGGTGCGATGTGAGGGATGGCGCGTGTCCTGCCGCCGTTTCTCTTCGCATGCCCATGCTCAAGAAGATGCGCAAGCTGATACCGGTTTCTCGAATACACCGTAACCTCCAGTGCATGCGAGGTTTCTTTTGTATTCTTGACGGACCAGCTCTTGGCATACTTTCCGGTCTTCACAGGTGCACCTTCTCCGATCGCCTTCTTTACTGTATTGCCGGCATCCTTCACAGCTTTCTTCATATTCTGCTCAGTCGTCTCGGCATACTCATCCAGCATCTCAGCCACAGCATCCGCAAGCTGATCAACAGACACTTTCTTTCCGGCCATGTCATCGCCTCACTTTCCGGCAGCGGAACTTGATCCCGCGCTTCTTAAAGTTCAGGTGATCCACGGCCAGGATGTCATAGGTCTCGTCCGCAAACACGATGCGATACCCGGTAGAAGTCACTGCCGCTGTCTCCTTACAGAAGCGGACCGTTACATTCATATCCGTGTTTTCGACCGTCTCACCGACGATGGCCTGTTCCTGGCCGGTCTCTCCACTGATGGTTGCATAGCAGGAAAAGTAGTCCGCCCAGGCATTTTTGTGATTCCCGTACTTATCTGTAATGACCGCATTTTTCTGAATCATCACTCGGACATTCATCGCTGCTATATCCATCAGAAATACTCTCCTTCCCGGATGCCAAAAAGGAGGGACCTAAGCGTTAGTGTCAGCTCGTGGTGATCTGCTTCTTCGCGATGCTCATACAAATAAGCCACCGCATACATCACCGCGATCTTCGCTCCGGATAACCCTTCAAATTTCTCAGCATCTTCAATCCTTGCGACATCCATGCACAGCTGCTGAGCAGAGGAGATCATGCTTTCAATGATCGCATCATCTTCGGAGTAGTCCACTCTCAGATAAGTTTTCATTTCATCCAGCGTTATGATCATGTCCTCACCTCACAGTCGTTAAAGGCGGAGCACTTGGCCCCGCCTCCCGTTTCACTTAGTTACCAGATGCCTTTCCGATCTTCAGGATCTGCACGGCTTCCGGAAGGATCAGCTTGCCGTCAACACGCTCCTTGGCAACATAGCCGATCATGCCGTTGCCAGCGAAAAGCTCACGGAGCTCAGCGAAGGAGCGGTTGCCACGATCGCCAATGTTGTAGTAGCTGTAATCGCCGAAGGAAATCGCATCTTCCGGTGCAAATGCAGAAGTGTAAACCGGATAGCCAAGAATACGATCCGGCTCACCTGCCTGGTAAGAAGGCTGCCAGATGTATGCCTGGTTACCATCCTTGAGCTTACGAATCACAGCCAGGTTCTTATCGTTGATGATAAAGCCGGCCTTCTTACGGTAAGGACGCTTCAGGGAATAAACCAGATCGATCATGTCGTCTGCCTTGATCGCTGTTACCGTATTAGCCACATGGCCGCCACCAGTCGCAGCGAAAAGTCCCAGCGGCTTTCCGTTACCATCGCCATTGAGGAAGGAATCCTCCTCGGCATTGGCCAGGGCCTTACCGAACTGAGTGAGGATATAGCTTTCCAGATGGAAGGCATTGTCGTAAAGAAGCTCTTCCGTAACCTTGATCGCCACATGGAGCTTGTGGGCATCCATCAGGATCTGATCAAAGGTCGCATCACCGAAAGTGAGCGCACCGCCCTCTTCGATCCAGGCAGCAGCAGGCTTAGTCGCTGCAATATTGATCTTGTGCTCACCGGAAGTAGTGATACGGGTCGCCAGTCTTCTCATGATGTTCTCTTCCTCAAGAACATCGATGAGCCTCTTGTCATACTCCTCCGGTACGAGGTAGCCACCGTCAGCATCGACACCTTCCTGCAGGACGTTGCTCACCTGCTTGAAGTTGGTGCGAAGTGCAGTCAGCATGGCGTTCTTGTACTCATCAGATGCACGGCCTCTCTTCTCCGGCTTATCATTCAGGCCACCGGACATCGGCTTTGCGATGATCGGAGTATTGACGGGACGAGAAAGCTCCGCGTCAATTGCCTCCATCTGCTGGAGTCTCTCGATCTCCGTTCCATAGTTTCTGACCTTCTGCTCCATCTCGGCATAGGTCTTGGCATCTGCTTCGGAAAGCAGGCCGTCCTTATCCTGGCGGCTCTCCACGAATGCCTTAGCTGCGTTCCACGCCTGGTTTCTCTTTTCGATCATTTCAAGAATCTTACTCATGGTATTTACCTCCAATTTTTCAATAAATTAAGCCGATCCATCAGGGAGTCGGCTTTCACTTTGGTACTGTCTTCAGTTGGTTTGTGCTCGATGCGGCAGCGCTCGGCAATCTTATCCATCAGGGAATTAACTACCTTCGCTTCCGAATACATCATGGATACTTCCGGCGGATCATGATCCTCGGCATCTGCCTCGCCACGCTTCATGACTTCATCAGCAAAGCCCAGCTCTACCGCTTTGTTCGCATCCATCCAGGTCTCCGCGTCCATAAGGTGCGAGAGCCTCGTGCGGGATAAACCGGTCTTAATTTCGTAAGCATTGATGATGCTGTCTTTTACTGAAGCGAGCATATCGATGGCTTTCTGCATCTCGGCCGAATCCCCGAATGCGATGGTTGCAGGGTTATGTATCATCATCATGGAAACCGGTGATACACAGACCTTTGTTCCTGCCATAGCGATGACACTGGCTGCAGATGCCGCGATTCCATCGATCTTCACTGTGACGTTTCCTTTGTAATCCATCAGCATGTTGTAGATCTGGGCCGCTGCTACGCAGTCACCGCCAGGAGAATTGATCCAGACGGTAATGTCTCCGCTTCCGGCATTCAGTTCGTCTTTGAAGAGCTGCGGGGTAACATCATCATCAAACCAGCTTTCCTCGGCGATTGTGCCGTTCAGAAACAGAGTTCTCTCCGTCACCGTCTCCTGGTTGTCCTGATTCGTTACCGCCTTGTTCTTCCACTTCCAGAACTTCTTCATCGGAATCCTCCTTTCCGTTTGATGTGTTTGCAAAAGCGCCCGCCTCTTTGAGCGGGAGCATGTTGCCATTGATAAGGTACAAATCGCCGCCTTCCTCTGCGGGAATGCGGTCAAGGTTCTCAAGCTCACGGATGTCATTGGCGCTCATCCAGCCGTTCTGACGGCCGATGGCATACCCATTCATGCGGCTTTGATAATCGCCTCGAAGAAGGCCATCCAGGTTGAACTTGACGTAGTATTTCTTCTTTTCATCGGGAGTAAGCAGAGTTCTTACGATACTCTGTTCCCATCGGGATACCCAAGGGTCCAAGGTGTATTTCACAAACTCAAGGCTCTGCTGCTCGATGTTGTTGAAGCTGCTTTTTTCCAGGTCTCCGATCATGTGCGGCGGCACGCGAAAGATGCGTGCAATCTCATTGATCTGGAACTTCCTGGTCTCGAGGAACTGTGCCTGCTCCGGCGAGATCGAGATCGGCGTATACTTCATGCCCTCTTCCAGAACCGCGATCTTATTCGAGTTCGATGATCCGCCAAAGGTCTGCTGCCAGCTTTCTCTAACGCGGCTCGGGTCTTTGATTGTTCCCGGATGCTCCAGAACGCCAGAAGGCGCAGCGCCGTTTGCAAAAAACTTAGAGCCATACTCTTCCGTTGCTATCGCAAGGCCGATCGCATTCTTGGCCATCGCAATCGGGCTGTATCCAACCAGGCCATCAAAACCCAGGCCCGGGATATGCAGCACATCGGAGGGTGACAGTTTCACCGTCGACTTTTTGTTAATCGGCGCATCATCATTACTGACCATGTACTCGTAGTAAAGATGGCCCTTTTCATCTCGGTCCACCGTCATTCGGTCCGGCATCAACGGATAAAGGCCGATCACTTCACCCTTGCCGTTTCGGATCACCTGCGCGTATGCGTTCCCCCAGATGAGTAGGTGCCCCATAAGCGTCTCCCGGAACACAAACGATGTCATTTCCGGGTTTGGCTCATCATGCAGAATCGAATACAGCGGATGCTCCGTTGCTTTGGCCGTTCCTGTCTCGGTATATTCATAGACGTGCAGCGGGAGGGAGGCGATCGCTTCTGAGAGGATACGCACACAGGAATACACTGCTGTCATCTGCATGGCCGATCTCTCATTTACCCTCTTCCCGGCAGATGATCCGCCCATGAAAAAGCTGTATGCGCTGCCGGCCGTTCTATTGGTGGGCTTGTCTCGCGACTTGAATAAACCGCTTAAGATACCCATAATCCTCACCATCCTTCCTTAAAAAATAAGCAACCCTCTTGTGTCGTACACGCTCTCGCCTGTATCCAGCCCACAACGGATCGCTCTGTCTAATCCCATGATGGTGGCTATTGCACCATCGATCTTCTCTGTACTTTTTTCTTTATCGGCCTTGATGTTTCCGGCCGGGTCCTGGCGAATAAAAATGTTATCCATCATCCATCGAAGGACCGGATGCCCGCCATGGGCGATCTTCTTTTCCAGTGTGAGCTTCATCAGCTCCTTGGTAGGCGGGCTCATATCTTTGAAGCCCTGGCCAAATGGAACCACGGTAAAGCCCATGCCTTCAAGATTCTGGACCATCTGGACAGCACCCCAGCGGTCAAAGGCAATCTCGCGGATATTGAAGCGTTCACCGAGGCTTTCGATGAACTTTTCAATGTATCCGTAATGGACGACATTGCCTTCGGTCGTCATGAGGTAGCCCTGTCGCTCCCAAACATCGTATGGGACATGATCCCGCTTTACACGAAGATCCATCGTGTCCTCCGGTATCCAGAAATACGGGAGGATGCTGTATTTATCCTCCTCGTCCTCCGGCGGGAACACGAGCACAAAAGCCGTGATATCTGTTGTCGAAGAAAGGTCCAGGCCGCCATAACAAACACGGCCTTCCAGATCCTCCTCTGAAACCGGAAACGCACAGGCATCCCACTTGTCCATCGGCATCCAGCGGATCGACTGTTTTACCCACTGATTAAGACGCAGCTGCCGGAAGGCATTCTCTTCACCGGGATTCTGCTGGGCCGATTCGCAGGCCGCTTTGACCTTATCGATGCCAACCGTAATCCCCAGGGAGGGATTGGCTTTCTTCCATACCGCCGGATCTGTCCAATCTTCGCTCTCATCTGCGCCGTAGATCACAGAATAAAAGGTCGGATCAACTTTCCGGCCTTCTGCAATATCAATCGCCTTCTGATGCACTTCGTAGCAGATGGAGTTCGTATCGTTTCCCGCTGTAGTGATCAAAAAGTACAGCGGCTGCATGCGGGCATCACCCGATCCCTGAAGCATCACGTCGAATAACTTTCTGTTGGGCTGCGTATGCAGCTCATCAAAGATCACCCCGTGGGTATTGAAGCCGTGCTTGTTCGCCACATCCGCTGACAAAACCTGGTAGGAGCTGTTCGTCGGTTTGAAGACCAGCTTCTTTTGTGATTCCAGGATTTTGACTCTCTTTGAGAGCGCCGGACTAAAGCGCACCATGTCAACAGCAACATCAAATACGATCTTGGCCTGGTTTCGGTCTGCAGCGCAGCCGTACACCTCAGCACGCTCCTCACCGTCCCCGCAGAGGAGAAGAAGCGCTACCGCTGCTGCAAGTTCCGACTTGCCTTGTTTCTTCGGGATCTCAATATAGGCTGTATTGAACTGGCGGTACCCATTCTCTTTAAGAACACCAAACAGATCTCGAATGATCCGCTCCTGCCAGTCAATCAGCTCGAACTTCTTTCCGGCCCAGGTCCCCTTTGTATGACAGAGCTGCTCGATAAAAGCCACAGCATAATCTGCAGCATATTCATCGTAGTGAGACGTCTTCGCCATGAACCTGGTCGGCTTGTAGTTCGTCAGTTTTCTCATCATCTGTGCCGTCACCTTCTTCCTCATCATCTTCTATCGGAATCAGCCAGGACGCATCCGGCACCATCGCGTCATATGGCAGTTCATTCCTGTCTATCAAAAACTTCATAAAACCTCCAGACATAAAAAATGACCTGCCACCAGCAAGTCTCCGTATACGAGAGAAAGCCCGGATGGGCTATGCTCTCCAAATCTTCAGTTTGGTTTGTAGCTTATGCTCTTTTTACATCCACCAGCCAGCTGGCTCTCTTGTGGTATTCTCCGGTGGCCTTCTCTAAAACCTCCGTGTCCTCTTCGATGTAGTGCAGGCCCTTGCCAACCTTGATGAATCTCACATCCTCGAAGCCTTCAATGGTTGTGCGGTAAACCGTAGCCGTGCGGCTTTCGCCGTCGTAGCTCTTGCCGTCCCAGCCGCCAAAGGTGAAGGTTACTTTTTCTTTGGTCTTCTTGAAAAAGTTCTCGAAATCCTCGCGGATGATCGCGGTGTTGTAGTCTTCCAGGAAAAAGTGGTTTCTCAGTTCGTATGCGTTCGTCATGGTCTTTACCTCCGTTTGTGTGTTTTCTTTTGGTAGTGTATTAATCACTCTAAACGGGGATAATAGCAAGTTAATCTCGGGAATAATCTACACAAATAAATGGCCGTGAAACTGTGTATTTTACTACGACCAACAGAGCCCGTAGGCTCCGTGGCTGGCGGCTTTACTTCCGCTCGATCCGGCAGGTCATCCCGTCGACATCGATGATCTCGTACCGGCTTCCGCGCCAGATCACCTCCCGGATTCTCACTCCGGTGTAGGCGTTGCTGCGCTGCCTGTCGGAAAGGACCTCGCCGTGTTTCTCCATCCAGTCTGCAAGGCGGCTCATCAGCCTTGCTTCCTGCTCCATCTTATCTGCGTAGTTCATCCGGTGCCTCCTTACTGCTGCATGGCCCAGGCGATCGCGTGTCCGTCGTCTTCAAACTCGACTTCGCTTGCTGCCCTAAGCCCGATCGCTCCTTCGCAGGAAGTGTCGTCGGTAAGGAACTCGTATGTTGCGCCGTAGTAGCTGGGCTTTCCCATCCCGTTGTAATAGTGGCCGGCGACCAGGATCTTATCGCCAAAGGTCAGGACCTTGCTCCAGCGGCATTCGAGGTCTTCCGGTGTGGTCGGGTTCGGGAGTCTGTAGGTTCTCATTGCTTCGTTAATCGTCATGGTGTTTTACCTCCGTTTCTTTTGGTATGTACATATATCACTCTGAAGCCCATATATAGCAAGCTATTAATGTGGTTATCCGGAAGTATTCTGCACAAATCTCCAGGGAGGAAATTGTGTAGTTTATGCTTCCCCTGTCAGAATGAAATGCACGTACTCCTTGCGGTTTTCTTCCAGGTAAATCACCAGGTCGTAATAGTCCCGTTCAAAGGCCAGGCGCTGGACCATCGGGATATCAAACATGTTGGTAAGGCCGGTGTCCCGGATGGCCAGGATCTGCTCTTTTACTTTCTCAGTCATCGCTTGCCACCACCTTACACCGGTCTTCTCCGTAGGCCACCGACAAGCCGCTGCCGTTATCCCAGTCAACCATGATACTGCCGATGTCATCCACACCAATCACGGTGCCTCTTGTGCCGATCGGCGGTGCCTGGGGATCATCCATCTGCAAAAGCTCCACGCGGGTCCCTGCAGGGTAAGCGTCTTTGATGTGCTGGACCAGCTCTTTACTCGGAAATCTCATGGCTTGCACCTCCGTTTCTGAAAGCGGAAGATCCGGTCAGATTCTTTAAAAGGATCTTGCGGTCCATCTTGTACTCGGCTCCAATGAATCCCAGGCGGAGAAGGAAACACCGGAAGGCGTACTTCTCATTTTCGACTTCCTTCTCAGTTGCCGTCACGCGCTTGGCTTCTTTGCTCATCCGGCAAAGGGCTGCAATGAAATTCATGTAGGCTTTAGCGCTGTCCGGATCGACCTCGGAAAACCAAGGGAATGCGACCCGGTCCTCTTTCATCTCGATCCGGATGTCGTCTGTCCCCAGGGCTTTCTTGATGAGCTTTCCTTTGGCATCCAGGAGCTTGGTCAGGTTTCCGACGTTCACCTTGTCAAAAGGAATCTCAATCGTAAGTCCTGCAGGCTCTTCTTCGGCCGTCTCTACCGGCAGCATCTCGTAGCTTTCCGGTGTGAATCCGCATTTGATAAGTTCCCGGATGATCTGATCCAGGGCATCCGCATCCTCGCAGAAAACCGTGCCGTTCTTATCGATCGTATAAGCTCCTGCTACATACTCGAAGGTCGGTGCCTTCTTGTAAACTGCCTTCTCGCCGGTGATGTTTTCGATCGCCTCCACCAGGGCCTTGCGATCTTTTCCTGTTACGTTGTACTTTGCGTTCATAGCGCATACCTCCTTTTTTGGTATGTACATATATCACTCTGAAGCCCTGATATAGCAAGCAAATAAGCGACATTTCCGAGAAGAAATCTCACCAGAAACTCCTCCCGGAAACTGTGCATTATACACAAGCCTTATTCTTCAGAGGTTCCGCAAAGCTCCGCATAAGAATAGGTCTTTCCGTCGCGGAGAACGCTCACATCATCCGCTGATCCGACCTGCTCAATATAGCGTTTAACGATCACATCGCAGAACTTCTCATCCAGCTCGATGGTAAAGCATCTTCGATCTGTCTGCTCGCAGGCAATCAAGGTGCTGCCACTGCCGCCGAAAGGATCAAGGACCAGCGTGTTGCTCATGGTTGAGTTCTTAATCGGATAGGCAAGAAGAGGTATCGGCTTCATCGTCGGATGATCCGTATTTTTCTTTGTCTTCTCGAAGGACCAGATCGTAGTCTGCTTCCGATCGGCATACCACTGGTGCTTTCCCTTCTTTTTCCACCCGTACAGGCAAGGCTCATGCTGCCACTGATATGGAGATCTTCCCAGCACCAGGCTCGGTTTCATCCAAATGCAGCAACCGGAAAGATAAAAGCCCGCATCTGCAAAAGCCTTACGGAAATTGAGACCTTCCGTATCTGCATGGAACACATAAATCGAGGCATCATTTGCCATGACCTTTTCCATGTTGATAAAAGCATCGAGCAGGAACTGGTAGAACTTATCGCCGGCCATGTTGTCGTTTTTAATCTTGCCAGCAGCGCCTTCATAATTGACGTTGTACGGCGGATCAGTCAGGACCAGGTTTGCTTTCTGTCCCTGCATCAGTACTTCATAGGTCTCCTCTTTGGTAGAGTCCCCACAGATCAGGCGGTGCCGGCCCAGGGTCCACACGTCACCCATCTGAGTTACGGCCGGCTCTTTCAGCTCACCATCCACATCAAAGTCATCGTCTTCCACTTCGGAATCTTCCTGGAAGAGATCCGCCAGCTCCTTTTCATCGAAGCCAGTCAGGGACAGATCAAAAGCCTCCGCCTGCAGCGCTTCAATTTCGACACGCAGCAGTTCCTCGTCCCAGCCGGCATCCATCGCCATGCGGTTATCCGCAATGATGTAGGCTTTCTTCTGAGCTTCGGTCAGGTGATCCGCAAACACGCAGGGGATCTCTTTGATGCCCTCCTCCTTGGCCGCAAGAATACGACCGTGGCCGGCGATCACACCATAGTCACGGTCGATAATGACTGGATTGATAAACCCAAACTCGCGCAGGGAGGACCTGAGCTTATTGATCTGTTCCGGTGAATGGGTCCTGGCGTTATTCACATAAGGGACCAGCTTTTCAATCGGAACCAGCTGCATCTCTTTTGTCGTTGTCATCGTACCAACCCCCATTCCGCAAATTTCTCAAAGCCTCCGATGGACTTAATGTACTCTCTTGCCGTCTCGACGATGTCCTTGTACGGAACACCATCGATCTCTTCGTCGCCGATCGCACAGCAGACTTCAACCGGGATGCCAGTCTCCTGGGCCTGCAACCAAGTGTAGATATTCACAGATACATCTGCTTTGGAAAGATCCTTCCCGTGCAGGCCACCACCAGTTACGGAGTCGGCCATATCAGATCCGAGCTTGCGGTTAGTAGCGCCAGTATCGACATCTGTGCCACCGCTCCAATCTCCGAGCGGATTCACCTGGGCTACCGGATACACTTCCTTAATGTGTGTACTATCCGCGTTACTCTGACAGATGATCAGCCTTGCCTGGTCCAGAATGTACTTTCCGTCACTCGGATATGTGTTATACATAAATGTCGCGATCTGTGTCAGCGCTTTCTGCTCCGGTGTAACCGGTACCCCTTTGAAGATCCCGTTGTCGCCGCAGCGGATCTTTCCTTCCTGGTTCTTACTAAGATGTACATCTTGCGCTACCTCGCGGTAGTCCGTGATCAGGTTTCCTGCGATCCTGGTCACAATGTTCTCTGCCTCCTCGCGGGAGATATGGACCGACGTCTCTGCAATGATGTGGCAGATGCCGTGTCCGATCAGGACCTCGACCGCGATCTTCGGATCAGTTTCTTTTTCATATGCCAGGTCAACCAGGGCACCGGCAATTCGATCGGCCACCTTATCCGGATGGGCCGGATTCACTTTTTCAAACATAAACTCCTCACTTTCTGCTGCGTGCCCTAAGAAGCCGCTCCATCACATCATCCTGGGGAGAAGCGCCATCAAATTCCACCGCGCAATTCTCTCGAACGATCTGATAGATCTGAAACCAATCCGCATTGACCTGCTTTTTGTAGTCCCGGCTCATGGATACATAAGGAGATGCGATCGCGTTTCCCGTCGTCGGATGCTTAGCCAGGTATCCAAACTCAGAGATTGCCTCCTCGCATTGAATCCATCTGGCCACGCTCATCGCATACTGCTCGATCAGCTGGTTGTTTACTAACGATTCACAGCCTCTCTTTCTGAGCCACAGATAGGTTTCCCTGAATATTTCTTCGGCACACAGCTCACTGCCGTTCTTTTGCTTTGCCTTCAGATAATCTCTGACCGGAGGAATGTCCTCGCCTTCGATATCTGTCGGCTCCGGGAAGTCATCCGGCATGACCAGGGTTCCCTTGGCAGTGCCGTCTGTAATTTTGTCAGCCAGGGGTTTTCGTTTCGGCCCGGTTCCCGGTCTGGGCCCGCCCCTGTTGGTACCATCTTTCGCCATGCCCGCGCCTCCTTTCTACATGGCTGGGGTTAATACCCCGTTTGAATACAAAAATTCGCACAGAAGACCCCGCGCCGTTGCCCGGAGGCCCCAGCTGTAGAGATTTGACCCGCCCCTCCGGTCACCTCCGGATCTGGCGATCCCCAATCTCCATGTGGATCTTCGTATGACACGACTGACATAAACTCATCAGATTTTCGGGATTGTGCGTCCCGCCCTGAGAGATCGGTAGGATATGGTGCACTTCCTCGACCGGTGTCAGTCTTCCTTCCGCGAGGCACCTCTCACAAAGCGGGTGCTCACGAACGTACCGGTCACGGATTCGCTTCCATGCTCGGCCGTACTTTTTATTGGTGTCAGGACTGCGCTCGTAATCGTTGTATCGTTTGTCCATCAGTTTCTTATGCTCTTCGCAGTACTGGCTTCCCTCCACGGCCAGCCGGCTGCACGTACCGTAAGCGCACCCACGTCTTGGCATCCTGGGCATCGGCTCACCTCCGTTTCGCTGCATAACAAAAGCCCCGCAGGGAATCCCCACGAGGCTGGTGTTTCAATCACATTTTGCTGATTTTACTATATCATAATGGGCACCTGGGCATCTTAGGACAAACCTGGGCATTTCGGGCGCATTTACACAGTGATGGGGTTTTCCGGCAGCACCACGTGCAGCAGTGCTTTCCCGTGCCAGCGGCGGACGGTCCTGGCGTCAGCGTGGAGCTCGTTACCAATCTGCTCCCAGGTATAGTTGTGGACGTAGCGGTACTTTAAGACCATGCTCTCATCTGTATCCTCAACCGTTGTGATCACCATCCGGATTTCCTTCTTCAGCTCCACAAGCAGATCGATCTCTTTGTTGATCTTATTCTCCAGTTCGATGATCTTCTCCAGGCACCTGACAAACGGTGCGTCTCCCTTTCTGGACGTCTGTACCCGTTCGCTAAGCTGCGGGGAGGAGACGGAGCTTGCCATCTCTCTGAGCGCTGCCACTTCCTCCAGATCACTATTGATTTTCTGATCCAGGCAATATGCCTGGCGTAAATACTCTTTTGCTGTCATGAGATTTCTTCCTCCTCAAGTTTTTTAAGAAGCGCTGCGCCATCAACCGTGGTCAACGCTGTAAACCAATCGGAACGAAAGAACCTCTCACAATCCTCTATCATGAGCTTCGCTTCTTTGTTCTTTGGATGGTATTTCCGTTTCTTTCTCGCCAAGCGGTAATCCTTCACGGCCTGCAGGATGATCGCATTGGCAAGATTCTCATATGGGTCCATCAGCGCTTTTTCTTCAGGTTTGCTTTCACCGCATTGATCAAAGCATCCTGCGTTTTCTCTTTTCTGCGCAGGGCCTTCATAACATCCTCATCAATCGTGCCCTTCGCAATAATATGATGGATCACAACCGTATCCTTCTGACCCTGGCGATGAAGTCTTGCGTTCGTCTGCTGATAAAGCTCAAGGCTCCAGGTAAGGCCAAACCAGATCAGTGTGGACCCGCCGGTCTGCAGGTTGAGGCCGTGGCCGGCAGATGCCGGATGGATGATTGCCGCAGGAATCTTTCCCGCATTCCAATCTTCAATATCTTTACTTGTCTTGATCTCCCGGACATCGAACCTTGCCTTGATCCGATCCGCATCGTGTTGGTACCAGTAAGCAATCAGCACGGGTTTTCCGTTCGCACCTTCCAGAAGATCCTCCAGGGCGTCCAGCTTTTTGTTATGGATGGGAAGGCTGTTTTTCTCTTCGTCATAGACCGCGCCATTGGCCATCTGCAGGAGCTTGCCGGATAGGACCGCAGCATTGGAAGCATCAATCTCCTGGTCCTTGATCTTAGCGACCATATCTTCCCGGAAACCGTCATAGACCGCCATTTCCTTTTCATCCATGACAACCGGCACTTCATTGATCACGCATTCTGGCAGCGTCAAATAATCGCAGGACTTCATCGAGATCGTGATGTCGCTGATCCGCTTATAGATCTCATCCTCAGCACCAGGAAGCGGCTTGTAGGAATAGATCACTTCGCCATTTCTCTTATCTGGCCTAAAGAAAGCATTACGGTAATGCGTGATGTATCTCCCAAGTCGCTGTCCCAGATCCAGGACCCGAAACTCCGCCCACAAATCCATGAGGCCGTTGCTGCTCGGTGTTCCGGTAAGGCCGACGATCCTTTTAACAACCGGTCTTGCTTTCAGCAGGCTTTTAAACCGTTTTGCCTGGTAGGACTTAAAGCTGGATAACTCGTCGATGACGATCATGTCGAAGTCGAACGGGATCTTGCTCTTTGTAATTAGCCAGTCGACGTTTTCCCTGTTGATGATGTAAACATCAGCTGTCCTGGCCAGGGCTGCCCGGCGCTCAGCTTCACTCCCGACCACAACCGAATATGTAAGGCCGGCCAGATGATCCCATTTCTTTATTTCCGAAGGCCAAGTATCCCTCGCCACTCGCAGCGGTGCGATTACCAGCACTTTCCTTATAAGGAACTGATCGAGGATCAGGTCGAATAGCGCAGTCAGGGTGATCACGCTTTTCCCAAGACCCATCTCTAAGAAAACGGCTGCAACCGGGTGCGTCAGGATAAAGTCCGTCGCATACTTTTGATAATCATGAGCTTCGTATCTCATCAATCACACCTCCAATCTGGCTGACCTCGTCAATGCAGTAGACATGAAAGCCGAGGCGCTCCAGTTGCTTTTTCCTTCTCAATTGCAGAGGCCGCATGCGTTTCCCAGGACTTTTCAGTTCGACAAATCCGATATGTCCAGCAGGGAGGAGGACGATACGATCGGGCACACCATTAAGCCCAGGACTCACAAACTTTGGTGCAAGACCGCCTGCCTTTTTCACCGCCTCTACTAATTTCTGTTCGATAAACTTCTCATTCATGAATTGCTCCACTCTGACACAAGAACACAAAATCACAACTACTCCCTTATATTTCTTTACGCGCGTGCGCTCACAGGTTTTCATTACTGACCCTTATAAAAAGCGTTTCAAATATAAGGGAAATAGTTGTGTTGTGTGTGTCGCCCTTATTTCGTTCTCTGGTAAAGTCGCTGCCTGCCATAGATCGGCTGCCGCCTGATGGATGTGGTTCGTTCCCAACCGGGGACCTGCGCCATCATTGCTGCAATGCCATAGCTGTCGGAAGGCTTGAGCTCCTGCAGGCTCTTTCCAAAGCACTCGCACCAGATCTCCGCGTTACTGACCTCCGTGCGAACATGGCTACCGGCATGCTCAGGCGTGCCGAACTCCGTGCCGGTCAGGAAGTTTCTTCTGGCAAAGAGGTCCATGCTGTCCCAGTCATCGGGCAGTTCACGATTCAGGTACTCTTCGATCATGCCGACGCGCTCATCTGCTTCCATCGCACCGCGCTGCGCCTTTTCCGCCTCTTCGAGCACGTCACCTTCCAGGTACAGCTTCTCGCCGGCCTTCCAGATCTCCTTGGCCTCAGCCCAGAACTGCTGCCGGAAGTGCTCATCAAAGTTCCAGCTTTTCTTCTGCTTTTTCTGATGGACCTTGATGATCCAGAAACGACGGTTCCCGGTGATATCGCGCAGATACCCTCTCTCGCCGTTGACCGTAGCGATGATGATGCACTGGCGCGGATGGCTTTCGACGACCTTGCCATAAGACGGACGGTACTTGTCATCAGAGGTTGAAAGGAACGCCTTCACCTTTTCGATGTCAGCCTTCTTCATTCCGGCCAGCTCGCCGATCTCCACGATCCAAAAGCCCTGCAGCTTTTCTGCGCCGGACTTGTCGTCCATGTCAGTGAGGGACAGCGTCTCTGAGTAATAATCTGAAGTGACAAGGTCCTTCACGATCGTGCTCTTACCGATGCCCTGATCACCGTCCAGGACCGGAACGCAGTCAAACTTAATGCCTGGAACGTAGATCCTGGCGACCGCGGCTGCAAAGG
>JBGUKV010000137.1:0-2456 GCA_045114655.1 Candidatus Allocopromorpha sp. | reverse complement strand
ATATTGCGGAGGTACTTGAGATCCTTACTTGAGATGGCGGACTATGCGGCATTCGCTGTATGAAATAAAAAGAGGGGCTGTCGCATTAAGCGAAGGATTCCTTACCGCTTAGTGCGACAGCCTCTCCTGTCGTTTTTTAACCCAGTGTAAAAACTGCGATGCTGTAACCGGGCAGCGTCAGCACACCATTTTCATACGTAATGCTCTCTTCGTTGGTGTTCAGGACTGCCGCCAGAATAAGTCCATCGCCAACTCCCGCCAGCTCCTTCACTGCCGCCTCGCCGCGCAGGTTCATCACGATCAGCAGGTCGCCTTCCGATGCTCCGGCCGCCGATGATCCTCCATCCGCGCCGCTCTCCGCATACCTTCTGAAAAACGCCGCTACATTGTCATCACTGATCGAGTCCGCGCCTTCCGTCCTGCCACGCGCGATCGCCGGAAAAGCATTCCGCACACGGATGACTTCCCTGAACCACGTCCAAAGCGAAAGCCCGTCCTCCCTCTGCGCCTTTGCAGGAGCAAACTTCATCGGCATCTCGTCCATGTCCGGCGGTCCGGCGCACATGTCGGGGTCTTTGGGGTCGTCGCTCCAGTACATCGGGACGCGCTTGTTTTCGTCCTTGCCGGCGCCCTTCATGCCGATCTCCTCGCCGTAATATACAAACGAATTGCCGCTCATGAAAAGACTCATCGCGTACGCCATTTTCGTAACAGGTCCCTCATCCGCGCCGTAATACCCTGCGCTCCTGGCCATATCGTGATTCGTGTAGAACGGCGCGTCGACATAGTCCGGATTCGCGGCGCTGAACGCTTCCTGCGCCAGCAGCATTCCCTTCACGTAATCCGAAGCCTTGTAGTTTCCGCGCACAATATTGGCGATGAACCCCTCGTTTCCGGAAAACGGGAAGTCGAACAGCGAGTCGATACCGCTCTCGTAAAGCTTTGCGATCTCGTTCCGGCCCGTCCACGCTTCTCCGACAAAATAGCAATCAGCCTTAATACTTCTCCCCGCCTCCGTCAGGAACCGCAGGAATTCCACGTTGGCATCCGGATTCCCGTTAATATAGTATGTCACCGCATCCAGCCTGAATCCGTCAACTCCCTTCCCCAGCCAGTATTCGAGGATCGAACGGATCTCGCCTCTTACGGCTTCGCTCGAAAGATTCAGGTCCGGCATTTCCGACCAGAATCTCGCCTCGTAATACCACTCCGTACCTTCCACAGGCGCGTACCCGTCAGCAGGCTGCCTGGTGAAATTGTAATAATCGTAATACTTACAGTAGGAAGTGTCAGGCTCCCATCCGGAAGGCAGTTCGTGCAGGTAATCCACCGCCGCCTTGAACCAGGCGTTGTCGTCCGAAGTGTGGTTCAGCACCAGGTCCATATATACACGGATGCCCCGCTCGTGGCATTCCGCAAGTAGCGCTTCATAATCTTCCATCGTGCCAAAAGCCGGATCGATCGCATAGTAATCATCCACATCATACTTGTGGTACGTCGACGACGGGTGTACGGGTGTCAGCCAGATCGCGTCAAACCCCAGATCCTGAATGTAATCCAGCTTGGAGCGGATGCCGTTCAGGTCGCCGATCCCGTCCCCGTTTGAGTCGCAGAACGAGTAGACAAAAATTTCATACGTCGTGCGGTAATCGTCGTCTTTTACTGCTTTCGTGAGATCTTTGTTAAAATCCAGCATCTGGACAGAAACAGCAGCTGTCGTTTCGCCGTCCGCCGCCTGTTCAGCACCGGAAAAAGCGGCGGGCTGCCCAGCAGCCGCCGCCTGATCTGTGTTTTGGCTCTTATTGCATCCGGTCAAGCACAATACCGCGCACAATAACACATATAGTATTCTCTTCATCCTATCAACACCCTAACCATCTTAACCTTTGACCGCTCCTGACATGCCTTCGACATAGAACCTCTGCAGATAGAGGAACAGAATAGCGATCGGGAGCGAGATCAGCACCGCGCCCGCCGCAAAGCAGGTGTACCACTGGTAAATATACTCCTTCTGCAGCATGTTCCACAGGCCGATGGCGACCGTGAACTGGTCGGCGTTGGCCCTGCACAGGACTTTGGCGAAGATGAAGTCGACCCATGGCGCAATGAACGACGTCATGATGGTATAGATGACGATCGGCTTGGACAGCGGCATGGTGATCTTGGTGAAGATCTGCCACTGCGTCGCGCCGTCGATGATCGCTGCCTCATCAATGGCCCTGGGGATCGTGTCGAAGAAGCCCTTCGAGATCTGGAAGCCCAGACCGGTGCACGCGCTGTAGACAATGATCAGTCCGAACCGGATGGACGAGCCTTCCGTAAGACCCATGGCTTTCAGAATAAAGTACTGCGCGATCATCGTCATGAAGCCCGGGAACAGGCCCAGGATCATCGCGATGTTCATATACGGTTTACGGAATTTGAAACGCATCCGGCTGAGCGAATACGACACAGAC
>JBGUKV010000136.1:0-4533 GCA_045114655.1 Candidatus Allocopromorpha sp. | reverse complement strand
CCGCCCTTTGAGGCGAACTCTCTGCTTTTGCAAGTGACGAGGGGATGCTCTCATAACAGCTGCGCCTTCTGTACCATGTACCGTGATACGCCCTTTGGCGAGGAGACGATGGAGCAGATCGAGCGGGACATCGATGAGGCGGCCCAGATGAATCTCAATACCCACAGAGCTTTTCTGGTCAATGGAGATGCTTTCTGTTTGCCTGCGCAAAAGCTGGCGAAAGTGGCTGGGATGATCGAGGAGAAACTGCCGCAGATCAGGACCATCGCCATGTATGCCTCGATTCGTAACATCCAGGAGAAAACGGATGAAGAATTACGCATGCTTCGACAGCTTGGCATCGATGAACTCAATATCGGTGTGGAAAGCGGTATGGATGCCGTTTTAGACTATATGAACAAAGGATATACCGTGGAAGAAGCAAAGGCAGAGCTGCTGCGCCTGAAAGAGGCAGGTTTTGATTATGCTCTCAACATCATCTTTGGAGCAGCGGGATCGGGGAGTCAGGAGGAGCACGCGGTGCAGACTGCCCGCCTGGTCAATGACACCCAGCCTTTTCTGATCTTCACGGGGACAGTTCATACAGATCCGGGATGCCCGCTGTACGATGCCGTGCAGGAGGGCTCGTTCGTAGAATGCACGATCGGAGAGTATCTGGAAGAGGAGGAACTCTTCATCCGGGATCTGGAGCTTGAGCGGTGTTTCTATTTTGGACTGCATCCGTCGAATGTCATACAAATGCAGGGCTGGCTTCCGGACGATAAGGAAGAAATGATTGAGGCTGTGCGGAAGACCCGAAAGGATATGAAACGGATTCTGGATAAACGCCCCATCAGGGCTGGTGAAGGTGCGATCATTGCTGTATAATAGAGCGACTACAAAACAAGGAGGAATCGCATATGAGCAAGAAACGAAAGAAATCAGTGCCGACCGCTCCGCCGAAACAGGAAAAGAAAATGATCATCGACATGATGAAGGTAGAGCGGGCCAAGGCAAACCACACCGTCGGTTTCCGGACAGGAAAGCATCTGACCGAGAAGGACCGGCCGAGGAAAAAAGACTGGAAAAGAGAATACGAGAGAGGAAAAGGATCGGGAGCATCTTACAAAGAATTCACCGGTCCTTTTTCATTGCGTTTTTTGCAGATTTCACAAGTAGACATAATATATAATTATGAAAATAAGATTTGGAAACGCATGGAAGTAAGTCGGTACATATAGTCCGACTACGATTACCGGTATGAATTAATAATTGACACAGCCCAGTAACCGGAGTAGAATAGCGTCGAAAAGAACAAATGTTCACATTATGTAAAATGTAATTCGAACAGAAGGGCAGGCGATGCGAAATGAGAAAGATCCAGAGAAGCATTGATGTTGTCTGCACATTCTTCGCAGGCAAGGCTCCGGTACCGCACAGATTCCGCCTGCGGGACCGCTACGATAATCTGCATGTACTTAAAGTCGGAAAGATCCTGAGCACGGAGAAAGAAAAGATAAACGGTGATGACGTCTGGACCTACAAGTGTCAGGGAATGATCGGTAATCAGGAACGGATCTATGTGATCCGGTTTAATATCAACAAGGCCGGCTGGCAGCTGGTCAAGATCTGAAAGGAGATGGAGAAGATGAGATTGATGAACGAGATCCGTATGAATGACTTCAATCTGGAAGCAAGTTTCACCAGGCTGTGCCAACAGGCCGAGCAGGAAGACCGCCAGGCCATGCTGAGATTCCGCAGCTGGTTCAAAGGCCTGATGGATCCGGAGGAAGACGCAGTGTATACGGAGGCAGTCGAGCAGTGCGCAAGGAGCCTGCGAAAAGATGCAAAAAGCGCATAAACGTATAGACAGTTTACGGGAACCGTGACCGGAATACGGCATAACCGGCGACTTCAGAAAAACGGCAGAATCCTGTTTACGAAGGCAGGGCGCCAGGGTCTTTTCCCTTACCCGGTGCCTGCTGACGACGGGACTAGGCAGAAGTGTATGCTGAGGAAAGGGGAGAAAGAATGAAAGCAAAGAAAGACGTTGATTCTCGGATCAGCAGACTATGTCAGATGGCACTGACAAACGAAGATGAAATGGAAGAACTGGGATCATCTCTTTTGGAGACGTTCCATGATGTCTGCAGATATAATACGGATGCCGCCAATAACGTGGTGGCGGAGCTGTGCTACGGACAGGACGCAGGCCCTCTGGAAGATGACGAAGAGAAAGAAATGAGCCGGGCACTCATCCGACTGGAGTATTTTGCTACAGAGTCCAGAAGAGATGATTATCAGCGCCAGATCGAAAGGATCATGCAGACAGGCTGGATGATCCGGATCATGGAGGCGCTCAGATATAAGGTGTATAACTTCGGCAAATACGGACCTGAGTTCGTAGAGATCCTGAACACCTGCTATATGAACAGTTTTGACTATACGATGACGGAGGCAAGCGAAGTTTTGAATATGGGAGAAAGCACACTGTACCGAAAGAAGAGAAGAGCAGTGATCCTGTTTGGCCTGGCTTTTCTGGAATTCAAGGCAAACAATCAGCCCGGCGGAATGGATGGACCATTCGATCCGGACGGCGTGCAGCTGCGGATGCCGCTGCCTCCGATGGAGTCGCAAAAAAGAGAGAGTTTTGTGAGAGGTTTTTAGAGAGTTTTCCGAAAGAAAAACGGATAGGAATGTGAAGGAAAAACAGATAGAAAGCTGGAAGTGACATGAGAGTCATGAGGCTATAGACTGTATATGCTGGGAGATGTACAGCTGATCAACTGAATAAGATAGTAAGAGGCACGCCTCGTATCCAAATGGGTACGGGGCTTTTATTATGCCCTTTTTAATTATGTGCGTCTGCCAGACACCACCGAAAGGAGAAGGCAGATGCATATACAGAGAAAACCCGTGCCGACAGCACGCTCCCCGTAGACCCTCTGATTTTTCAAAAGCTACATCAAACGAAAAATCAGGAGGTTTACAAGATGAATTTCAATTATCAGGCCAGATATAAGCAGTTCAGAAACAAAGAGCGTCAGTTTGCGCTTGAAGCATTCCGGGGAGGGATGAAGCGAGAGGACATTCTGGAGATCATCAGATTCGACTGGGAGGTCTTCAAGAGCGAACGGGTCTTTTGCTCCCATAATCAGAGAATACCGGAATTCGGTGAATCGGATGAATCTATAGAAAAGAATAATCCTTTGTACCAGAGGTTTGAGGAGGTGCTGACGTCGGAGGATAAATACCTTGAGGAAACGATAGAGGACATCATTCTCAATATTGAAGATGAGAATCTGTATAAAGCGATACGGAAACTGACAGATGATCAGAAGCGATTGCTTTATGAGATCGCTATATTGATGAACAAACCCGTTGAAATCGCGAATGATTCCGGTGTAAGCCGCGCAGCAGTTGCCAAGAGAATGAGGCGCATCAAAAAAATGATGAAAAAAATATAGCTTAGGGGGTTAACAAATGGCCTTTCCCAACGCCTACCCATTGAGGGGACAATTTCCGGTCAATAGAAAAGAGCGCCGATCAGACGAAGAAACAGAAGCGGATGAAAAGTCCCCTCACGAACCTTAACAACAGAATACACATTCATCAGGTACTTTCTCTGAGATATCGGGTGACCCCGTGAGCATACGAGATCGATGCGCGATGATTCCGGATCTTCCGGCGGAGCGGCCAACATCAGGATACAAAAGGCAGGTGGCGACTGCAATGTGCATTGAAAGTCTCAGAGGACAATGATACTTCCGTCCAGTCACAGCCCTGCCTTTGCAGGATCACGCAATGAGGGCGGCTGCAGGAGACCCCTGCGGGAGGTGAGAGCCTCATGAGGAAGACTAGCTGACTTCCGCCTGATCGTTTCCCGCAGGATCGGGGGTGTCGTGGACAAATGCAGATCGAAAGAAAGTAAGAAACCTGACGTGTCGGGACCGCATTTTGAGGTCCCGGCCCGTCGGGATAATACATAATGATCTGCTCCGGGACATACGGTACCTGCGGGGAAATGTGTATTGCAGAGGTAGGAGAGGAGAGATACGAGATGCGATTGGATTCGGGATACGGATACGAATCACTGTCGGTGAATATCGTTGTGCAGGCAGTGAAGGATTACAGGAATGCCCTGAAGAAACTGCAGAAAGATCCGGAGGATTTCAAAGCAGCAGCGACCAAAGCTGAGTGCGAAGGTTTCTTCAGATCATCATGGTTTGGAGTGATCTGCAGTGTGGATTCGGAGGAACTACTGAAAAGGACAGAGGAGGTGCTGGAACGTGTCGACAGAACAGAGAAATGAATTATATGGAATGCCGGTTTTTGATGATCAGGTGAGTGAGCTGATCGATCTTCTGCTCAGGACGGAAGGGATCCGGAAGATCTATATGAGAAGGCATGACCATTCCTGGATCAGGAGTGTGGGAGATCAGGATCTCAGAGACGGGCTGCTGCAGCTTACGGAATTGCAGACGGTCATCATCGAGGCGGTGGTTTTTGATCACGGAAACTTGGTTGATATCAAAAGCAGCACCGGGATGACGG
>JBGUKV010000135.1:0-15784 GCA_045114655.1 Candidatus Allocopromorpha sp. | reverse complement strand
TATGGAATGAGGTTCTTCTTCATCTGTCGAAGCAAGCTGGTTTTGCCGCATCCGGACTTGCCGCAGACCACGAGGAATTCGGATTCGGACACCGAAAAACTGACCTCCGACAAAGCAGGACGGTCTGCCAGCGGGTAGGTGAAGCTTACATTGTCAAATCGGATCATTTCCATCTATCTATGTTCTCCTACGATCTATGCTCCCCTACTGTTCTTCATTCTCCAGTCGCTCCCACCGGAGTTCCCCGGCGATGTCCATGATGAGCGGTGTTGCCGCCATCAGGATGAATGCGATCAACGTGACGGCTGTCATCATGTCAAAAGGATGCAGCTTGTAGACGGGATAGAACCAGGCTTCTGTCTTATGCAGGGCGCATCCGGCAATGCACAGCGCGCCCAGCATGCAAAGCCAGATCATCATCGCGGTATCCCGGCGCGAAAAACGGTACAGATTGAAGCTGGTACGTCCCCGCAGTCCGTATCCCCGCGCCTCCATGGAATCCGCGCTTTCGATGGAGGATTCCAGAGACCAGGAGATCAGAATCGACGCGTTCTTGCCGGCTTGACGCAATCGCATTTTAAGCGGCGGCTTCGTATCTTCTACCTTGCCCCGTCCCAGACAACGCTGTCCCATGCTGATCTCGCCATACCGGGCGCGCAGCAGCGGAATGTAGCGAAAGATCATGGACAGGGTCAGACCCAACACCGGCGCCGCCCGGCCGAAAAGAAAGATCAGTTTCTCGGCGGTCATGACGCAGTTGAAGCTGGTGAACCAGATGAGGACGGAACTGAGCATGACAGCTGCAGAAACGCCGTAGATCAGAGCTTCCGCCGTGATCCGGTTGCCGTGGATAAAGCACAGCACCGTATCGCCGTCGTGGACGAACAACACGTTGATCAGCGCCATCACCACCACGATCCAGAAGAGGAACACCAAGTTCAGGCGGAGCGCAGCCTTGCCTTTGAGCAGCAGAGAATAAGTCCACGCCAGAACAAATGTAGCCGCAAGGAACCAAGGCGACATACTGAACATGGTGATCCCGATCACCAACGCGTAGTACACCAGATTGACCCACGGATGATACTCCGCAAATTCTGTGCGTTCTCCGATTCCTTCTCTGAACATTATTTTCCGCTTCCCCCGCCGTCTTCGCTCTTCGTGTAATCCACGACATAGACCCAGCGGATCTGATCGCCGTCTTTCAATTCGTATTTCGAACACCCGACATCAGGCATTTCATCATTCACATAATAGGTCCATCCGCTCCGTTTGCCTGCGTCCATCTCATACAGGTGCCCGATGCCTTCCACATACCGCGATCGGTATACGGAATCTTCGCTGCTCTCCATCTGGATATCCTTGTCACGGCATATGTTGTACAGGCAGTCGTAGACCGTCTCCCCCTCTGCGAACTTGTACGAAGTCGGTGCGAGGATCACGCCGTCCGATGGAATGTAATCTCGGATGGATTCCTTCTGCAGCTGGTCCATGTGCTGGGATAGGTCGCTGCAGTCCACAGCGATGGTCACGGTTCCGGCACTGCCGCCGCCCTGCTTCACGACAAGACCCGCGAATCCAAGCGCCGCCAGCACTACAAGCACCACGATGATGAGGATCGACCGCGCTCTCTTTTTTTTTGTTTTTTTCAGAAGCTGCTGACTCATTTTGTTTCTCTTTCTTGATTTTATGCGATTCTTTGCAGCCACAACAGGGAATCCGGATCATCCGAATTCCCTGTATTGTGTTTTCTTCTTATTATTTTAATGACATTCCATGTGAAATATCAAGAAGAATCTGTTACGCGAGTCGCCCGACTGCTTGCTCACTTGACTTTGACCGTTACAGTCACGACCTTGGCCGCGGCCTTGTAGTTCACATTTCCTGCTGCCTTGACGTTGACCTTGATCTTGTAGGTTCCCTTCTTGGTTCCCTTCTTGACTGTGACCACGCCTTTCTTGCTGATCGTCAGCTTCGCGCTGCCGCTCTTCTTGGCATAGGTGACCTTGCCTTTGGCCTTCTTCACAGTGATGGTTCCCTTCACTGCCTGCTTCGCTTTCTTGAGCTTCGCAGCCTTCACAGTCTTAGTGTTCGCTTTCACCGTCATGGTCTGCTTGACCTTCGCTACGGTGATCTTGGCCTTGACTGTTTCGCTTGCTGCGCTGAAGTCATCCGTCATTGCCGCGTCAACAGTTATGACCGCATTGTATGTTCCGGCGTTCTTGCCCTTTGCAATCGTCACCGCGCCTGTTTCCGGATCGATGCTCAGTCCTGCTGATGATCCTTCCGCCAGGCTGTAGGACAGCTTTCCTGCATTGCCGGAAACGGCAACCAGGTTGAAGGTTTTCGCCGCCTTGCTGAGCGCCGCGTAATTAGTTGCCGCGTCTTCTGTTGCTGCATTCAGTGTCTGCTGGCTCTTGGCAACGAGATTGTGGAACGCCATTGTAACATTGTACAAGGCTGTCCTGACTTCTCTTACGGTTACGCTATCGCTGTCGATCAGGTCCAGAAATACCTCTTCCGCGGCTGCGTATTCGTCATAAGATGCCTTTGTGTATGCGTCTTCGATGACCAGCGGTGAAATTTTCGTGAATTTTACGATGGCATCTGTCTTTTCGTCCATGATGGCTTCGATTTCCAATTCCACCATTTCAGATGCAAATGCTGCTTCTGCCGCTTTGGTATCTGCAACACCTGCTGTCTCGTCCGCCGCTGTCTGCGCATTGGCTGCATTTACGACAGCTTCACCCGCAGCATCAACTGCAGACGCTGCTGCCTGCACGGTTGCGGTTGCCACCGTTATTTCATCTTCTGTCTGTGCTGCTGCCCGGGCAGTTGTTGCTGCTGCCTGTGCCGCTGCTGCTGCCTCCTGGGCTGCCGCTGCCGCGGTTGCCGCATCTGCAGCTTTTTCCTGCGCTGCCTTCGCCGCTGCCTGCGCATCTGCCGCCGCGGCTACTGCTGCCTGAGCAGGTTCGCGGGCTGCTTCTCCGGTATAATCAGCTACGGTATTTATGGCATCCTGCGCCGTCCGGAGCGCAGCACTCGCTGCATCATTCGCTGCATCCGCTTCACCCTGCGCGGCCGCTGCTGTCTGCATAGCGGTATCTGCGTCAGCCAGCGCGTCTTCCGCCTGCTTCTTCAGGGAATCCGACGTATAGGTCTTCTCACCTCTGGACAGTTCCAGTCCGCATTCTGTACATTTGGTTACGGTGCAATTATAAGCCCCCTCGCTGTAGGTTGCTTCTTTGCTTTCTTCCTGTTCGACCGGGTTGTGTCCTGTTACGTTGATCGTTGTCAGAGACATGACCTGTTTGAACATGCTGTCTTCCGTCCCGTAAGCTGTGATCGTGTATTTGCCCGGCTCGTCGAAGTTCAGCGTCACAGTTCCGTCATCTTCGTCCGTTACCGCGCCTTCGATTTCAGTCAGCTTGCCGCTGGCCGTATCAACAGTATAGAGCTGGACGTCGCCCTGCTCACCCGGGGTATCTGAAGATGTCATTTCCTCAGCGTCTTTGAACATGGAACCCTGCATCGCGAAGAATCCCTTAAGTGTCAGTTCGAGATCTGACCCTACATGCGCGTTGAACGTTCTGCTGTAACTGCCATCCGCATCCGTAAACCAGTTATAGGTATCGCCATAGTTAGGATCCTCATAGAAGAAGAATTCCACCAGGTCGCCGTCTTTTACTTTCTGGGTCGAAACCGTCGTTCCGCTCCAGTTGTCATCATCGAACTTTGTCCCGTCATTCGCCAGCGCGTGATTCACATAGAATCCGCCGTAGGCCTCGTCCATATCGATGCCAAACTGCATATTGGGGCTGCCGAAGGAACTCATCACCAGGAATCCTTCTGCCGTTTCGGAAGTGAAGTCATCGCCGAATACGAGTTCATGCGCCTCTACCAGCACGTCGAGCGCAGACACGCCGTCGTCCACATCGTCCTGATATCCATAGGATTCGGCCTTCTTCGAGGATACTTCGTAACCGAACTTCGGCGCATGGAGGAATCCTCCGGAAGACTGGGATGTAAAGTCTACACTAGCCTCGGTCTCCTCGATGGTCTTGGTCTTTGTATCCGTATAGGTTTCTCCGTTGAAGGTCACCTTGGCCGTGTATGTTCTGTTGCCGCTGCTGTCCTTCATGCTGCTAACCGATGCGTCCTTTTCCTCGACATGGGAGTCAACCTTGCTGCAGGTGAACTTCGCCTTTGCTGTGCTGAAGTCATCTGCCCAGATCCATTCCGGCTCGCCCCATACATGCGTATGCGTCACCGTCAGATTCACAGTATAGGTATCTGTGGAATCCGCCTTGCCGTCATTGGCCTTGAAGACCAGCGTCACGGAACCGGCCTCTTCCGGCGTGAACGTGTAGTTCCCGTCGGCTGCCACAGGATCAGCGCCGTTTACAGAAACGTTGTATGTCAGTTCATCGTTGTCGGGATCTTCGAAGATGGACAGAAGATCCAGGTTGAACTGCTCACCTTCTGCGATTTCGGCATCCGCCTCAGCATTTACGCCCTCTTTCCGTACCGGTGCAGCATTGGCCGGTCCCTCGGCGATGCTGAAGTGGAAGGTCTTTAGTGTTCCATTATAACTGCTATAGTATGGCTGAACAGAAACTGCTGCAGTCCCATTTTCCAGCTGCACCTGAATCGTTCTGCTGCCGCCGGAAGATTTTGTTCCATTGATCGACACACCTGCTGATGATGAGTTTCTCGCATAGTTTGTAACGGTAAAGTCAAACGTTGCATCCTTTGCAGCAGCGCTGGTCAGGACAATATTGCATGTCTCAGCATCTGCCCAGTCGAAACTCTTCGTCCTCACGCCGGAAGCGCTGACTTTTGTAACATAGCAGTAAGTAGCGCTGCGTCCGACCCATCCGTTTCCATCTTTGGCGTTGTCCCAGAATACAGAGGGATCAGTTCCTTCCAGAACTTTGAGTCTGACAGTATATGTATCCGTGGAGTCCACCGTTCCGTCATTGGCCTTAAAGACCAGCACGAAGTCGCCGGCTGCATCCGGTTCGTAGATGTAGTTTGCGGCAGCAGGTTCGCTGTCTGCACCGTTTACGGAAACACTGTAGGACAGATAGTCCTCGTCTGCATCTTCGAAAATTTCACCTAGATTCAATTCGAGTTTGCCGTCCTGGCCGATGGTTTCCGCAGTTGTTCCGTCCACGCCTTCCTTCAGGATCGGAGGTGTATTTTCCTGACCCACCTTCAGTACGACCTTATAGGTGTCCTCAGAGTCATAGACGCCGTCATTGGCCTTGAACTCGAGGTTGTACACGCCTGCTGTGTCAGTACTGAACTCATAGGACTCGTCCGCCGCTGCGGCATCCGCCCCGTTGACAGAAACCTTATATGTCAGCGCGTCCTCATTGTCATCGGCAAACACCTTCGACAGATCCAGGGAATACGTTTCTCCTGTATTCACCGATTTCGTCACAGGATTCGTCAGGTTCTTGCGGGCGTACGGTTTGGCGTCAACGTGGAGGGTCAGTTCCGGAAGTCTGGCAAGGATGCCGGCCCCCGCTGTTCCTTCCGCCATGCCGCTGGCGCCGCCGAATGACTTCGCGCGATGTCCTCCTGCCGCAGTGCCGGAGAATCCCGCCAAGGCAACTCCTCCCTTGATGAGGAACGTCTTCTTCTCTGTCCAGTCTTCCGGGATCACTCCGGCCGCAGTCTGATCCAAACTGCTGAAGTTGTACTGGCCGTAGCCATGGCTGCCTTCGTTATTATAATCAAACCGCTTATTGTCTTCGCCGAAGTACGCTACCGAAAAGCTGTTGTTATAGCACTGGGAAAGTTTCTCCTGCGGACTGTTTACATTATGGAGTGTAAACGTGATATGATCGCCGGGAGCAAAGTAGCGCGTCTCCCAGTCATCGATCGCATTGCCGTCCGCATCCTTCGCTGCAATGGTGATCTGACGTGCGGAGAGCACCTGATAATTGGTGGCGCCTCCCTTCTCTACCTTGACGATATGACGTCCTGCAGTCAGGCCTGTAACAGTAACATTCCCGTCAGCATCCTTTGTCACTCCTTCAGTGGAGAAGCCGTGGAAACTGAGATCTTTGCTGCCAAGAGTGCAGCGCGCGATGGACACCTCGGATCCGGTCTCCGGTTTGAACGTATAAGACGCTCCTTCATCTCCGTAATAGTAAAGCAGATCATGTTCCGCGTCGATTTTATCGCCGGCAGCCTTGCCCGCGTGGGCCATTGGAAGATCTGTATTGATGGTCATTCCCATTGCGACCGACCCGCTCTGGCCTACTGTAACCACAATAACGCCCGTGCATTCAGGCCAGATGGCGCCCAGACGCGTGCTGTCTTCACCGCCGGCGCCATAGCCGGAGGCGTATCCATCCATGTGGATCATTGCGTCATAGGTAACCTTGATGACGGCCATTCCGGAGCCAGAACCATTGGCAGCGATCGTGGCTTTTCCGGAGTTGTTTACGTCCGGTGTGACGGAAACCAGATCGCTCGGATTTCCATTGATGTCGACCACTTCGTAGTGCACATCAGGAAGCGCAATCTCATCGTTCGTGAAACTGTTGATAGCTTCCCAGTTCCGGAATACATTCAGCGAATAGGTGCCGCCATTCGACATCTGCAGATAATTCCTGTCGTTGACTGTCAGATAGACATCTCCCAGGTCCAGATAATTATAATGGAAATCATGATAGATCGTGTCGGAGGCGAACGACCCGTTCTTGGTCAGATCGTCCATCGTCACCGTGTACGCCTTCCCAGCGGCCATGCTCTCAAAATTCCAATAGGTTACGCCGTCGGGATGCTGCACCCGGAAAAACGGCTTGCCGCTGGTGACAGGATTGAACCAGTAAACGGTCGTACCGTTACCCTTGTTTTCAGTGATGACAGGAGCATACCAATGGTACGTCCACTCTCCACTTTCATAACCTGCTGCAACCGTCGATCCCGTCGGTGCGGTAACCGACGCAAGCTGTGTTACGCCTGTTACTGTAATTGTATGGTGAGTATGTATGTTGGAGATCGTGTAGACATCATCAGAGTCCGCCGTCATGGCCTCGCCGTTGTCTTTGACGGCAAAGCTGTCGGTGGCAAGAAAGCCGGTGGCAAGCGAGACTTTGAACTTGAAGCTATTGCCCTCATCAACCGGGGATTCTGATCCGTCGACCGGGGTGTATGTGACGCCATTGGTCTCCGTAAGATCAATCCTGTACTGATTTACTGTATCGGATGTAACCACATCTTCCACAGTAACATCCTGATCGGCAATAATGTTTGAAATCGTGTACTGATTGTTATCGTCGAGCTCAACTTCCGTTCCGTTCACTTTCACGGCAAAGTCAGCGCCCTTCTTGTAGCCTTCCGCAATGTCCAGCTGGAAGGTGTAGCTGCCTTTGTTTGCCGCAGGAGACACTGAATCACCTACGGGCGATAACGTATAACCTGTACCTGAACCCAGCGTAACATTCCACAGAGTCTCCTGCCCGCCCCCTTCAATGGAAAAATCGAAAGTCTTGAGCGTGCCGTTGTTCGATGAATAATACGGCTGCACTGTGACCTGCGCTGTCCCGCCGGACAGATCTACCGTCTCCGAAATGGATGTGGCAGTAGTGCCCTTGCCGTTAACTTTTACACCGGCGCTTGAAAACCCGCTTCTGGTAATATTGAGCTTGAATTCCGCTTCTTTTTTTGTAGCGGGATCAAGCACCACATCACAGGTGGTGCCATTCCATTCATAATTCTTGACGCTGACGCCGCTTACTTCTACCTTTGTAATATCACAAAGAGCATAACTCTGCGCAATCCAGCTCCTAGTCTGGTTCCACACTGTCGTAGGATCCGTGGAATCAGCCGCAGCCTTGTCCGGATTCATCGCCCAGGGCGAAAATGCCAGACACGTGAGCAAGGCCAGTAAAACGGCAATCAGTTTCCCTGATCGTTTGACCTTTTTCATAATCCGTCTCTCCTCTGCTGTCTATATCATGGCCACTGCATACTTATGCAGTGGCCTCCTTATTACTTTACTATTACTTTACTTTGACCGTTACAGTCACGACCTTGGCCGCGGCCTTGTAGTTCACATTGCCTGCTGCCTTGACGTTGACCTTGATCTTGTAGGTTCCTTTCTTGGTCCCCTTCTTGACTGTGACCACGCCCTTCTTGCTGATCGTCAGCTTCGCGCTGCCGCTCTTCTTGGCATAGGTGACCTTGCCCTTGGCGTTCTTCACCGTAATGGTTCCCTTCACTGCCTGCTTTGCTTTCTTGAGTTTCGCGGCCTTCACAGTCTTAGTGTTCGCTTTCACCGTCATGGCCTGCTTGACCTTCGCTACGGTGATCTTGGCCTTGACTGTTTCGCTGGCTGCGCTGAAGTCATCCGTCATTGCTGCGTCAACAGTTATGATCGCGTTGTATGTTCCGGCGTTCTTGCCCTTGGCGATCGTTACCGCGCCTGTTTCCGGATCGATGCTCAGTCCTGCTGATGATCCTTCCGCCAGGCTGTAGGACAGCTTACCCTCATTGCCAGAAACGGCAACCAGGTTGAATGTCTTCGCCGCCTTGCTGAGCACAGCGTAATCTGTCGACGCGTCTTTCGTTTCTGCCTTCAATGCCTGCGGGCTCTTGGCAACGAGATTGTGGAACGCCATTGTGACATTGTACAGGGCTTCCTTGACTTCTCTCACCGATGCAGTTTTGCTTTCAATTGTTTCATTGAATGCCTCCAGCATCGCAGCGTATTTGTCATAAGATGCCTTTGTATAAGCTTCTTCATTTGCCAGCGGCGCGATCTGCGCGAAGGTCACGACAGCATTTGTCTTTTCATCCATGATGCTGTCTACAGCATATGCTGCTAATTCGAGATCTGCATCCGCATACTCTTTCTGAAGATTCGCATTGTCTGCGGCAGTTGCCGCGGCAGTGACAGCGTTATTGGCAGCTGCGGCTGCGTTGCCTGCGGAGTCAACCGCTGCTGCTGCCGCCTGAGCAGTGTTAGCTGCCTCTGTCATTTCACTCTCTGTCACAGCTGCAGCCTGTGCTGCCTGTGCAGCTTCTACTGCGGCCGCTGCTTTTTCCTGCGCTGCCTGCGCCGCTTCTACTGCGGCTGCTGCTTTTTCCTGCGCTGCCTGTGCTGCATCTGCGGCTGCCTGTGCTGCATCTGCGGCTGCCTGTGCGCATGCCAACGCTTCTTCACCGGTATGGTTTGGAACCTCTTCGCTGGCTGCCTGCGCTGCTGCAAGGGCGTCATCTGCGTCTGCCTGTGCATTGCCTGCAGCAGTTAGTGCTTCCTGCGCCGCTTCGAGTGCTCCGTTTGCTTCTGTAAGCGCGTCTTCCGCCTGTTTCTTCAGAGAATCCGACGTATAGGTCTTCTCAACTCCGAGTTCCCGCCCGCATTCTGAACACTTGGTTACTGTGCTGACATAGGCCCCTTCGCTGTAGGTTGCTTCTTTGCTTTCTTCCTGTTCAACCGGGCTGTGCTTTGCAACGTTGATCGTCGTCAGAGACATAATCTGTGTGAACATGCAGTCTTCCGTACCGTAAGCTGTGATCGTGTATGTGCCCGGTTCATCGAAGTTCAGCGTCACAGTTCCGTCATCTTCGTCTGTTACAGCATCCTTGATCTCAGTCAGCTTGCCGCTGTCCAGGTCAACAGTGTAGAGCTGGACGTCACCCTGCACATCCGGGATGTCAGAAGCTGTCATCTCGGCCTCGTCTTTGAACATGGAGCCCTGCATCGCATAGAATCCTTTGAGCGTGAGTTCAAGATCCGAATCTTCATGCGCATTGATCGTTCTGCTGTAATTGCCTTCCGCATCCGTAAACCAGTTATAGGTATCGCCCCAGTAAGGATCTTCATAGAAGAAGAATTCCACCAGGTCGCCGTCTTTTACTTTCTGGGTTGAAACCGTCGTTCCGTTCCAGTTGTCATCATCGCGCATCGTCCCGTCATTCGGAAGCGCATGATTCACAAAGAATCCGCCGTAGGCCTCGTCCATATCGACGCCAAACTGCATATTCGGGCTGCCGAATGAGCTCATCGCCAGGAATCCTTCTGCTGTTTCGGAAGTGAAGTCATCGCCGAATACGAGTTCATGCGCGGCTACAAGCACGTCGAGAGCAGACACTCCGTCGTCCACATCGTCCTGGTATCCGTAGGATTCAGCCTTCTTCGAGGATACTTCGCAGCCAAACTGCGGCGCGTGGAGGAAGCCTCCTGAAGACTGGGATAAAATATCTACGCTCGCTTCGGTCTCCTCGATGGTCTTGGTCTTTGTATCCGTATAGGTTTCTCCGTCGAAGATCACCTTGGCGGTGTATTCTCTGGCGTCGGTTTTCTTTACGCTGGTTACAAGTGCGTTTTTTTCCTCTACATGGGTATCATCCCTGCCGCAGGTGAACTTCGCCTTTGCTGTGCTGAAGTCATCCGCCCACGTCCACTCGGGCTCTCCCCAGGTGTGCCCCAGCGCGCTATCACCTTCGATCGTCTTTGTCTGCACTTCGAAAGCTTCGTTCTCAAAGGTCCCGCTTGTGTAGGTGGTCTTGCCATTCTCTTCACAGGTGGGCTGCGTCACTTTCGATGTCGCCTCAACGGTTTCTGTCTCTTTATGGGAATCATTTCTGCTGCAGACTCTTTCTGCTGTCACCTTACTGTTGTCATCTGCCCAGGTGTATTCCGGACTGCTCCAGTCATGACCCAGAGCGTCGATATCATCGACTGTCTTCGTCTGTGTCTTGAAAGAACTGTTTTCAAATATCGCGGTATATACAGTCTTTCCCATCTCTTCACAGGTTGGATTCTTACCTATGCGGGTTTCGCATACTGCTGTCTCTGATTCCACATGACTCGGTTCTCTCTTGCAGGTGTGAGTTGCCGTGACTTTCTTGTTGTCAGCACTCCATTCATAAACAGCTTCGTCCCAGTCGTGACCTGCTGCAATGGTCTCGGGTTCACTGATCTGGTGCTTTGCTCCAGCATCGGCAAACATCTTCCCGCACTTGGAACATTTCCAGTACGCCTTTGTTCCATTGGTCGTGCACGTAGCGTCTACCTGTTCTTTTTTCGTCAGTTCATGTGCGTATTCATCTAATGGTTTTGCATTCGAATCATAATCGATAAGTATGTGATAGGCGTCCACATAATCAAGATTCTTCATTCTCTCGGTCCAGGCCCCATAGACCTCAAGGGCAACTACTTTCGCGTTCGCAGCATACCCGAGATCCTCCAGATCATACTGAACCGTATTGAAGAAAGCACTTCCGCCAAACTCTGTTCCCTGGTATGTGCTCTTGTCAACAGGAAGGACATGGGTCTCTTCTTCAGACTCATAGTCGTTTTTTTCAAATACAAGATCATAGTTTTTCAGACTGTATATGTTTCTGGTCATCCAGTCCGGATCGGGAGCTGACCATACGCTCATATCCTCTTCGATTCGGAAATCGAGCGCTGAAGGAAGCGTCAGTTTGTATATCGGATTGTAATTGGCGCCATAGTTTCCCAGCGCTTCATATTCTGCCGCAGTTTCAAAATCCGCCAGTTCATACAGCGGCCAGACTCTGCACTGATCATCGATGATCTTAAGGCCTTCGGCCTCCATGAGGACACTTGCGGAGACAGTAAGATTGACCGTATATGTATCGTCGGAATCCGCCTGACCGTCATTCGCCTTGAATTTCAAAGTGACAGTGCCTTCACCTGACGGTGTATAGACATAGTCTTTGTCACAGGCAGCATATGCTGCGTTGTTTACTGAAACTTTGTAAGTCAGCTGATCTTCGTTCGAATCTGTAAAGATCTTCGAAAGATCCACCTTGTATTTTTTCTTGAGATTAATGGACTTGTTTTCTGTAGCGTTAACTCCGGGAGCAAGTTTGGGTTTACTATTACCTTCGGTCACGAGGACTTTGGCCGCCGCGGCGCTCTGTACGATTGTTCCGTTTTCTCCTTCTCCGCCGTCTACCCAAATGTAGTACTCGCCTGGTTCATCGAAGGTCAGCTGCGTTCTTCCGTCTGTGAGCGTCCTGTCGCTTTCATCTTCCGCATCGATCGCCCCTCCGGCGTCGCTTACATGGATCGTGAGATCGCCGGCTGCCTGGTACGCCGTACCGCCGCCCGACATGAGATCCCCCCATGCACGGACAACCTGTACATCTAAAGGCTCTCCGGCCTTTGCCTCATACAAACTGACGATTTCACCATCTTCAGGTTCGCTGTTTGCGTCGGCAAAGTAGTTGAAGCCTGCATAGCTGTCAAACAAGAAGTTCCAATCGCTGAAGTGCATCACATCGACACGGTCTCCGTCTTCGAGCGCAATCGCGTCACATGTCGCGCCCCAGCCTTCTTCGAAAAGTGGGTACGCTCCGTTTATATAGTAGTTCAGGTTCTCATCAAATCCCCAGAACGTTGTCATATATGCTGACTGCGGTGATTGTGTTACCGCAATGCTGTTCTGCGGATCATCTTTATAATGTTCATGCATATACAGATACAGTTTAAGGGCAGTCGGACGTTCAGGGTCCGGCGTTCCATCCCCCCCGTATTCCGTGTATGCGTACTCTTCATAGCCCCACTCTGCGAGATCAACATCCGCAACATCCTGCAGTGATACGGGAACCATCATCATCGCATCACCCGTCACATCGGATACGACCGGTTTCCCGTCATGAGACAGGTTGAAATAGACCGTACCCTCATACTCATCCGCATAGACCCCTTCCAGGTCGATGCTCAACGCCCCGAATAAGGCAACTGCAGCGATCGCCGCCGCAATCAGCCAGGTCCTCCATCGATTCTCCGGCCTTCGCAATAACGATTTCTTTGTCATAAGACACCTCCTTCTAGCTACATGAGGTGAGTTTCGGGTTTTTCACAAAAAAAACTGCAGTCACGCAGACTGCAGCCCGTTTTTGCTTCGTCTATTAATAATCCCGCTCTCTCGCCTCTGTGTTGCCCGCACAGATCAAGAACCATATTCCATGCAGGTCTCCTGGCTCATAGATCATCACCTTCATTCTCCTTCCCAGCCGGTCGTTTGCGCGAAGGGGTCGCTACAGACGACGCCTGGCCAGTGGATTGCTTTTGCAATGAACGAAGATTCCCTAAACACAGTGGCGGGACCGCTCAGGCTTCTCTCCTGATTCCCTCTTAGCCCCCGAATCAACGGGGGAACACGGAATGTTTCTGTCATGCTGTCTATCTTGTATTTTTTCGTAAAGCAATCTTAACACATGTTAAGGTTGCTATCAACCCTTCACCTCACTTTGTCTTTACTTTTTTCACGACCGGCTGGCCCCAATATGTCTTTCCGCTGATGACCTTGTACGGAGTGGCCTGTACATAATACAGTTTCTTCTTCTTCAGTTTCTTGATCGTATAAGCAGTTTTCTTTGTTTTCACCGTCTTTGAAGATGAGAGATTCTTCTTCAGACTGTACCGCAGCCGGTATCCGGTCGCCGGTTTGATTTTTTTCATCGTAACTGCAGCGGCTTTTTTCTTTGCTTTCAGTTTCAGCGTCGTCTTCGAAACCATGCAAAAGCATGACGCGCTGTATGATCCTTGTCCGCCGTCATTGACTGCGCAAACCTTCATCTCATAGCTTCCGTTGGCGGCAAGTCCTGTGATCTTACGGGATGTGCCCTTAACAGTCATATATTTCCACGCGCCGCCGGCCTTGTGGTAAGCAACGCGGTAGGTCTTGGCCCTGGTGGCGGATTTGTATTTGAGCGTAACGGTCTTTGCCGACGCATTGACGGCGGCGCTCAATCCGGTAACCTTAGCAGGCTTTGCAGGTTTTGGCTTCACTGGTTCCGGCTGCGGCTTAGCCTTTATGGTGACTGGAAGCAGGATGTCAAGGCTTTTGCCCAGGTCGTCAATGCCCTCCGGCAGAACCACTTGTCCGTGGATCAGAAACTTCTGCTCCTTCTGATCAGAAGGATCGTAATCGTAACTGTCCTGATCATCCCAGAGGATGCCTGCCGTAATCTCAGAGGTTTGTCCGGTGACGCCCTCATTACCGCTGCCGCCGGCCTGCTCTGCCAATGCTTCCGCGTATGCCGCATTCATCTTCACATGAGCCTGCAGCGGAACAAGAAGTTCCGTGACTGCATCATAGCCGGTCCCGTTCGGCAGGTTCCGGAATGTAGCCAGGTCCGATTCCGCGAAGAAGATGCTGTCCGGTTCCAGGCTCACGCCCTGCGAAGACGGCTGCTCTCCCGTCAGATCCACTGTGTAGATGAAATCCTCCGGAAAACTCTTTCTGTATCCGCTGCCGCAGGCGATGGCGCGGATCTTCACGCTGACGCACTGCCCCGCTTCCCCGATGGAAATCGGCTCCTCATAGAGGGTGCCTCCGGTAGTTGTCGGTGCCTCCAGATCCTCCTCCGCATCTCCGATCACATAACGGACCTGGGCACCGGCGCACGGCGCCTGCAGCGCGACACGGATCGGTTCCGCATAAATTCCTTGATTCAGGCTCGCACGCGGAGGGCTGAGCACCGGCTCCGTCACGTCCACATGCACTCTCCCGCGGCGGCTTGCCTGCGCATAGGACACCCAGATCTCCGCCTCACCGCAGGACACCGCGGTGACGTGTCCATTCTGGTTTACAGTCGCCACCTCCGGATCGGCGCTCTCGAAGGTGCAGTCCCCTGTCACATCCGATCCGGCGAAGGACACTGTGATATCTGTGCTTCTGTTTCTGCCTTTGACATGCAGCTCAGCAGATGGCGGAGTCAGCCTCAGGGGCTGGTCACCATATTTGATGAATTCCTCACCGCGCTGCAGCGTGACGTGATAGGTCTTTGTATCTTTCCCGCTCGGTGCCGTGACTACCGCATCCACCTCCGATGCGACTTCACCCTTCACGAAATATACCGGGAAATATCCCCCGTCTCTCTTTGTGATCGTTCCGTCATCATTCAGGTCGTTCCGTGTATTTCCCACATTCTGCACAGGAATGACGTGTACAGACGCCTCCGGATCCGCAGTTTCCAGCCAAAGCCGGAGAAATGGCCTGGCGTTTGTCATTTCCGTTGGGTGTGTGCAGATTTTGCTGACGTAATCTTCGATTCCCGGATCAAAGACCGGATCATATCCAACGCCCTTTGTGGCGGATACCCAGTCTTCGCTGTCTATGACCTGTTTTGGTTTGATGTTGGTGACGGTGATCACAAGCCCTCCCAGATTCGCGTTATTGGACTGTGTTGCCGTACTCAGCGTGTAGGTCCTGGTATAAGTCTTCTCTCCGATGATCTTTGAAACGGTTACCGGAATGGCCGATTCGTCTTCTCCCACCCGGACGGGGATCTTTGAACCGGCATAGTCCTCTCCGTTCACCCGGGCGGTCATGCCGTCAGGCACCTGCAGCCGCACATCTACCGCGTCGGCGTCGTTCGGCGCCTGCAGGCTGTAATTCAGGATGCCTGGTTCAAACGGATACTCCCACTTCAGTTCCTGACTTCCGTATCTCACGCTGATGTCATCCAAATATGCTTTATTCACCGATACGGCCATCAGATAACCGCTGTCGTTTTTGTAGTAGAAGGTTCCTTCCCGGTCGCAGCACAGGGGGCTGATGCAGTACTGCTGCATAGGCAGTTCCGGCCGGTAGAGGAGCTTCGCGTTTTCATGATGGTCCGCGGTCGCGTCCGTGCTGTCCACCAGACAGTAGATGCCGCCGGGGAATGCGTTGAAGGTGAAATACAGGCGCACCTTTCCGTCGGTACTCTCTGTTGCCGTCGACAAGATCGGCGAGGCCTGTGGGTAGCCGGAGATGGGCACCGTGTAGATCAGAGAACTGTC
>JBGUKV010000134.1:0-2353 GCA_045114655.1 Candidatus Allocopromorpha sp. | reverse complement strand
CTGTATGATCTTCACAACCTTATCCGACACATTCTCATCCACGTAATCCGGGACCGGGATCGCCCCGCCGTTAACCTCATCGCGGACCATCTCCACCGCAGTATCTACCGCCTGCAAAAGGCCGACCGTATCAATACCGGACAGGATGAAACAACCCTTGTCCAGCGCCTCCGGTCTCTCAGTGGAGGTGCGGATGCACACCGCCGGAATCGGATGACCGATAGATGTGAAGAATGAACTCTCCTCCGGCAAAGTTCCGCTATCGGAAACCACTGCGAATGCGTTCATCTGCAGGCAGTTGTAATCGTGGAAGCCCAGAGGCTCATGACGGATCACGCGCGGATCCAGCTCAAAGCCTGACGACTCCAAACGCTTCCTGGAACGGGGATGACAGGAATACAGGATCGGCATGTCATATTTGCGCGCCATTTCATTAATGGCCGTAAACAGAGATGTGAAATTCTTCTCTGTGTCGATGTTCTCCTCACGGTGCGCAGAAAGTAGAATGTACTTGCCTTTCTCCAGACCAAGGCGAGCGTGTACGTCGGAGGCCTCGATTTTGGCAAGGTTGGCGTGAAGGACTTCTGCCATCGGAGAGCCAGTCACGTAGGTGCGCTCTTTGGGCAGACCGCAGTCCGCAAGATAGCGACGCGCGTGCTCGGAATAGGCCATGTTCACATCGGAGATGATGTCGACAATACGGCGGTTAGTCTCCTCGGGCAGGCACTCGTCTTTGCAGCGGTTGCCGGCTTCCATGTGGAAAATCGGAATGTGCAGACGCTTCGCGCCGATCACGGAAAGGCAGGAATTGGTATCGCCGAGCACCAGCACTGCGTCGGGCTTAATTTTGGCCATCAGCTGATAACTGCTCGCGATGATATTGCCCATAGTCTCGCCAAGATCCGCGCCGACCGCGTTCAGGTACACCTCAGGATCATCCAGCTCAAGGTCGTGGAAGAACACGCCGTTGAGGTTGTAGTCATAGTTCTGCCCTGTATGCGCCAGAATGGTGTCAAAATACTTCCTGCACTTCTTGATCACCGCTGCCAGACGGATGATCTCCGGTCTTGTGCCAACAATGATCAGCAATTTCAGTCTGCCATTTTCTTTCCAAGTCACGTTATATTTGCTCATCTATATTCTCCCTTTCACACCGGCTCAAAGAACGTATCCGGATGTCCCGGATCAAAGATCTCATTGGCCCACATCAACGTCACAAGATTCTCCGTCTCCGAAAGATTAATGATGTTGTGGGTGTACCCGGGCAGCATATGCACCGCCTGGATCTTGTCGCCGCTCACCTCGAACTCGATCATCTCATACGGCTTGCCCGTCGCCGGATCCGTCCCAATCCTGCGCTCCTGGATCAGGCCATGGCCGGACACGACAATGAAGAATTCCCACTTAGAATTGTGCCAGTGCTGGCCCTTCGTGATGCCTGGTTTGGAAATGTTCACGGAGAACTGCCCGTGGTCCACTGTTTTGAGAAGTTCCGTGAAGCTCCCGCGGTCGTCACAGTTCATCTTGAGGTCAAAAGCCACCTTATCCGCCGGCAAATACGACAGATACATGGAATACAGCTTCTTCTCGAAGGATCCCGGTGCGATCTGTGGCATGATCAGCGTCGCCGGCTGGTCATGGAACTTGTGCAGGCACTCCACAATGTATCCCAGCGTCGCCTTGTGCGTCACTGTCGCGCAGCAATACCTTCCGTCCGCAGTATAGCGGGGTGTCAGTCCGTCGTAAGTCACTCCGTCGACCACTTCGCCCACGCCCGGATACTCGCACCGATGCTCTTTGCCTTCCAGCGCATCGAACATCTCTTCCACCAGGTCGTCGATGAACAGCATCTCCAGCACTACGCTCGGATCGTTCACCGTGATAGGCAGGTCGTTCGCGATGTTGTTGCAGAACGTGCCCACCGCCGAATTGTAGTTGGGGCGCACCCATTTGCCGACCAGATTCGGGAACCGGTAGACCAGTACTTTGGCCCCGGTTTCTTTCTCGTAGTCAAAGAACAACTCTTCCCCAGCCTTCTTGGACAGCCCGTACTCGGACTTTCCAAAACGTCCGGCCAGAGTGGCCTGGATTGAACTGGACAGCATGACCGGTGCTTTATTCCCGTGCTTCTTCAAAGTCTCCAGCAAAGTAGACGCGAAACCGAAATTCCCCTTCTGGTACTCCTCAGGATCCTTGGGGCGATTCACGCCAGCCAGGTTGAAAACGAAATCTGCGTCTGTGCAATATGCATCGAGCTGCTCGGGTGTGCTGCCGAGATCATACTCATAAATGTTGTCTATCTTGATGTTCGGACGGGTGCGATTCTTGCCGTCGCGGATGTTTTTCAGGTTTT
>JBGUKV010000133.1:0-14328 GCA_045114655.1 Candidatus Allocopromorpha sp. | reverse complement strand
CTGATGATGTTCATTTTCATTTTCGTTCTCCCTTCAGCTTTTGTTCCCTTGCTTTCTTCTGTGACCCTATGATAGTATCTTGTCCGTCACATAAACCGTCATATTGTTTTGTTATTTGTGTGCTTGATTTCTTTGAATCGCTTTGTTGACTTGTTTTATCGTGACCCTATGATAATATCCGAAACGTCACACAAGACGTCATATCCCTGACGTTTATAAGGTGTGATTGCACTTGCTTATTTATTGCAGTAAAATCGAGACATGAAGGACAACAGAAAAACGTACAAAATCATAACATTCGGATGTCAGATGAACGAGCATGACTCGGAGGTGATCTCCGGCATGCTGACTCAGCGCGGCTACATGGAACTGCCGGAGAACGCAGCCTTAGGGGATGCAGAGTCGGACGCCGCGCAGGCGGACCCGGACATCATGATCATAAACACGTGCAGCATCAGGGACAATGCGGATCAGCGTTTCTTCGGGACGCTTGGGCAGCTGAAGAAGCTCAAGGCGAAGAATCCGGAGTTCACGGTGTGCGTCTGCGGATGCATGATGCAGCAGGAACACATTACGGACAGGATCCGCAGGAGCTACCCCTGGGTGGATGTGATCTTCGGCACGCACAATATCCATGAGTTCCCGGATATGCTCGAGGAGCTCTATGAGAACCGGGCAAAAGCAGCAGAAGCAAAAGCAGCGCAATCCGGGGAAACGCATCCCGGAGCGGGCGCTCCTGCGTCAGCGCAGCCGTACGCCCGCGCCAAGCACGAGATCAGAAGCGCCAAGGAAACCCGCGTTGACCGCATCTATGAAGACACGAAGGAGATCGTCGAAGGGCTTCCGGCCAAGCGGCTGTTCGGACATAAGAGCTTCGTGAACATCATGTTCGGGTGCAACAATTTCTGCTCGTACTGCATCGTGCCCTATACGAGGGGCCGCGAGAAGAGCCGTTGCCCGGAGGATATCATCAGCGAGGTCAGAAACCTGACGGCAGACGGCGTGAAGGAAATCACGCTGCTCGGTCAGAACGTCAACTCGTACCGGGGCGTCAGCCAACAGGACGGCAAGACGTGGGACTTCACAGATCTGATCTGGGCCCTTGCTGACATCGATGGCCTGAAGCGCATAAGATTCATGACTTCCCATCCAAAAGATTTGTCGGACAAGCTCATTGATGCCTTTGCGCGGTGTGATAAACTCTGCAACTACATCCATCTTCCGGTGCAGGCGGGAAGCAGCAGGGTGCTGAAACGGATGAACCGCAAATATACACAGGAGAAGTATCTGGACTTGGTCCGGAAGCTCAGAGCCGCCGTTCCCGATATCGCAATCAGCACGGACATCATCGTGGGGTTCCCGGGAGAGACGGAAGAGGACTTCCTACAGACACTGCAGCTAGCGGAAGAGGTCCGGTACGATTCCGCTTTTACCTTCCTGTATTCGCCTCGTCTGGGCACGCCGGCGGCGGAGTATGAGGACCAGATCCCGGAGAACGTCAAACACGAGCGGTTCGGCCGCCTTGTGGAGACGATGAACCGGATCAGCGCAGAGAAGAACGCGGCATATGTAGGCAAGGTCTGCGATGTGCTCGTGGACGGCCCGGACAAGAAAGCCAAAGGCCGCCTCAGCGGAAGAACAGAAGAATTCAAACTTGTGGATTTCGAAGGCCCGGAGGAAATCACGGGACAGATCGTAAAAGTCGAAATCACAGGATCCAATACTTTCAGTTTAAGAGGAAGACTGGTTTGAGAGGCAAATTGCTATGAACATCAAACAGATTGCCAAGGCAGCGGGGGTCTCGGTTGCCACGGTATCCAGGGTGTTGAACCACCCGGAAACAGTCGCGCCGAAGACAAGAGAAAAAATCCAGAAGATCATCGACGAGGAAGAGTACACGCCGAACTGGTTCGCCCAGGGGCTGAACTTCAAGAGGACAAGGACGATCGGCCTTGTCCTGCCGCAGAATCTCAATTCCGCGAATATGGAGGTTGCCAACGGTGTCGAGGAAGTAGCCCGGCAGAAGGGGTACATCACCTTCATCTGCAACATGGAGAAGGATCCGCGCAGGGAAAAAGAGTATCTGGATCAGCTCATCACCAGAAAAGTGGATGGGTTGATTTTGCTGTATTCCACGCTGAACGAGGAGTACGCCAGCTGGATCGAAGAGGAGAACGTGCCGATCGTGCTCATAGGAGAGACGAAGGCCAGAGACAGCTGGGATTCCGTGTTCGTGGACTGCAGGGCAGGCGCGGCGGAGATGACGGCGCATCTGATCGAGTGCGGATACAGGAGGATCGCCATGCTCTGCGGCCTGGATCCGGAGCCGGAAGCAAAAGCCATGCTGCAGGGTTACAAGAATGTGCTGAAAGCCAGCGGGATCAAGGTCCAGGAGAATCTCATCCAGCACGTGAACAACAATATCGAGGGTGGATACATCGGGATGAAGAAGATGATCGGAAATCTTCCGAAGAAGCCGGATGCAGTTTTTGCGTCAAGCGATGAGATCGCCTACGGAGCTATGGATGCCCTGAAGGAGATGAAACTGCGCATCCCGGAGGATGTGGCGGTGGCAGGATTCGGCAATGACAGAATGTCGTCCCTGATGGAGCCGAAGGTGACAACGGTCGAACTGCCCTACAGGAAGATGGGAATCTACGGAGCCAGAATGCTCTTTGACCAGATCGAAGAAAAACAGATCGAAGAGAAGCAGGCAAAGGCAGAAAAGCGCAGGCGTCCGAAGAAGATCCAACTGCATACGAAAATGAGAGTGCGCAAATCCTGCGGACACGGAGAAAGAATAGGAGAGATGTTCTAATGCTGAAAACGAATTTTCTGGGAATGGAGCTTCCAAACCCTGTCATGATCGCTGCCGGTCCGTGGAACAGGGACGGTAAAAGAATCAAGGAGTCTCTTGAAGCAGGCGCAGGTGCCGTGGTGACCGAGAGCATTATCAGCGATACGATGCTGGACGTAAGACCGAGGATCGCTTCCGACAGCCTGGGCGCCGAAAATATCAGGATGTACAGCGATATCCAGATCGAAGGCTGGGAAAGGGAGATGGAGATCGCGAAGTCTGCGGGAGGCATCGTCATCGCGAGCATCTCGGGGCAGACTCCGTCTGAACTGGCCTATATGGCCAGCAAGATGGAACGGTTCGGAGCGGATGCTATCGAACTGAGCGTGTCCAATCCGGCGGCTGAGTCGCTGGAAGTTGTGGCGTCCCACGCAGATACACTGTTTGACATGACGAAGGAAGTCGTGTCGGCAGTCAAAATCCCTGTAACTGTCAAACTGTCCCAGAATACGACGAACATATCCAAAGTCGCAAAGGCTGTCAAGGCGGCAGGAGGGTCCGGCGTGACGGCGATCAACACCGTCAGGGGGATTTTGGGCGTCGATCTGGAGAAAGCGGAGCCGTCTCTTTCGACATATGGCGGCATATCGGGAGAATACATCAGACCGCTGGGTCTGGCTTCGGTTGCAACCATCGCCCAGACCGTCGACATCCCTATCTGCGGCGTCGGCGGGATCAGCTGCGTGCAGCATGCGCTGGAGTACATTATGCTGGGTTCATCGGCCGTTCAGGTCGGGACCGAGGTCATGCTGAACGGCAAGGAGTCCATCCGCAAGATTGTACAAGAATTAGAAATATGGGTACAAGATCATAACATCAACAACCTGTCCGAAATACGCGGAAAAGCTCTGGAAAATCTCAAAGCATATGATGAGATGAAATTTGAGCCCGCGATCATACACGCCAACGGCGTTCCCTGCAGCGAAAACTGCGACAAGTGCATCAGAGCCTGCATGTATCAGGCGATTTCCAGAAAGGGCAGATCCATCCGGATCGAAAGGGAAAAATGTACAGGATGCGGCCTTTGTGCATCTGTTTGTCCCGCAAAAAAGTTAAAATTAGACCTGTAATAGCCCAAAACCTCTTGTTTTTTCAGAATTATGTTTTATAATATAGTTATCCAGTATGTAACCGGTTTCACAACAGATAAGATCAAGTCGCGAAACGGTAACGTATATAATTTTTCATCAAGAAAAGGAGGATGAATCATGTATAAGTGTAGTTTAGAGAGAATGTCTGATAAGATCAGAACATTCGCACAGTTTGGTGATGCTGGTCACGGTGGAATCACAAGATATTCACTGTCTCCGGAAGCTCACATGGCAAGAGACGAATTCGTTAAGAGAATGACAGCTATCGGCGCTAAGATCGAATGCGACGACTGTGCTTGCCTGTATGCAACACTGGAAGGATCAGATCCGAATGCTAAGAGAATCGTTATGGGTTCCCACTGCGACTCCGTAAAGAACGGCGGTAACTATGACGGTATCGAAGGTGTTATGACAGGAATGGAAGTTCTGGAAACAGTAGCAGCTGAGAACATTCCGCATAAGCACCCGCTCACAGCTATGATCTGGACAAACGAAGAAGGTTCCCTGTATCCGCCAGCTATGATGGTATCAGGAATCATCTGCTATGACTATCTGCCGGATTATCTGAAGCCAAACTTCGAGTATGACAACATGATGGCTTCAAAGCCAATGGACAAGTCAGAATTCGCAAACTTCGGCGAAGCGCTGGCAGCTTCCAAGTACAAAGGCGACAAGGCTAACAGAATCAGCCCGGACAAGTACTGCGCTATGTTCGAGACACACCTGGAGCAGGGCCCGATCCTCGAAGACAACGGCAATGAAATCGGTGCTGTACAGCTCGTAATGGGTATGTTCAACTACAGAGTAAGATTCCACGGATTCACAGCTCACGCTGGTACATTCCCAATGGCTAAGAGACATGATGCTCTGCATGCTGCAGCAGAATTCCTCTGCAAACTGCATGAGAGATATGACGCTTACAACAAAGAACTGCTGGAGAGCGGCGAAAGCGAATATGAATTCGTATTCACCACAGGCGAAATTTATGTACATCCTTGCATCCACACCTGCATTCCTGACGAAGCAGAGTTCTCACTGGATGTAAGACATCCTGATCAGAAAGTACTCGACAAGTGCATGGACATCCTGAAAGAGATGGCCGGAGAAATGTATCAGCAGTGCACTTGCGACATAGAAGAACAGTGGAAGAGAGATCCGGTTCCATTCGATTCCAGACTCATCGGCTTTGTTGAAGAGTCCATGGATGAGATGGGAGCTAAGTGGCAGAAGATCCTGTCTGGCGCCGGCCACGACGCTCAGTTCTGCGCTTACATGATCCCGACGACCATGATCTTCTCAAGAACGAAGGACGGCCTGTCACACTGCGAGCCTGAACACGTTTCAGACGAAGACTGCACAGCAGCAGCTACAGCTACACTGAACGCAGTTCTGAAGTGCGACGCTTCACCTGAGTTTTAATTGAGGCAATTTCACGAGGCAACTACAAACTGACGAGAGCAAACACTCTCGCCAGTTTGCTATCTGAAGGCGCGAGCCTCAGAGAGGCATCTGAAAAGGAGGAATCAAATTGAGTAAAGTAGTAAAAGCAAAGTACACTGCTGAAGCTGTTGCTGGTTTCACTCACAGAACAGCTTTGGAAGAAGCAGCAAGATGTCTGCTGTGCCACGATGCACCATGCAGCAAAGGCTGTCCTGCCGGAACAGATCCTGCCAAGTTCATCAGATCGATCAGATTCAGAAATGCTAAGGGCGCTGCTGAGACAATCAGAGAGAACAACATCCTTGGCGGAACTTGCGCGAGAGTATGTCCGTACGACAATCTCTGCGAAGAAGCTTGCTCAAGATGCGGCATCGACAGACCGATCGAGATCGGCAAGTTGCAGAGATACGCTATCGAGCAGGAGAAACTCTTCAAGATGAAGACGCTCGTAGCTCCGAAAGAAAAGAAGGCAGAGAAGGTTGCTTGTGTAGGCGCAGGTCCGGCGTCACTGGCATGCGCTGCAGAACTGGCAAAGGCCGGTTACAAAGTAACCATCTTCGAAAGAGAAGCAAAAGCAGGCGGAGTTCTGACTTATGGAATCACTCCATCCAGACTGCCGCAGGCAGTTGTTGACCACGACATCGCTCAGGTAAGAGGCCTCGGCGTCAAGTTCGTATTCAACACAGAAGCAAAGGCTGAAGATCTTGAAGGCTTCGACGCTGTATTCGTAGGCGCCGGACTCTGGAGCCCGAGCCTGGATTCACACAACTTCAAGGGCGCAGACCTGAAGGGCGTTTATTCAGCGATCGACTTCCTGAAGGAAGCCAGAACAAAGAAAAAGGACTTCTATCCTGGTAAGAGAGTCGTTGTAGTCGGCGGCGGCGACGTTGCGATCGACTGCGCGGTCACAGCGAAACTGCTGGGCGCTGAAGATGTCAGGATCCTCTACAGAAGATCCATCGAAGAAGCTCCTGCGAACATCAACGAATTCCACTATGCTCTGTCACTGGGAATCGGCGTTACGACCGGACTGTATCCTGTCGCAGCGAAAGGCACAAAGACACTGCTGAAGACTGTTGAAGCTGCCGGATTCTATGACAAGAAAGCAAAAGCTGAATTCAGCTGCGACACACTGGTATTCGCAACCGGCCAGAGCCCTGAAGATATGAGCAAGATCGCAGATCTCGATCTGGATCACAAAGGCCGTATCAAAGTTAAGAAGGGCGGAAAAGCAGGCGGCAAGTTCTTCGCAGGCGGCGATATCGTCAACGGCGGCAAGACAGTTGTTGAGGCAGTAGCGGAAGGTAAAGAAGCTGCAGCATCAATCATCGCTTATCTGGAAAAGTAAGAAAGGAGTGAAGTAGAATGGCAGTTAAGAAAGATTTATCATTGAAATATCTGGGTGTTGATTGTCTGAATCCGTTCTTCCTTTCTTCATCACCGGTAGGCGGAAACTACGACATGGTAGCGAAGTGCTATGAAACCGGCTGGGGCGGATGCTTCTTCAAGACGATCGGTATCTTCGTAGCAGATGAATGCTCACCTAGATTCGACCAGACAAACAAAGAAGGTCTCCCATGGCTCGGATTCAAGAACATGGAGCAGATCTCCGATAAACCGACAGAACTCAACTTCGAGTATATGTACAGACTGAACAGGGATTATCCTGAGCACATCACAGTCGCATCCATCATGGGTTCCAGCGTTGAAGAATGGAAGAAGCTGGCCAAGATGGCAGACGAGTGCGGTGCCAAGATCATCGAAGGAAACTTCTCATGTCCGCAGATGACATCTCACGATATGGGTTCCGACGTTGGTACAAACAACGAGCTGGTTGAGTCCTATTCAAGAGCTGTATCAGAGACAGTTCCGCACATTCCGTTCGTAGCGAAGATGACTCCGAACTGCAAGAATATGGAAGAGCATGCAAGAGCTGCGATCAAGGGCGGTGCTGCTGCTGTATCAGCGATCAATACGATCAAGTCCATTACAAACATCGACTTCGAGAACAACACAGGCATGCCTGTAGTTGACGGTAAGTCCTCCATTTCCGGTTACTCCGGAGCAGCGGTCAAGCCAATCGCTCTGAGATTCTGCGCACAGGTACTGCAGGATGAAGAGATCCACAAGATGGTCAAGGCCGGCAAGTGGGACTTCGGATACGGTCACGAGATGTCCGGTATCGGCGGCATCGAAACATGGAGAGATGTTGCTGAATTCCTGGCAATCGGCTGCAGAAACATCCAGGTAACGACTGCGATCATGCAGTACGGTTACAGAATCGTCGAGGATATGGCTTCCGGTCTCATGCACTTCATGGATGAGAAGGGCTACAACCATCTGGACGAGTTCATCGGAAGTGCTCTGCCGAACCTGATTCCTGCTGAAGAACTGAACAGAGAGTACAAGGTTCTGCCTGCATTCGATGAGAAGAAGTGCATCGGCTGCGGAAGATGCTACATCTCCTGCTACGACGCAGCTCACCAGGCAATCGACTGGAACGAGAAGAAGAGAAAACCGGAACTGAACGACAACTGCGTAGGATGCCACCTCTGCCTGAATGTATGTCCTGTACAGGGCTGCATCACACCGGGCGAGATCAAGTGGAAAGTCCGCGACAAGGACGGCGTTGCTGTTCGTGAAGCGAAGGATCCATCGCACATCAAGTTCAAGAAGGATGCTAAGAAGGCCAAGAAACTGGCTCTCAAGCAGCAGTACGATTAATAGTATTCGTACACCTTGTGCGTACATCTTGTGCAAAAGCAACAGCAAGAGGCTGCCGCGAAAATGCGGCAGCCTCTATTAATACGCGCTCTTACGCGGTGCTGTCTTATGTGGTTCAGATTTGTGGATCAGCTCTTTGGCTCAGGATCCAGGAAGTTCAGTTCCACATGCTTTTGCGTGATACGGAACGGAGTCCGGAGCTCTGTGACAGACCGGCACTCGTCCAGCGTTTTCTGCATTTTTTCGGCCATGTTACGGATGTTTTCCAGCAGTTTTTCGTCCCCCGATAATTCATCTTCGATCCGGACATCCAGCACGAACCTGTCCGGAAGGATATCCATGTGCGGCACCGCCTGCAGCAGGCGGTTGCATTCGATCTGGTGCGCGTCCGTCAGCGTTTCGATATCATACAGGAGACTTGGGTTACGATGCCTGACGACGTCGATCTCATCCGCCATTCGGATCACTGCTGCCAGATAGGGCAGGTTCAAAGGACTTTGTCCGTCGATCTGCAGATATGTGGGATATTCGTTCGCATCAAGCAGATCCGTCCGCCGGTGTCCTCTGGCGACCTGGACGACGGCAAAGACCAGTTCCGGAGAAGGAATCTCCAGCAGGTCTGCGTATTTTCTGATATAAAGGCCGCTGAATTCATGATGGTTGTCCCGTACAAAATCGGAGACATCCCGTCCTGGCCGGCGGAAATAATCCTCATAGTCCAGATGGACCTTGAATTCTTCATAATCGGATTCCGAGATCCCCATGCCGATATCGTGCAGGTAACAGCTCATGAGAAGGACATAGCATTCGTATGCGTTCATCCTTTCGATCTGTTCCTCTCCGATCAGATCATTGCAGAACTGGAGGACATTCATAGAATGGAAGATCGAATGATCCGTATATTCCGGAAACAGACGCCGGTAGTTGTCCAGCGAAAGGGGCATGATCGATACGGTATTGGTGAACCGCCTGTGCAACTGCGGGTCCAGTTGGAACAGCCTTTGTTCCAGAAGATAATCAGTTTTACCCATGCTTACTCCTCTATACTGTAAATAATCAAAATGTCAATGAGTCATGTTTGGCTGACAACTCGGAGATCCGTTTCACATTGCGCGCGATGACGGCCCGATCTGCCTCTGTCAGCTCGCTCTTCTTGTAGGCCCTGTGGATCAGCCGGCTGGAACACAGAATCGCGGCCTTTTCTTTCACTTCTCTGATTTTGCTTTCATCTTCTGTGTGCAGATAGTGTTTCAGGAAACAGTCAAAGAACTGCGTTGAGGTCTGATAGGAGAAGCCCATATAATTCTCGATGACAGATGGGTCATCCTCTCCCAGAACCACGTAAGCATAGTAGAGATCGCTGATTTCCGCGATCGGATGGCCGGTGGAGATCCTGTCCAGATCGATGAGGAGCGGCTCTCCCTGATGCAGGAACACGTTTCCTGTGTGAAAATCACCGTGAACAAGGGTGTTGGATTCAGGAAGCGACGCGATCAGTTTCATGCATTTATAGGCAAGCGCTTCGTTTTCACGCGCGATTCCGGTGGCGATATAGCGCCGCAGTCTTTCTGCAGCAGGGGGGAACCCGTCATCTTCCGAAACCGTGATGCTGTGGATGGAGTGCGCCAGATCAGCCATGATTTTCGCGTATTCATCCACCCGATCGGGGCTGGTCGCAATATATCTTGATATCGTCTCCGCGTCCACCAGTTCATACATTGCCCCGTACTGGTCTCCTACGGATTTGATCCCGAAGGAGATGGCGGTGGGGACTCCCAGGATGAAGGCCTTGCGGCTGAGAGCGATTTCCTGCTCCACATCACGGTAGGTGTTCTTGCTGTTGAAAACCTTTATGACCGTTTCATCATCATAACGGTACACATTCCCCTTGGCGCCCCGGCCAATGAGCTTGCAACCGTCAATGGAGACCTCTTTGTATTTTATATATCTGCTCTTTTCGGAATCAAAGGTTCCGGGCCAGATGGAATTGATATGCTTGATGAACTCCTTGAACGCGCCTGTCCGGTTAAGCTGGAGCTCCACGATTTCAGCGCTGCTTTTATAATACCAGCGGTGCATGGCCGGATCGTCCTGATGAAGTTCCTGCCATACGGACTCCCCTTTTTCGGAGTAACTCCCGGTAAGGGAGCGGATGTTGGACAGCTTGTCCGCAAGCCAAAGCATCCGGAGACCGACATTCTCGTTGTTCTTTAAGACCTGCAGAGATTCTTCCTTGCGGCGTTTCCAGGTGTCTTTCCGTTTTTCGCCGGGATATTTGTTTTCCGATACAAAGGCAACCAGCTGCGAAACTCTATTTCCAAACCGTTTTTCGATTTCCTCCAGAGTCCCGTCTGTATCCTCCACAATATCGTGCAGGATACCGGCTGTAATGATCTCATCGTCGTCTGTCATGGTTGATAGTATCTGCGCAACCTCCAGCGGATGCAGAATGTAGGGAGAACCTTCGAATTTTCGGATCTTTCCCTGATGCATGATCGTCGCGTAGATAATTGCTTCTTCGAGCAGATTCATAGATTGTGCTTCCTTTCTTAGTTAACCTTTCTAAATCAACCTTTTCTGCTCAATATCATAAGCGATAACTCGTTAAATCTCAAGATTTTGTGCTATAATACAGAGCAGAGGGGTACGACAGGAGGAGTCGATGAATACAGTTGATTTGATCACGAAGAAAAGAAACGGCGGAACGCTTTCGCCGGAAGAGATAAAATTCCTGGTAGACGGCTATACTGCAGGAGAGATTCCTGACTATCAAATGTCGGCGTTTCTCATGGCCGTCTATTTTCGTGGGATGAATGTAGAGGAAACGGTGGAACTGACAGACGCAATGCGCCTGTCCGGTGACGTTGTTGATCTTTCCGCGATCAAGGGCATCAAAGTGGATAAACACAGCACCGGCGGGGTCGGGGATAAGACAACGCTAGTCGTCGGACCTCTGGCTGCGGCCTGCGGAGTTCCGGTTGCTAAAATGAGCGGCCGCGGGCTGGGATTTACCGGAGGCACGGTCGATAAGATGGAGGCAATCCCGGGATTCCAAACGGCTATGGAAGAGAGCGACTTCATCGACCAGGTCAACACATGCGGCATAGCAGTTATCGGCCAGACCGGTCAGATCGCGCCGGCGGATAAAAAAATATACGCGCTGCGGGACGTGACCGCCACCGTCGAAAACCTCAGCCTGATCACTTCCAGCATCATGAGCAAAAAGCTGGCAGCCGGGTCTGACGCGATTTTGCTTGATGTCAAATGCGGCAAGGGCGCTTTCATGAAAACGGAAGAAGATGCAGAGAAACTGGGACGGCTGATGGTGGATATCGGAAACAGCAGCGGCAAGAAAACCATGGCTGTCATTTCTGATATGGAGCAGCCCCTCGGATGTGCCGTCGGAAACGCGCTGGAGGTGGCGGAAGCCATTGACGTGCTGAAGGGGCAGGGCCCGGAGGATATCACGGAGCTGTCATTGAAGCTCGCAGGGATCATGATCTACCTGAGCCGGGTCGCGGGAACGGACGGACTCGGACTGGAAGAAGGAATCGCGCGGGGACAGGAAGCGGCAGAGCAGGCTTTGCAGGACGGCAGCGCGCTGGAGAAGTTCCGGCGTTTCGTCGAAGGACAGGGCGGCGACCCCGGAATCGCAGAGGATGCAACCAGACTCCCGCAGGCGAAACTGTCAAAACAGATCCTCGCGCAGCGGGACGGATATGTTTCGGCGCTGGATGCCATGACCATCGGCCTGGCGTCGCAGCACACAGGCGCAGGCAGACAGAAAAAGGAAGATGAAATCGATCTGTCCGCCGGGATCGTGCTGGCGAAAAAACTTGGCGATGCAGTCAGACGCGGAGACGTTCTCTGCACGCTGTACGGAAATGATGAGGATAAGCTGACGCTGGCCTGCGAAGAAGCAGCAAAGGCATTTATCATAGATGATACAAAAGCGGAAGAGAGATAACTGATCAAAAAGATCATCGAGTAGTTTAAGCATTTGGAGAGGTACAGACAATGAAGATTCAATTTTGCGGAGCGACAACAGGCGTGACGGGTTCATGCCATCTGATTACGACAGCAAATCACAAGGTGCTGCTGGACTGCGGACAGTTCCAGGGCGGAAAAGCGCAGGAAGAACTCAACTACGAGCCGTTTCCCTTTGATCCGGCCGAGATAGAATACCTCGTCCTGAGCCACGCGCACATCGACCACTGCGGCAGGATCCCGCTTCTTGTGAAGAGGGGATTCAAAGGACAGATCTACTGCACGGACGCGACTGCGGACCTGTTGGGGATCATGCTGCTGGACAGCGGTCACATCCATGAGCAGGAAGCAGAATGGCAGAACAGGAAGAACTCCAGAGCCGGACGGCCGCTTGTGGAGCCTTTGTACACCGAAAAGGATGCAGAGGAATCCCTGAAGTTCGTAAAGCCGGTTCTCTACAACCAGCTTGTGGAACTCAACGATGAAGTGCGCATCTGTTTCAATGACGCAGGTCATATACTGGGATCAGGAGAAATCGAGATCTTTGTTTCCGAAAAAGTGGAAGGAAGCTCTGAAGTGCGCGCCTCCAAGATCGTCTTTTCCGGCGACTTGGGCGTTATGGACCGGCCGATCCTCAGAAATCCCACCATCATCAAGAAGGCAGATTATGTCATCATGGAGACGACCTACGGCAACCGGAACCATCCGGACAACGCTATGGATGTAAACCATCTGGTGGACATCATCTGTGAGACGGCTGCCCGCGGCGGCAATTCAGTCATTCCGTCCTTCGCGGTGGGCAGAACACAGGAACTGATCTTCGAACTGAACAGAATCTATGAAGATCCTTCTGACCCGCGACAGGAGCAGTTGTCAAAGATCAAGGTCTATGTAGACAGCCCGATGGCGGCTGCTGCAACAGAAGTTTTTAAGAAGAACGCCCAAGTCTTCGATGAGGAGACCAAGGATTACATCAGTAAAGGTGAGAACCCGTTAGAGTTCCCAAATCTGAAATTCACCCAATCGACGGAGGAGTCCCAGTGGCTCAACATTGATCGGGAACCAAAGGTCATCATCTCCGCCAGCGGTATGTGCGAGGCCGGCAGGATCCGCCACCACCTGAAGCACAACCTGTGGGATGCGAGAAACAGCATCATCTTCGTAGGGTATCAGGCGGAGGGAACCCTTGGCAGAGGCATCATTGACGGAGAAAAGGAAGTGCAGCTCTTCGGCGAGACCGTGCAGGTCAACGCGAAGATCCACAATCTGGAGGGCTTTTCCGGTCATGCTGATATGAACGGGCTGCTGGGCTGGCTCAAGGGATTCCAGAAACTTCCGAAGCAGCTGTTCCTGGTCCACGGAGAACCTGAGGTAAAGATTGAATTCGCCAAGACGGTGAAGGAACAGATCGGCATCGACGCCATCCCGGTGAACGTCAACTCCGAGTATGAGCTCGAAGAGAGCGGCGGCATAGTGACCAAGAAGGAAGCCATTGCCGACGCCGTCGACGAAAAGAGAGTCAATGAGGCCCGAGAGAATCTGTACAACGTCAGAAGAAGACTGGAGGATATCCTCTATAACGCCAATCTCAGTGTCGACAAGGGAACAGATCCGGAGAAGCTGGCCAGGATCAACAACATCATCATGGAACTGGAGAAGTCAGTCATCAATCTGGGGTCGGCTATTTCCGAATCGGATGAGAGCGAAAACGTTCAGCTGACAGAGGAACAGATTGCCGAGCTCAGGGCAGCGCGCGAGGAAAAAACGTCAGGCAAGAAGAAACAATAATGCATTTCCGCAACAAAATTAGGGAAACCTGACATGAATGTATTTGAATTCAAAAACAAATCCATGTCAGTGTGATAAAATAATAACAACAGAAACTACATGTTTCTTAATTATGTTCCTTATATACATGACAATATATTCTAAGGAGGAAAAATCATGTCAGAATTAAGAACAGCATTACCTAAAATCTCAACACCACTGCCAGGTCCTAAGGCGCAGGCTCTGATCGAAAGAAGAGCAAAGTCAACCCCTAAGGCCATCGGAACTGCGTACAAAGCAGTTATCGAAAGAGGCGAAGGCGCAATGTTCGAGGACGTAGACGGAAACATCTTCCTCGACTGGATCGCAGGCGTTGGCGTACTGAACATCGGATACTCACATCCTGAGCTGATCGAAGCGGTCAAGGCACAGGCTGACAAGTACTTCCACTCCATGTTCAAC
>JBGUKV010000132.1:0-6165 GCA_045114655.1 Candidatus Allocopromorpha sp. | reverse complement strand
GAGATGCTGGACAGGAACATTCAGGATAACGACAGCAATTACACCAGGTTCATCTGCATCAGCAAGGAACTGGAAATATATCCGGGCTCAGACAGGACCAGTTTGATGGCAGTCCTTCCGCACAAGGCAGGGAGTCTCTACGCTGTCATCAAGGAGTTTGCAGAAGCTGGATACAACCTTACTAAGCTTGAAAGCAGGCCTTTACCGAACACAGAGTTCGAATTCATGTTCTATTTTGACTTCGAAAGTTCCGTCTACAGAGAAGATTTTATAGACGTGATTGAAAGAGTGGGCGGTTTATGTGATAGAATGGAGTATCTGGGAAGCTACAGCGAGAAAATATAGCGTAACAATATAGATAGGGAGCAGGATAAAAATGATTACAGTACTGAAACAGAACGCGACAAAGGAACAACAGGACAAACTGATCAAATGGTTCGAGAATCAGGGGCTTCAAGTCCATATCTCCAAGGGAAAGTACCAGACAGTTCTCGGGCTCGTGGGAGACACATCAGAAGTAGATGAAGAGCTGGTCATGGCTCTTGATATCGTAGAATCCGTCACAAGGGTCAGTGAATCATTCAAGAAGGCAAACAGGAAGTTCCATCCTGAAAATTCGGTCATAGAAGTTGGAAATGTGAAAGTAGGCGGCGGTCATTTCGCATTGATCGCCGGACCATGTTCGGTGGAATCTGAAAGTCAGATCAAAGGAATCGCCAAAGCAGTCAAAGCGTCCGGAGCATCGATTCTGAGAGGCGGAGCATTTAAGCCTAGGACATCACCGTATGATTTCCAGGGAATGCGGGCAGAGGGATTGGAACTGCTGGCAGAAGCGAAGAAGGAAACCGGCATGCCGATCGTTACTGAAATCATGAATGCGAGCCATCTGCCGCTGTTTAAGGATGTAGACATGATCCAGATCGGCGCCAGAAACATGCAGAATTTCGAACTTCTGAAAGAAGTGGGCAAAACCAGGAAACCGATCCTCCTCAAACGGGGACTTGCAAACACATTCAAGGAACTGCTCATGAGCGCAGAGTATATCATGTCTGAAGGAAATGAGAATGTCATACTCTGCGAGCGGGGCATCCGCACATTTGAAACATTTACAAGGAACACGCTGGATCTGTCAGCAATTCCGGCACTACGGGAACTGACCCACCTGCCTGTCGTCATTGATCCGAGCCATGCCACAGGGCGAGCCAGATACGTGGAACCTATGGCGATGGCCGCCGCGGCTGCCGGAGCAGACGGGATCATGATCGAAGTGCACAACGATCCGGCAAATGCTCTGTGTGACGGAGCACAGTCGATCACACCGGAGCAGTTCGATACAGTTGCGAAAAAAGTGATGAAGATCAGAAGCATAGCGTTGGAGGAATAAGATGAAAACACTTGGTGTCGTGGGCCTCGGTCTGATAGGAGGATCTCTGGTGAAATCCTATGAACGGTCGGAAGACTGGAAAATCTACGGATACGACAGGGACAGCCGGATCACACAGCTTGCCCTGCTTGCAGAGGACATAGAGGAGGAACTCACCGCAGATAACATCGGGGACGTAGATCTCCTGCTTTTGGCAGTCTATCCGCAGGCAGCGGTAGAATACTTGCAGGAAATGGCAAAGTACATTTCGAAAGACACACTGGTCATCGACTGCTGCGGCGTGAAGCGCTCGGTGTGCGAACCCTGTTTCAAGATCGCGAAAGAATATGGTTTTACCTATGTCGGAGGACATCCTATGGCCGGAAGGCACAGCTCGGGATATAAGTTCAGCAGGGAAGACCTCTTCGACGGTCAGCCTATGGTGATCGTGCCTGAGAGATACGATGATATCGATGAGTTCTCCAGGATCAAGGAGATGCTTTCTCCCGCGGGGTTCGGGAGCATCAGCATCACCACTGCTGAGAAACACGATCAGGTGATTGCATTCACATCGCAGCTTGCCCATGTGGTATCCAATGCCTATATGAAGAGCCCCAGAGCGAAGAGACACAAAGGGTTCAGTGCCGGAAGCTACCGGGACCTGACCAGGGTGGCCAGGCTGAATGAGGTGATGTGGAGCGAACTGTTCCTGGACAACGGGGACAATCTGGCGGAGGAACTGGATCACCTGATTGAGAGTCTGCAGGAGTACAGGGACTGCATCCGCAATGGCGACAGAGAAAAACTCGAGGAAATCCTGGCAGAAGGCAGCAGAATAAAGGTTGAGATAGACGGGACCGGCGAAAACTAAAACGAACCGGAATAGAGAGATGAAACGAATCAAAGTAAGGACAGGGAATGAATACGACGTGCTGATCGGCAGGGGATTGCTTGCCGATGCAGGTGAACTGATCGCCGAGGCCCGCTCAGGAAGAAGAGCCGTCATCGTCACCGACAGCAATGTTGGCGGATACTACGGGGATCAACTGGCAGAAGCACTCAGCCGTTCCGGATTTGAAACGTCAACATTTGTCTTCACTGCAGGTGAGGAAAACAAGAACGCAAGAACTTTGTTTGACATAATTGGCTTTATTGCGGACTGCAGACTCACCAGAGAAGATCTTGTGATCGCACTGGGCGGCGGAGTAACCGGGGATATGGCAGGACTTGCTGCAGCTATGTATATGCGGGGCATCGATTATGTGCAGGTGCCTACGAGCATTCTGGCAGCCGTGGACAGCTCTGTTGGAGGAAAAACCGCCATAGATCTGCCGCAGGGCAAGAATCTGGCAGGAGCATTTCATCAGCCGGCACTGGTCATCATCGACACAGAGGTGTTCGGAACACTGCCCAAGCGAGACTACTGCAGCGGATTCGCGGAGATTATAAAATACGGGATGATAGAGGATCCGCAGATACTGGAACAGATCAAAGACCTCGGCGACTATAGCAGCGCCATCCAGCAGGAACTGGAGGAACTGATTGCACGCTGCGTCGAAATCAAAGCGGATGTGGTTGCTGAGGATGAATTCGAGGCAGGAAAGCGGCGGCTTTTGAACTTCGGGCATACAGTCGGGCATGCAGTGGAAAAGGCTACAAACTACCGTTTATATCACGGAGAGTCGGTTGCCATCGGCATGATGAGGATGACACAGGCTGCCGAAAGAGCCGGCAGGTGCGATACGGGAGCATCCGAAAAACTGGAGCAGGCACTGAAAACCTTCGGACTCCCCACAGGCAAAGACAGCGATCAGGCGAATCTTCCGGACAAGGATACTTTGATGGAGAACATCGCCATGGACAAGAAAAGCACAGACGACGGGATCTATGTCGTGATCCCAGAGCGCATCGGGACATGTGCGATAGAAAAAATGAGTATGGCAAGACTTGAGGAATTCATATGAATGCGATCATAACCCGTCCGCCCGCTGGCGGAACCATTAACGCAATCCCTTCCAAATCCGCGGCTCACAGGCTGCTGATCTGTGCCTGCCTGTCAGGACTGGATATCGAAGGCATCTGTGAGGATCTGTCTGAGGATCTGAAGGCTACGACGGAATGCCTGCTCGCGCTGCGCAATGTTGCAGAATGGGATGCGGCAGGAACGCCGGTTTTGAACTGCAGGGAAAGCGGATCGACCCTGCGGTTTTTATTGCCTTTGAGCGCGGTGCTTTCTTTCGAAGCATGTCTTGAGGGCTCCGAGCGGTTGATGAACCGGCCGCTGAAGGAACTGGAAGAACAACTCTGTGGACATGGCTGCACAATCAAAAAAGAAAACGGCAAGATCCATATTTCCGGCAGACTCTGCGGCGGTAAGTTCACGCTGCCCGGCGACGTATCTTCCCAGTATATCTCGGGGCTGCTTTTTGCGCTGCCGCTCCTGCATGAGGACAGCGAGATCCGCGTGAGCGGCGGACTCCAGTCGAGACCTTATGTGGAGATGACAACGGATGCTCTCAAACAGGCTAACATCATGGTTCAAGCGAATTACGGTGATACTGAGACCATCTTCAGGATCAAAGGGAACCAGAAATACGAGCTCAGTTCATTTGGGCTTGAGGATATCGAAGGCGACTGGTCGAATGGTGCGTTCTGGCTGGTAGCAGACGCGCTCGGAGCGAAGATCAGCTGCGTTGGCCTGAGAGAGGATTCGGTTCAGGGGGACAGGAGAATAAAGGAACTTATCGATACATACAGCAGACCCGGCGAATGGATCGTCGATGTAGGCCAGACACCGGATCTGGTCCCGGAGATCGCGCTTCTCGCGATGGCCAGAAAAGACGGAGCGCTAACGAAAATCACCAACGGGAAGAGACTCAGAATGAAAGAAAGCGACAGAATCGAATCTGTGGTGACGACAGTCAATCATCTGGGAGGCAATGCAAAAGCAACAGAAGACGAAATCCACATTGTTGGTACGGGGGATAGGAAACGAAGGCCCCTGGCGCCAATCGATTCGTTCAATGACCACCGGATCGTTATGATGGCCTCCATCGGAGCGCTGCTCTGCGACGGTCCCGTTGAAATCGTAGGCAGTCAGGCGGTGAGAAAATCATATCCGGTATTTTTTGAAGATTACAAGAGCCTGGGAGGAAGGGTTTTAACAGAATGATGAACACAAGCGACGGAATACAATTCGGCCGGAACATCAAAGTACAGATCTACGGAGAATCACACGCAGAGAAGATTGGTGTGAGAATCAGCGGAATCAAGCAGGGCATGCCTGTGGACAGGGAGTTTCTCGATGCTTTCATGGCGCGACGAGCCCCCGGCAAAAATCCCTGGTCAACGCCGAGAAAAGAACCGGATGAGCCTGTATTTATCGGCGGCGTCAAGGACGGGAGCACGACGGGGGAAACCATCGAAGCGGTGATATACAACAAGAACATCAGACCGGCTGATTACAAGAACATCAAGAGCGTTCCCAGACCATCTCACGCAGATTATCCCGCGTGGGTGAAATACGGAGAAATCCCGTCGGGAGGAGGTCCGTTCTCAGGGCGGATGACCGCCGCGCTTTGCATTGCCGGAGCGCTTTGCTGCGACTGGCTGGCTGCAGAGGGGATTTCGGTCAAAGCCCATATTGAACGCATTGGGGACGTAAAGGATGCATATCTGGAAGCGGACAGCCCGGTAGGGATTGATTTTGCAACAGTATCGGAAGAGGCTGCAGAAGCGATGAAGGCTGTCATTGAAGACGTCCGAAGTGCAGGAGATTCTATTGGCGGGGTTATCGAGTGCAAGGTGTTCGGAATGCCCGTCGGTGTGGGAGAGCCTATATTCGGAAGTCTGGAAGGTTTGATTAGTCAGGCCGTTTTCGCCGTACCTGCTGTCAAGGGAATCGAGTTTGGAAACGGTTTCGCATCGGCAGGCATGAAGGGATCGGAGAACAACGACCCGTTCTTTGTTCAGGACGGCAGGATCGTTACCAGTACCAACCATCACGGCGGAATCCTGGGCGGACTCAGCAGCGGGATGCCAATTGTTGTGAGAACGGCAATGAAACCCACGCCGTCGATCGGGATCAAGCAGGAATCGGTAGATCTTGAGACGATGGAGAACACAGAACTGATCGTGAAAGGAAGACATGATCCGTGCATTGTGCCGAGAGCGGTGCCATGTATTGAGGCTGCGGTTGCGATTGCTGTTTACGATGCGTTGCTGGAATGGAGGTCGTAATGGATCAGTACAGGAAAGAAATAGACCGGATCGATGCGGAAATCGCCAAGTTGCTCGATCAGCGGCTGGATGTCGCTGCGGAAATCGGAAGGTACAAGCAGGAAAGAGGACTGCCGGTACTGGACGCGGCGAGAGAAAAAAAGAAGATCGATTCATTTGCCGGTTGTTTTGCGGAAGAGAAAAGAAACTATGTCACCGGAGTGATCGAGGCCATTATGGAAGGCAGCAGAAACTACCAGCAAGACAGGAGGTTCGAGTACGCGCTTTTAGGCAGAGGTCTGAGGCACAGTCTTTCGCCGCAGGTCCACGAGGCTTTGGGCGGATATGCATATGGACTGATCGATCTTGAGCCGGATGACCTGGACGGTTTCTTTTCGGCATTCCCGCTGAAAGGCGCCAGCGTCACGATGCCGTATAAACGTTCCGTCATGAAATACTTGGATGAAATCTCCGAAACTGCAAAGGCCGTAAACAGCGTTAACACCATTGTAAAGCGAGCGGATGGAACTCTCGCAGGATACAATACTGATTATGACGGGTTCAAATACACCGGTGAGAAATCA
>JBGUKV010000131.1:0-2991 GCA_045114655.1 Candidatus Allocopromorpha sp. | reverse complement strand
TGCGCGTGAACTTGTCCTCCGGCGTGACGGCGCTGTAGGTGGACAGGAGATTTGTCCAGTACGCTTTGAGGGCTGCCAGGGCTTCGTCAGCCTTCTCGGCTGTCGCGTAGCGGGCGAGCATTTCCTTCGCGCGGGTCTTGTTGACGATGCCGGGGGCTTCCCATTTGTCCTCTTTTTCATTTTCAATATATCCGAGCACGAATACGAACGTCTTCGTCTCGCCGGCCGCCAGATCGAGGTCGAGCTCATGCGCGCCGATGGGTGACCAGCCGCTCGCGTGCGAGTTGGTGAGCTTTCCTGCCTGAATCGCTTCCGGAGCAGCGGGGCTTCCGTAAACGCCGAGGAAGCTGTCACGATTCGTGTCGTACGCGTCGACCGGTGCGTTGACCGAGAAAATGGCGTAATGCTTGCGGCGCTCGCGATACTCTGTCTTGTGATAGATCGTGGAACCGTCGATCTCAACTTCTCCGGTGCTGTAGTTGCGCTGGAAGTTCGTCATGTCATCCATCGCGTTCCACAGGCAGAATTCCACATAAGAGAAGAGGGATATGCTGCGCGGGGAAGCGTCCTTGTTGGTCACGCTGACCTTCAGGATCTCACAGTTGTCGCCGATCGGGACAAATGCAGTGACCTCGGCCGCGATCTTATTCTTTTCGCCGTAGAGGACGGAGTAACCGATTCCGTGACGGGTCTTATAATCGTCGAGCGGTGTCTGGGTCGGCTGCCATCCCGGATTCCAGATCGTATCGCCGTCCTTAATATAGAAGTAATGGCCGTTGCTGTCCTTCGGCGTGTTGTTGTAGCGGAATCTTGTAAGACGGAGAAGCTTGGCGTCTTTATAGAAGCTGTACCCGCCGCCGGTGTTCGAGATCATGGTGAAGAATTCTTCGCATCCGAGGTAGTTGATCCAGGGAAGCGGCGTTTTCGGGGTCGTGATCACATATTCTTTGTTCTGGTCATCAAAATAACCGTATTTCATAAAGGAACTCCTTTCCATAAGAATCGAAAAAAAGCAGATGCTGTCTCTAATGACAAATATAAGGTAGAAATACGAAAAATGCAAGGCAATTTTCGCTTTCGAAAAGGATTAAGTGGGGTTTTTCAGAAACACTTTCGAGCGGGTTTTGTCATTTTCGAAACAGATGCGTTTTTTGATATTGTGAATATGCCACAAAAAACGGTCTAAAATATCGTATAAAACGACGAAACAGTGAAATTTCGAAAAGATTAGTTGACTTTTTGGAAGAATGAGGTATGATGAAATCACGAAAACGATTAAGGAAAAACGATTGAGAGCTTTTTCAAAAAGCAGCAAGGAGGGCGGCACATGGTATCACTGAAAGATATCGCTGAAGCCTGCGGGGTCTCAGTCGCAACGGTCAGTAAGGCGCTCAACAATCACAGTGATGTGAGCCAGTCAAGAAGAGAGCAGATCAAGAAGAAGGCGAATGAGCTCGGTTATCTTCCGAATATGGCTGCAAAGGCGCTGAAGACAAAAAGTACGCATGACATAGGAATCCTGTTCGCGGATGCCCATAACAGCGGGCTCACACATCCGTTCTTCTCAGAAGTTCTCGAAGGACTCAAGTCCGAGGCCGAGGAGAAGGGATACGATCTTACATTTATCAATACAAGATCAAAGATGAACAGAATGTCCTATCTGGAGCATTGCCTCTATCGGAATGTTGACGGAGTCGTTATAGCATGTGTGGATTTCTTTCAGCCCGAGGTCGTAGAGCTTGCACAGTCCAGGCTGCCTGTGGTGACGATCGATCATTTGATGGATTCCTGCGCAACGATTTCTTCCAATAATCTTGGAGGAATGCAGAAACTTACGGAATATGTGGTGAGCCGGGGACACAGACGGATCGCCTTTATTCACGGAACACCATCTTCGGTGACCAGCGCGAGAATGGCAGGCTTCTACCGGACACTTGAAGCGCACGGGATCGATATTCCGGATCACTGCGTTTTGGAGAGTCCCTATCTGGATGGCGAACTCGCTTATGAGAGGACGAAAGAGCTCCTGGCCCTCACAGAGCGGCCGACCTGCATCATGTATCCGGATGATTACACCTGTATCGGTGGCATGAACGCGATCAGGGAAGCGGGACTTCGGATCCCGGAGGATATATCGGTCACAGGATATGACGGTGTCCAGATCGCAAGGATGATGAGTCCGAAGATCACGACGTTCAAGCAGAATATGAGGCTGATCGGGCAGATGGCCGCAGACAAGGTGATCGAGCTGATCGAAAAACCGCGCACCGCGATGCGGAGCAACAGGATCATAGACGGAGAAATCTTTGAAGGTGAATCCGTTGCAATGATAAATAAGTAACTTAAGTAACCAGAGTGATTGTTCTGAAGTCAAAGACTTCAGAAAACAATAAAGTTCTAATTCCTAAGGAGGGAAAAAAACATGAAGAAGAGATGGCTTGCAATTGGCTTGACCGCAGCAATGATCACAAGCATGGCAGCATGTGGCGGTTCATCATCCACAGCATCTACAGCAGAGTCCAAACCGGCTGAGTCCGCAGCGACAGAGTCCAAACCGGCTGCTGAGTCCAAAGCTGCTACAGAGTCCAAGACAGAGTCCAAACCGGCTGCAGCAGGCGACGAAGGCAAGGTCCTTAACGTTGAAGTATGGAATGATGAGTTCATCAACCGCGTGACAGATCATTATCCGGGTTATGAGAAGGTTTCCGACACCGAAGGCAAGATCGGTGATGTAAAGGTCAACTGGATCATCACAGCGAACCAGGACAATGCTTATCAGAACAACCTGGATGAGGCACTTGCAGCACAGGCTGACGCAGCTGCTGACAAGAAGGTCGATATTTTCCTGGTAGAGGCTGACTACGCGCTTAAGTATGTCGACGCTGACGCCGACGTTGCTATGCCGCTGAAAGACCTCGGTATCACGGATGCTGACCTTTCCAAGCAGTTCTCTTATACACAGGATGTCGTTAAGGATGCCAACGGCGATCT
>JBGUKV010000130.1:0-2446 GCA_045114655.1 Candidatus Allocopromorpha sp. | reverse complement strand
AACAGACGTAACCGGCGACCTGACACTGCCGGAAGGCGTAGAGATGTGCATGCCTGGTGACAACATCACCATGACGATCAAGCTGATTACTCCGATCGCTATCGAAGAAGGACTGAGATTCGCTATCAGAGAAGGCGGAAGAACAGTAGGATCCGGCGTTGTAACCGAAGTCATCGAATAATGTGCCAAAGGGACGGTTCTTTTGACACATTCCCCCAAATTACAAAAAAATCCAAAAAGGACGACCATCACCGGTCGTCCTTTTTATGTGAGGTTATTACGTGATGTGTCAAAAGAACCGTCCCTTTGACACATCATTGGTTGAACGTAATCGAGTCGCTGCCCAGTTCCTCCTGCGTGTTTTTGTCATAGATCCGGAAGGACAGTGTTCCTTCCTGGGCAAAGATCGGCACGGGGTAGGAGAAGCGGGCGGAGCCTTTGGATCCGGATTTCCAGTCACTGCCGATCATATCTGTCTGGCGGGCGCCGGACGGCCATTTGGCGTCATAGTAGATGTCCAGCGTCTCGCCCGGAGGCCCCCCGCTGACGGACACGTGGAAGTACACGGTGTCAGCTCTGCTTGCAGTATCGATATCCGTGGAATAATCATCGGGATCCAGGTTTGCTACGATCTTGAAATGCCAGGCGTAGTACTCTTTGTAGATCTTATCTACACCTTCGTATCCGATCTCATGGAGTTCTCCAAGATACTTTTCGAACTTGTCGCCGCCGTCAGATTTGTGTGATTTGACGTATCCGTACTTGGCTTTGTTGATTTTGTCCGTAAGGTTTTCGCCGCCTTCGAAGTCGGATGCTTTTGCATAAAGCCGCAAAGCCCGTTCATAGCTTTCGCCGTCGAGGCTCTTGTTGCCGGCGGCGATGTAGCTGTCTTTGAGGAACGCATCCATGTCTTTGGTGCAGACAGGGACGTTGGCCTCGATGCTTTCCGCCATCGCCTTGGCCCTGGCGGCAGCTTCCTTTTCCATGTTTGGTTTGATGACATAGTAATAGGAACACAGACCCGCTGCCGCAGCGAGGACTACGATTGCGGCGATGGCGATGATAAGCTTCGCTTTTGTAGATAGCTTATTGTCCTTGACCTCTACATCTGTGTAAGTCACGTCCATGCCCTCGTATTTTCCCGGTTCTTCTCCCGGCTCGTGGAGGAAGAACAGGGCCCTGAGCAAATCACGTTCCAGTCCGCAGTTTGAGCAGGAGTCACCCTTGTTCAGCTGACCGCAGGTGCAGTACCAGTGGTCGCCTTGTTCTTTGAACCAGTACTTGGGTTTGGTGGGGTTCGAGGACATCTTCTCCATGACAACTTCATAGTTGTCCATGATGTCGTCGTATTTCTCATCGCTCGGCGTCAGCGGCTGCAGGGTAAAATGATTCTCCACCAGTGCAGCACTGCCATCGCTGTCCTCGCCATCATAGTATTCGAGGTCCGGTTCGGGCTCATACACCGGCTCAGAATCCTCCTCCAGCGCATCATAACTGTGGGTGCGGCTCATCTCCTTGTGTTTATGGGACTCCTTTTGGAGCCGCACCATATCCTCCAGATCATCAGCACTCTGGGTGTCGCGGCTGACCGGCGCCTCACCGCGGTCGTAGCCTTCCGAACCCTTGGCGATTTCCTCTATTTGCACGTCCGTCAGCGTTTGCGTCGTGAACGCCTTGTCTCTGAACTTGTCAGCGAGTTTTCCTTTTTTCATTTCGTTTGATACTCCCTTACCCCCAAGGTGCACCTGCATTCTGCAGCGCAGTTTTCTCCACATATATTATATCAACCGCCTTTATGGCGAACAATATTACAAATCTTACAATTTGATAAGACTTCGATACGACTTCTGCTAAGACTTCTGCGGCTGCCATGTTATAATAGACGCATGGATAAGGCAATGAAGACAACGAAGACAACTACGACAAATACAACAACAGAGCGCATCCGCCTCTGGGGTATTGTGCAGGGCGTCGGATTCCGGCCGTTCGTGGCGAAGATTGCGGACAGGCTTGGAATGAAAGGCGAGGTGCTGAACATCGGTGGGCTCGTGGACATTACTGTGACGGACACGCCGGAGCGGATCGACGCGTTTATCGAAACGCTCGTAAAGGAGAAACCGGGGCCATCGGAAATCGTGCACATCAAGAGGCAAAAGCTTCCGCGCGCGGATTTCAGCGCCTTCACGATCATACGCAGCGACGAAGGCGATGATGAGGCGGCCATGATACCGGCAGATCTGGCGATCTGCCCGGACTGCCTGCGGGAACTCTATGACAAAAGCAACCCGCGCCATCTGCACCCGTTCATCAGCTGCCAGCTCTGCGGACCCAGATACACGATTATCGATAGGATCCCTTATGACAGGGACAACACATCCATGATCGATTTCCCGATGTGTGATTTTTGCGAAGGGGAGTACACAGACCTGCATGACAGGCGCCACCA
>JBGUKV010000129.1:0-2499 GCA_045114655.1 Candidatus Allocopromorpha sp. | reverse complement strand
CTTTGTGGCCTCTGTCCGCCATGCGCAGAGCAAATTCGCATCCTGCCGGTCCGCCTCCGATAACCAGGACATTTTTCTGTTCTTTTGCCGCGGGCAATTTTGCGGTCTCATATTCCCTGCCCGCTTCACCGTTGACCAGGCATTCTACCGGCTTATCGAAGAACGCGTTGGCCAGGCATCCCTGGTTACACGCCATGCATCTTCTTATAAGCTGCTCGTCACCGGCCATCGCCTTCCTGCACCAGTCAGGATCTGCAATGTGTGGTCTGCCGAGGCTGAGCATGTCAGCGCACCCTGTTGCCAGTATGCGTTCTGCGACAGCCGGATCGTTCACTCTGTTCCCGCATGCCACCGGGATGCTGACTGCATCTTTTATGGCAGCCGCTATATGATCGAAACCGCCTCTTGGAAGATCTCCCGTTATCTGCGGCACTGTTGATTCGTGCCATCCGCCTGTGACATTTATCATGTCCACCCCGGCCTCTTCCATAGCGCGGGCAAAATTCACCGCGTCATCCGTATTGTTGGATCCCGGCACGAGATCGTTGCCGGCGATCCTGATCGTTATCGGATAATCATCGCCCACGACGCTTCTCATCCGAGCGACCAGTTCCCTGGCAAACCTCGTTCTGTTCTCCCATGATCCTCCGTATTCATCAGTCCGCAGATTGGTCATGGGCGAAAGGAACTGACAGATCAGATATCCCGCGCTCGCCAGGATCTCGACAAGATCGAATCCCGCTCTCTTTGCTCTTCCGGCCGCCTCTGCCCACTGCCGCTGGACTGTCTTTATTTCTTCTGTTGTCATTTCTTTTGGAGTCGCTCTTGAATACCCGCTGTAAACAGCCGAAGGCGCTATAGGTGTGCGGTCTTCATTCGCGGAAGGATGAGCATATCTTCCGGCATGGAACAGCTGCACGCCCACCTTTGCCCCTCTGTCATGCACTCCGTCCGTGAACTCTTTGAAGCCCGGGATGAAACTGTCATCCTCCAGGCTGATCATGGAAAATGCGCCACCGTATTTATCGAATCTGCATCCGCCAACGATAATGAGTCCAACGCCGCCTTCGGCTCTGCGCCAGTAATACTCATTGAATCTCGGTGTAGCGTATCCTTCCGGCGTATATATGTGATGGATAGCCGGCATAAGAACTCTGTTCTTAAGCTCCAGGTCCCTGATCTTTATCGGTGAAAAAACCCTCTTGTATTTCATAATGATTCTCCGTTTCATAACAGCTTAACTATGCATCTTTTTCATCATATATAGTATACCATCTGACCGGAGCTCTACTACATATTATTTGTCATGCACACGATCAAGTCAGGATCTTGACACCGGATGCCTCTGCATCATGCTCCAAACAAAAGATGACAGGAGGATCAGCCCCTGTCACCTTACTTGCTAAAAACTTATATCACATTTAAAATCCTCGACACATTCAGTTTATTTTCTGCCGCCTGCCTTGTTGATGGCATCCAGCATCCTGCCCATTGCGATCTCGATCTGTGATTTTGGCATCGCCAGGTTCAGTCTTACGAATCCTTCGGCGTTGTCTACGAACAGCGCGTCGCCGCCTTCGATCAGGACTCCGGCTTCGTTAGCGAAGAACTCGTTCACGTCTGTTCCTTCAGGAAGGACTGCTCCGAAGTTGACCCACGCAAGATATGTAGCGTCCGGGATCTCGAATTTGATCTCCGGCAGGTTCTCGTCGATGAAGCTCTTAACGTATCTAAAGTTTTCGTCAACATAAAGATCCATCTGTGTCAGCCACTCTTCTCCTTCTTCATAAGCAGCCTGCATAGCAGCGATGCTCAGCGGGTTCAGGAATCCTACGAGCTTGTCTCCGTCTTTGAATTTCTGTCTGATCTCAGGATCGTTGATGATTATGTTGGACAGCTGCAGTCCTGCCATGTTGAAGCATTTGCTCGCCGACATGCTGGTAACGAGCTTCGGATAGTCTCCCATGATCTTGCCCATCGGGATGTGAGCGACGCCTTCTCTCTGCATGTCGCAGTGGATCTCGTCGGATATGATGTACATGTCGTTCGCCTTTACGATCTCGGCGACCTTCTTCAGCTCTTCTTCCGTCCATACGCGGCCTGTCGGGTTATGCGGGTTGCACCATACGAGAAGCTTCGTCTTCGGGTCTGCGCACTGTTCTGCCAGAGCATCGAAATCAAGATCCCATTTTCCGTCTTCGAATTTCATCTTGTTGAATACCATCTCACGGCCGTTGTATGTGCTGGCATGTTTGAAGAATCCGTATGACGGTGTCTGGAACAGTACCTTCTCGTCCTCGGCGCAGATGTCGCCTACCAGTTCATACAGCGCAGGGATGATGCCCGGTGAATAGCAGATGTTCGCCTTGTCGAATTCCCAGTCATATCTCTTTTTGCACCATGCGGCAAATGCGTTCGGATAATCATCATTGTAGATAGTCGTGTATCCGAAGATGCCGTGGTCGACGCGCTTTTTCAGAGCATTTACGATCACATCGG
>JBGUKV010000128.1:0-2408 GCA_045114655.1 Candidatus Allocopromorpha sp. | reverse complement strand
CTGTTTTCTGATTGTTTCATAAGGCGTAAGGGTGTTGATAAGTGATACCAGCTCCGATTCCTTTTCGGCGCTGTATCCGATTTCCTTCCGCTTTGCCTCAAGCTCTTCCTTCCGATCGCACAGCCGTTCCTGTGCGTCTATGATAGCGACTCCAAGTCCGTTCACGACAGCTCTCAGATCTGCGACCTTATCTGCATCGGCTTTCGCCTGAGCAAGGAATTTGCATGTTGCCGTCTCCACGATCGGGCATCCGGAGTTTTCAAGGAATTTTTTCTGCTCCATGCACCGGCTGAACTCCGCATCCTTTAAGCGCTGATCGGACATGTAGCCCATGACTTCTTTTTGGATTTTGGAAATCTCATCAGCTGATGCTGCCATAAGCGCCGATTCCTGATCCTTCTTTTCCCGCAGCGCTTCCATTTCTTTTCTGGCAGTGGCGAGGTCTGCGATCTTCTGGTCAATGTCTGCCGGAACGGAATCTCCACGGAGGCTGTCGATCTTCTTCTTTGATGCCTCGATTGATGTCCTTAATGAATCTGCCCTGAGGTTGAGCGCGACAGCTTCGCGCTGCTTCTGTTCCTGCTGGCTGACAATCTCATCCCTGCGGATCACATCTGCATGCAAGCTGTTCATGAGGCTTTCGGCTTCTTCGCATTCGGCAGCTTTCTTCCGGATCTCTTCCGATAAGACAAGCTTCATGTCACATGTTTGGATGCTGGCGTTCAGATCGGCGATGGCCTTCTCATCAGCTTCCGTGTCGGCCTTCTTCTTATCCCTCTCGGCAGAAGCCTTCTGGTACTCGTCAAGGGCCTTCGCATAGGACGCGGCCTTTTCCTTAAGCAGGTCATACTTTGTCTGGAGTACTTCGCCTTCCTTTTTGAAGGAATCGAGCATTGTCTCAAGCTCCTGCAGCTCCTTCTCCGGATCGCCTTTTTCCATGATCTGTTCCGTATGTACCCTGATGTCTTCACGCGCTGCGGCGAGTGCCCTCTTGACGTCTCCCAGCTTGTCCCTGGCGATCTTTTCCATGTACTGGTAAACACCAAGGCCGAGAAGGTTGGCAAGGATTGAAACGCGGTCTTCCTTCCTGGCCTGAAGGAACAGGCCGTACTGATCCTGCATGATAAGAGCGCAGGAGCGGAAGGTCATGCTGTCCATGCCGATGATGTTGACGATCTCATCCTGCGTATCTCCGAAACGTTCCTTTGACCTGTTCTCCCATGTCTCACCGTCTTCCCCGAGCTGTGAGATGTTCAGTGTTCCACGGCCTGACTTAACCCTTGTCCTGACCACACGGAAGCGGTTCTCACCGATGTCGAATATGAATTCAATGGAACCGCCTCTGGAATCCTCCGTGGCGCGGATCCAGCCTTTAAGATCGCCTTCCCTCGGTTCCTCGTAAAGCGCGTCCGCAATAGCGTCCATGAAGAGGGAGGACTTGCCGGCACCGTTCTGACCGTTGATCGTACAGAACTTGATGTCCGTGAAGTCGAATTCCGCGTCCTTATAGTTCCGGTAGTTGTGGACCTTGATGTGAACCGGACGGAATACACCATGCACTTTCGATGTGACCGCCAGCATCTGTGCTTTCCTGATGATCGGTTCGCCAAGCTCGGCGATCTCGTTCGGATCAGGGAACTGTTTTTCCTCAAGCCATTTCTTCAGGTTTGCAAGCGGATCCGATTCTTCGGAAAGAAGATCCTTGTTCGTGACCTCTGCCGTGGTGTCGGCCTCGATCTCAGCAACATAGAAAGCTCCTGCCTCATAAAGCTGTGACTGGAGCAGAGGAATGTTCATGGCTTCCTTCTGCTCCGGAGTACATTTGAAATGCACCCGGACGATCTTGTCGACCACCACATCGTTCAGCTGATGTGCCGCGACATACAGTGTAGGAGACTGGAGGTATTCAGTAACGTCCTCAGGAGCCCATTTCAGCGTCACATGAGGCCGGTACGGGAGAATATGGAAGGTGGAGTTTACAAGCCGTTTCTGGTCAAATTCGTGGACATAGAAGCCACGTTCCTGTCCCTCGTCGTTGAAGTTGAGGGCATTGATCGCCCCGGCGTAGTACACGTTTTCAAATCCGAACACCAGCTGGGGCCTGTGGATATGGCCGAGACAGGCTGCATCGAATTGAGCAGCACGGAGAACCTCGGTCGGAATGACCGGCTCAAAGTTGGCAAAGAAACTGGTCTGTCCGGATTCCGTGTTGCAACCCGGAACAGTATAGTGTGCGGCCAGTACCGCAGGCTTTCCTTCTTCGCACTGGATTCGCAGTCCGAGGACGATCTTTCCGATTTCTTCGGTCCATACCTGGTTCTCTTCCTCCGATGTGAGACCAGGATACTTCGCGCGGAAAACACCTTTGTCAAATCCGGGGATACATGCGAAATCCGCATATGCTGTCT
>JBGUKV010000127.1:0-7836 GCA_045114655.1 Candidatus Allocopromorpha sp. | reverse complement strand
ACGAGAACACCTTCACCACCCGTCCTGACGTTCAGTTTGCTGACGACAGCCGTTATAAAGATGTCCAGCAGCTCGAGTTGAGTTTTTATGACACTGCGGATCACTTGTATAACTGGAAGTTCCCCTATTCTGATGATCTTTTCCGGTATCCTTCTGATGAATTCAGCAGATTGTTTGCGCAGTGCTCTCTTGGTTTTGCGATATCCGCTTTTCGAAACGATAAAGAAAATTTCCTGCCGTACTTTGACAGGTATCTCGCGGCGATCGGGTTCAACGATCGGGACTCGTTTGGATATGACCGGCCGCCGACACCGGATTCTCTGGCGGGAGTCATCGCGCACAAACGCATCGATGATATGACCGTCATAGCTGCGACCGCCTGCGGAGCAGGCTACGGAGAGGAGTGGTCCTCAAACCTGAAGGTCGGAACCGGGGTGCGCCACGAGGGTTTCAATAATGCGGCAATGATTCTGGAAAGCCACATCAACAGTTATATCAAAGAGCACAACATCAAGGGCAAAACTAAACTCTGGATCTCAGGCTATTCCAGAGCATCTGCCGTCGCGAACATCACAGCTGCAGATATGATCGAATCCGGACAATTCGATGACGTTTACGCCTATCTCACCGCCGTTCCGAGAACAACGAAAAAACCGGTCGCTTATCCAGGCATCTACAACATCTGCGGCAAGAACGATCCCGTGCCGCGTACGCCACTGCAAAGCTGGGGGTATGAGCGGTATGGAACGACCCTGTACACGCCTTCTCAGGAAACGGACAGCAATTATGCAGCCCTAGCCCATACAGCATCAAAGACAACACAACAGCTGGCCTATGAACCCTTCCGGAACAATCCGGAGCTCAACCATCAGTTCCGGCTGGTGCTTTCTTTCTTAGGTTCCTTCTTCCCGACCACAGACGAATATGTTGCGTTGCTGCAGCCAAACCTGATGAAAATCTGGACGGAGCCTGATTTAGGGCACGCTTTTGAGATGCTTGCCGCGTCCATGCCGAAGCACTCCCAACTGAACGCGCAGCAAAAGAACCAGCGTGATGTGTTTGTTGACTATCTAACCTTCGCAGCGTCCCAGCACCTCAAATCAAGCAGCCGCCAGATCGATGACGGAAGCTGGGAAGCAGATGATCCAACCGCTGATAACGTCGTGCTGGAGCATCGCCCCATGACTTACATCAGCTGGCTGTTCTCTGACAACAGTACAGAAGATGTATTCTACGGTCCAACGGAAACCAGGTGGATCGTCTTCATCGGTGACATTGCCGTCGACGTGCTGAAAGGCAAAACCACCATCGCCTCCATTGACCGCAAAGGATCGCTTACCGAGGCAGAAGACTCAGCTGACGCCAAACAAGGTTCCCTGCCGGACATCTTCATGATGCGCCAGGGAAAAGAAACGGCCGTCAGCCTTCCTTCTGACAGCGAATATACGATACAGGTGACCGCCTTCAACCGAAAGTCGCTGACCTATCATGATCTTTCCTACGATGCGTATGATACCGCTTATAAACCGGGCATGATGTACATCGGGACTCCCGGCAAAGGCACTTACAAGATGAAAATAACTCCGGGCGAGGATCTTCCGGAACTTGTTCCCACAGATAATAATGATGCCTTTGCTGCGTTTGCCCAAACCCCATATCGCTATTCGCCGACGGACGAAATGGATACGGAGATGAACGCGGACAGGAACAGTTTTCTTTCGGTTGGAGAAATCATCAAAATCGTGATCCGGACAAACCTGCTTTTGCTGTTGCTGTATGTGATCTGTCTGATCATCTATCTGATGCACCGCCGTGAAGCGAAAAAAGGATCTGTTTCCTATTCCTCATGGTTCGTCATTGTACCGCATCTGGTCGTCATCGCAGTATTCGCTGTTCTGACGCAGGTGTTTTCCTATTATCTGTTCGCCATTGATCAGGCAATGACGGAATGCGCCGCAATCACATTTTTCGTGATCTGGCTTTTGTCGGTGCGGGGATTTCTGCGGAACAGAAACCGGCAGAATCTGCTGCTTTCCGTTGCCCTTGCTCTGGTGACAGCTATCGTGTTCCTGTTCTATCACATGCTGCCGCTCGCAAGTTTCAGCGTGTTCCACCTGTTGGTATTTGCTGCAATCGTGACGGGCTTCACCCTTCTGGCAATCCGGTCCTTCCGCACTACTCCAGTCCGGGAAACTCCAGCTGCCGAAGAGCTTCAAACAAAACAACAATGACGGAATTGGATAAGTTGAATGATCTGAGACGTGTGTTCGCGCTCATGGGGATGCGGATAGCCTGATCAGCATGGGCGGCAATGAAATCGCGGGGCAGCCCCGCAGTCTCACGTCCGAAGAGAATCATGTCCTCGTCCCTGTATTCTACATCTGTATAGCAACGTCCGCCCTTGGTCGTGGCCAGCCACATGCGTCGGCCCGCGTACTTCTCCATGAACTCTTCCAGACTTTCGTGTACCTCAAGCTTGACGTACGGCCAGTAGTCGAGCCCTGCCCGCTTCAGGCTTTTGTCATCGATACTGAAACCGAGCGGCTTGACAAGATGCAGCACACTGTCTGTGGCTGCGGCCGTTCTCGCGATACTTCCTGTGTTGGGCGGAATCTCCGGTTCCACCAGAACGATGTGGATCGCCATATGAATCAACTCCTGCTGTCATGCTTTTGCGAATGAAATACAAAACGCCGGGGTATGTTCTTTGGTCGGAGAGACAGGATTTGAACCTGCGGCCACCTGACCCCCAGTCAGGTGCGCTACCAAACTGCGCCACTCCCCGATGACTCCCGGCGTTTCGTACTTTGCTATTATACACCTTTTCCTTTTCATTGACAAATACTATCTTGCGGTTTATACTTCCCCTTGTGATGGACGGTATTCCACCAAGGAAACTGTACCGCGAAGAACCCCGGACCGATACAAGGCGCGCGTATGCAAGCCGCGGGAAAGGAACCACGTCACCTTTTGAGAAAAGAGGTGATCGATTGAAAACAGGATTTATAGGAGCAGGCAAGGTTGGATTTACATTAGGTAAATACTTCTCGAGCAAAACAGACGCAAACAGCATCAAGGTTACAGGCTATTACAGCCGCAACACTCAATCTGCTGAAGAGGCAGCGAACTTTACCGGCAGCGAGGCGTTCACTGATCTGGGCGCCCTCATCGAAGCAAGCGACGTGTTGTTCCTGACTGTTCCCGACGGAACCATTTCAGAAGTGTTTGAACAGGTCCGTCAGTATCCGATCCAGGGCAAGTACATATGTCACTGCAGCGGATCGCTCTCCGCAGGAGAAGCATTCCCCGGCATTGACCAGACAGGCGCGTACGAGTATTCCGTTCATCCGCTGTTCGCCGTAAGCGATAAATATGAAGCTTACAAAGAACTGCAGGATGTTTTTTTTGCGGTCGAGGGAAACGAAGACCATCTTCCCGAGATCAAAGGAATGCTTAAGAGTGCAGGCATCGACCTGCAGGTGATCCGGGCGGAGGACAAGACTCTCTACCACGCAGCGGCCGTCACAGCCAGCAATCTGGCAGTCGCGCTTCTGGCAGAAAGCATCGACATGCTCTGCCAGTGCGGATTTGAAGAAGCGGACGCGCGCAAAGCCCTCACCCCTCTCGTGACGGGAAACGTGCAGCACGTTCTCAGCCGCGGGCCGGCGGCAGCGCTCACCGGACCGGTGGAGCGCGGCGACGCGAAGACCATCGCAAAGCACCTGGCCTGCATGAACGAGCAGCAAAGCGCCATCTATCGTGTACTTTCATCGCGGCTCATTCCGATAGCGGAATCCAAACATCCCGATCGTTTGTACCAGAACATCGAACAACTTTTATCTGAAGATCCGGAGAAGGACCATTAATCGAAGGATCATTAATCGAAGGAAAGGACAAAACCACAATGAGAAACTCAGTACTCACCTTCCAGAAGATGAAGTCGGAAGGCAAAAAAATCTCCATGCTTACGTGCTATGATTACTCAACAGCAAAGCTGATGGACGGCAACATAGACGCGATTCTGGTAGGAGATTCACTCGGTAACACAATGCTTGGACTCGGAGACACAATTCCTGTGACCGTGGATAACATGATCACCTACGGCGCTTCTGTCGTCCGCGGAACAGAGACCACCATGATCGTCGTCGACATGCCGTTCATGTCGTACCAAGTATCCATGGAGCAGGCCCTCGAGAACGCGGGACGTGTCATGAAAGAAACCCACTGCCAGGCCATCAAGCTGGAAGGCGGCGCCAGAGTCTGCCCGCAAATCAAGGCGATGGTCGATGCTGGAATACCTGTCATGGCGCACCTCGGACTGACACCGCAGTCCATCAACGCATTTGGCGGATGCCGCGTACAGGGCAAGACCGAAGACGCAGCAAAGGAACTTCTGGAAGACGCATACGCAGTTCAGGAAGCCGGCGCTTTCTCAGTCGTACTGGAATGCATTCCTGCACCAGTCGCAGCGCTTATCACGAGCAAGCTGGACATCCCGACCATCGGAATCGGTGGCGGAACCGAGTGTGACGGACAGATCCTCGTCTATCAGGACATGCTGGGAACATTCACAGACTATGTTCCGAAGTTCGTCAAGCAGTTTGCCAACATCGGCGAAGAAATGGTCAAGGCGTTCAAGGCCTACGATGAGGAAGTCAAGAACAAGACCTTCCCGGATGATGAGCACTCATTCCAGATGAAGAACGAAGAAGCGCTCAAGCGCCTCTACTAATCAAAGCAAAAGCAATTCAAGCAAAAGCATCACAGCGAGGAAACAAACATGAGAGTTATAACAACGATTGCAGAGATGCACGCACAGATTGAAACATGGAAGAATGCCGACCAGACGATTGGCCTTTGCCCGACCATGGGGTATCTCCACGAGGGGCACGCGTCCCTGATGGACTACAGCAACGAGGACAACGACTACACGGTGGCTTCGGTCTTCGTAAACCCCATACAGTTCGGACCCAATGAAGATCTGTCAAAGTACCCCCGGGATTTCGAACGTGACTGCAAGATCCTGGAAGCCCACGGCGTGGATGTTGTTTTCCATCCGGAACCGGAGGAGATGTATTTCCCGGACTTCTGTACGTACGCGGATGTCGACGTCGTATCCGACACCCTGTGCGGCGCCACAAGAGAGAACCACTTCCGCGGCGTCTGCACTGTGATCGCGAAATTCCTCAACGTCGTTCAGCCGGATAAGATCTACTTCGGCAAAAAGGACGCCCAGCAGCTGGCTGTAGTCCGCAGGATGGTCAGAGACCTGAATTTCGATGTAGACGTCGTCGGCTGCCCGACTGTCAGAGAGGAAGACGGCCTTGCCATGAGTTCACGCAATGTCTACTTGAACCCGGATGAGCGCAAAGCCGCGCGTATTCTTTCCAGATCCCTGCGCCTCGGCCAGGATATGATCAAAAACGGCTGTACAGACTCGAAGACGCTGCTCGATGCCATAAAAGCCAATCTGGCCACGGAGCCGATGGCAGACATCGATTACGTGGAAGTCGTCGACGGCCTGTCCATGCAGCCCATTGAGACCTTTGGCAAAGGAGACGTCGTCGCAATGGCCGTGCGCATCGGCACCACCCGTCTCATCGACAACTTCACCGTCGGAGATATGGCCATCGACGTGTAATGTGCCAAAGGGACGGTTCTTTTGACACATTTACAATAACTGGAAACTAGAAACCCGAAGCACTCCGCAACGCGCGGCGCTTCGGGTTTTCCATATTCTGGTAACGTGTCAAAAGAACCGTCCCTTTGACACACCTTTGGCACGTCACATTTCGTTGCCTCCCCAAGTCGGGTCATCATCTGCTATCACATTCTTGTCAGACATGATTTCAGGGTGTTTCTCAATGTAATTCGTCATATTCTGATCGCTCGTCTTGAACGTATAGTAGCGGTTGTAAGCCTCCAGTTTTGAGACAGTCTCTTCAGAAAGGCTGTAGTCGACACTTATGCTGAGCGTGTAGGAAGACTTGTCTTTCTCCGGATCATAGTCTTCAATCGCCAGGAACAGCTCGCGGTTTTCTGCGGTCCAGTTCATGATATCTTTGTTGGCTGCCCTGATGACGCCTTTCAGATTCTCATCCGGCACCTTGTAGGTATTGCTGTCAATGTAGTCCCCGTACTTGTTGACATGTGCGTCATTGATGGACATGTACTGCCCGGTTTTGAACGGATGCTTTTCGTCGATGCAGTCATGCTCTCTGATTTTTTCGCTCCGGTAATATGCCGCATATGCGTCGTAGGACGCCGGGTAAATCAATCCGTAGTATCTTGTGATCGTCTTGCCGTTTTTCAGATGGTAGTCGATCTGCACGCCGCCGATGGACGATGCCTGTCCGCCGTCTTTCACGTCATCTGCAGGAATATCCATATCTGTGTGTTTTCCTTCCTCTGCGATGCTTTTGTGAAGGGCTGTGATCTGTGTGATCGTATCCTCATCTTTGATGCCTTTGTACTCTGTGTTGATCAGATTCGAATCGCTGATATCCACGGATTCCACCTTTGAAACTTCCGGAACTCTTTTTTCAAATCCGGTCACATCAAAGAGTGTGAACGCCAGCACCAGGCACATGACCGCAGCGTAGATGATGAACACCCTGGCGTTCCTGCCTTTGAAAATCCTGAAGCTCTGATCTGCGATCATGCAGAACACCGGGAAGAAGACAATCGTTGCCAGAACGATCGTGATAACGCTGCCTGCCGCTGAATCTATCGCCAGGAAACTCTGGGCGATAAAAAGTACCGTCGATACCGCCAGCGCCGTAAGCAGGATCACCAGAAGATCCGCCACGAATGGCACGACGATGGTCTGCTCCTCATTCTCGAGTCTGATTTTCTTGTATATCGCCGCCGCCGCAAAGGCAATCAGTGCGGAGATCACCGCGTACACGATGAGCGTTACAGGAACCGATTCGAACGGGAACGCATCTCTCATCATCAAGAAACCGTATGGCGAAAGATACATCAAAAGGCTTGTGTTGCTGCCGGTGTATCCGTAAAGGAAGGTGTCCATGTATCCCAGGAAAAAGGAGTACACGATCGAGGCCACTGATATGAGAAGCAGCGACAGCAGCGCCTGTATGGCAGCCGTTCCGGCCAGTATCGCCGCGAAGCACGATACGCAGTATGTGAATCCGATGATGACGATATTATCCAGCGTCCATCCGATGATGTTGGAAACGCACAGGATGTGCTCGGCGCCGACCTGCTGGGTCCAGTCTCCCATCCCCAGTTCTTCCATGGTCGTCGTAAGGTCGACGGTTCCGTGCGCGCCCATGACGCACAAGTACAGAAGTCCTGTGAGTACGACCGGGGCAATGACCATCAGCAGTCCCGCGAAGAAGGATCCCCTAAACAACTGCGTTCTGGTCAGCGGTTTCGCGTGCGCGTCGATGACAGAAGCATTGCTGTGCAGGTATCTGAATACTGCGCAGCTCACGACCACGCCCCCGGCGATCCCGATGAGGATGTTCAGCAGGTTCGATCCGGTCATCGAGCTGTATACGTAGGTGATGACTCTTTCCAGCCTGCTGTAGGACAACAGGATCGGGAGAATGTTGCTGAGAAAATACGCGACTGCGATGAGCACCGGCAGCGCCTTGCAGCGTCTCAGTGTCTCGATCAGCCAGGTTCTTTCAGGTCTTTTACATGATTTCGCTGAAGTCATATTTCTCACCTCCCAGTTCATAAATAAATACCTCTTCCAGTGATAACGGCAGCACATCCAGCACCAGCGGCTTTGCCGGCGCCAGCACTTCTTCGATCCGCTCCGCGCTGTCTCTCGTAATGATCAGTTCGATGGAACCGTGTCTGTCTCTG